>JASEFB010000069.1 GCA_030019325.1 archaeon | reverse complement strand
ATGCTCTCGCTGTGCGGGAATAGACCAGGGAACATATTTCATTAATCTCTCGGTAACTTATGGCGATGAAGTCGTGGAGGCAACGCACACTATAGCAATTACTTCTCAGCCTAACCAGACAATCTCGGTAGACATCGTCGTTGACGAGGCAAAGCGATTGAGTGATTCCGAATCCGAAGATCTCATTTTCCTGGACGTGAGAACCGAGGAGGAGTATAACTCAGCGCATATAAAAGGAGCACTCTTGATCCCGATCTCAGAGTTGAGCAATCGAACAGAAGAGTTAAACACGAGCACGAAAATCGTTGTGTATAGCGAAAACGGCAGTAATAGCACTACCGCTTGTGAGATACTTATAGAAAAGGGATTCGAACGAGTTTATAATGTGCTCGGCGGAATAACCGCTTGGAATGAAAGCGGCTATCCCCTCGTTCCTACCACAGCCCCAGAGCAGCCGGGGTTTGAAGCAGCTCTTGCAATTGCCGCAGTGCTTATCGGTACTTATTGGATGAGACGGCGATGATAAGGATATTAGTCTCCATACCGGGAGTGCATTGAGAACCATATTGATCAGGTATCCGCACTCCCGTACTACACTCAATAAAGGAAAGAAAGATAAAAAGAGCGATAACGGGAAAATAAAGGAATCCCAATAGTGTTACAGTAATAAGGAGTACCATAGAGGAATTAAGGCGATATCAGTATCACTTGATGGAGGGTATTCATGGGATTTAACAAATAGAAAGATTTTTATAGTGTGTGAATATTATACATCTTCACGCAAGTACACTTACTTGCGACATGTTACGGAACTAACATAAGAGGGTGGAGGTAAGTAAGATGGAACTAAATTTGGAAGAAGCAAAGAAGGTTGTGGCAGGAGCCGAAGCAAAAGCAAAAGAGATTGGTGTGCCAATGAACATCGCCGTTGTGGATGTGGGAGGGAACTTAGTAGCCTTTGAACGGATGGACAAGGCATGGTTGGGGAGCATAAACATAGCCATTAACAAAGCATTTACCGCCGTTGCTTTCAATATGACGACCGAAGATTTGGGTAAAGCATCACAGCCAAGAGAATCACTATTTGGCATACATGCAACGAACATGGGCAGATTGGTAATATTTGGAGGAGGCATTCCGCTGAGGAAGAGCGACGAGCTTGTAGGTGCAATCGGTGTCAGTGGAGGAGCTGTACCTCAGGACATAGAAGTTGCAGAAGCTGGTGTGAAGGCATTTTAAATAGAAAAAAATATCTTTCCTTTTTTATTTTTTAGAGGAAAGAAATGCAAAAAGGGGTGAAAAAAGAAATGGCAAAAATCACAGAAGAGGTGAAAGAAGTAGTAGGGAAATCAAAGGGTTTTGCCGTAGCTACTGCTACCAAAGAAGGAGAGCCAAATGTGGTGCCGATTGCTTTTGGGAAAGTTTTGTCCGAGGATGAAGTCCTGTTGATGGATGTCTTTATGAAAAAGACAGAGGAGAATATAAAGGCGAATCCTAAGGTAGCGGTCTCAGTCTGGGATTTGGATGCTCTGAAAGGGTATCAGTTCAAAGGTAGTGCCAGAATTGAAACTTCTGGAAGCGTCTTTGACGATGGCGTTAAAATGGTGAAATCGATGATGCCAGAGCTTAGCCCAAAAGCTGCGGTTATTGTGAAGGTAGACTCCATCTATGTGACTTCACCGGGACCTGATGTGGGAAAAAAGGTGGAATAGTGCCTTAAAAATTTTTTCCCTTTTTTATTTTTTGAATAAATTCATGAGAAAAGCTTATGGAAGCGGAACGAACTCTTCTAAAGAAGTGTTTGGCAGAGCTTATAGGGACATTCATTCTCGTGTATATAGGAGCTGGAGCAGCAGCTATCACTCTTCTGCTTGCAGAAGGAGAGACATGGCAATCTGGTTTTTCCATAGGAATAGGTGCTCTCGGCGGTCTTGCAGATTGGCTCGCAATAGGACTCGCATTTGCTATTGCCGTTGCCGCATCAATTTACATCTTCGGGCATATATCTGGATGTCATATCAACCCCGCGGTGACCATAGCGTTATGGGCGGTCAAGAGATTCCCGGGAAGAGAGGTCATTCCTTATATTATCTCACAGTTGATGGGTGCTACTTTAGCAAGCAGTTTACTCGTCATGATAGTTGGTAGACGTGCAGCAACAGATGGAGGTTGCGGTGCTACGGCACTATTTCCAGGTATAAGCTATGCGCAGGGGATTTTAAATGAGGCAGTGATTACCTTCTTTTTGATGCTCACGATCATGGCATTGGCCGTTGACGAACGGACACCAAAGCAGTTTGCCGGCTTGATCATTGGTCTGGTTGTAGGTGCGGGCATAACCACTACAGGAAACATTACTGGTGCGTCATTCAATCCTGCAAGAACCTTTGGGCCCTACGTTGGGAATACGTTGTTTGGCGGCCCAAACCTCTGGACGCAGTTCCCGGTGTATATCATAGGCCCTGTAATTGGAGCACTTATTGCTGCGTTCTTATACACGTATATCGCCAAACTCAAAAGATAAAAAGACCATCTAAGATAGATCGAAAAGCATGCAAGGGTTATGTATGGTATGAGAGATTTGCAGCTTGATTTGTTTATGGTTGATTCCAAGCAAAATTATAAGGTCTGGAAGAAACAAACGAATAAAAATGAAAATCAAGACAAAGGAGACATAGGGTATTGGCCAGTAGGGAGGACCCTTTGCATCTTTTATGGGAAGACGCCTCTAAGCGAATCAGAGAAAAAAATAATACCCGCTTCGGCGGTCAATATCGTCGGGAAAATAGAAGACCCTGATAGGCTGAAAAGGATTAGACCTAAGGGAGGAGAAAAGATCAGGATATCGGAGTGGCTGTGACAGAAAATGAAAGGGAGGATATGTAGCGTAAATTTCAGGCCACGTGATATTGCAGTTCTCTAAACAAATCCGAAGAGCATGGCGGTACCCAGTGCAAGCATCACCAAACCCGCTATGAGCTTCATGTATCTTCTCTTCCCTTTCCTCCACTCTTCAATATCCTCGGGAGATGCGCCCTTATAGATGATAGCAAGAATTACAAACAAGGGTAAGGCGTAGAAGAAGTTATAGAGTAAGAGATAAAAAACTGTTTTTGAGGGGGTCTCAGCAATCAAATCCAGCATGGTAAGGTATATCGGTCCAGTACAGGGAAGTCCGCCCAGTGTAGCGAGGAATCCTAAGAGCAGAGCGCCGGGTAGTGATGCGTAGCTGGCAAGTTTTCTGAGTGTTGGTTTGAGAGGGGAGGGGATAGCTAAGGTTGCCTTACCACGCCAAAAATCCCGGATATTTATGATACCCGCTGATACGATCGTGAGGATTATTATACTCCTAATGAGGGGGCTCATGCCCGAAACGGGGTAAAACTCCATAATACCAAAACCCACGAATGAATGCGTGGCAAAAACGCTTGCGATGAATGCCAGACCCACACAGAGAACACTTCTCTTTGATTTCACCAGGAGGAGAGATGCAAGCAGAACGATCAGGACTGCAAAACCGCACGGGTTGATACCCTCTATTAATGCCGTTCCGATTAGCATAACCAGCAGCGGAGATTGGTCTTCTTCTTTTCCTTTTATAAGTGAGAGCGGATCTGGGCATTCGTTCTGCACACACCACGCTATTTCATTTTCAAGCTTCTCTTTCGTCAGTTCATAGCCGATTAGTGATTTATTGCTAATGAAAACAGCAGGTAGGTCCACTGCGGGTGGATTATAAGCTTGGATGAAGGCATTAAAAAGCTCGCTGTTAGTTGTATTGTGAGATATCTCAAGCTTATGAACTTCAAGTTCTGGATAACCCGCTTCGAGTTCCTCTATTAAAATCGTTATATCGCTGCATTGTGGGCAGTCTTCCCCATAAAAATAATACAAAGAAACAGAGCTTTGAGCTTTGGTAATAGGGATAAGGAAGAGAGTAGAAAGAAGAATGAGCGTAATAAGAAATGATCTCAATACCGATGAAAACCCAGAGGTGCGCAAATTATGAGACATTTCTTTTAACTCCTCCTTTACTCTTTACTTTAATTACCGCGCATATGTAAAAATAGGTGGTGCTGGGATATGGTGAAAGTAACGGAGGATATGAAGGAGTTAATTGGGAAAGGGCTGGCATTTGTTGGGACAGCCGATGGGAATGGGAGGCCGAACATAGGACCAAAGGGGAGCATGAGATTAGAAAACGAGGAGACTCTTATCTTCGCAGAAGGTACGGGAAAGAAAACGCTTCGGAACTTGAGGGAGAATCCGGAAGTGGCAGTCGCCTTCGTGGATCGTGAGAAAATGGAGGGGTACCAATTCAGGGGTAAAGCTGAGATTATAGAAAGAGGCCCTTTATACGATAAAGTTGCGAAGATTGCAAAGGAGAAGGGGAGACCTGAGCCAAAAGCAGTTGTTAAGATAAAAATAGCAGAGATATATTCGCTAAAGCCCGGCCCAATGGCAGGCGAGAGAATTGCTTAAGTGGATAAATGTAAGCATCCGCACCGGTATTCCGCCATCACGAAATAAAAATCGAGCGCCTTTATATATCTCAGTTCTCATAAAATGGGTTAGTGACAAAAATGCTCGAAAAGGTAAGAGAAGTAATAGAGAAAGAGATTAAACCACTCTTAGCGTTTGAAGGTGGCAGTATCGAACTGGTGGGCGTGGAAAACGGCGTGGTGAAGGTGCGATTGATGGGAGCGTGTGCAGGATGTCCGATGAGCCAATTCACACTGGTGAATTTTGTTGAAGCGACGCTGAAAAATAAGATCCCGGAGGTGAAGGAAGTAAGAGCGGTAGCGCCTTTCGGGATAAATTGGGAATAGAAATTGAGGTGATGAAAAGATGGTAAAATGTGAACTCTGTGGAACGGAAACGGATGATCCCCAGGAATTTTATGGTAAAAAATTGTGTGGAGAGTGCTATGAGTACTTCGAGGAGAGGGAGAGTAGACGATTCCGGGGATGCTGCTCCTGTTGGTGAACCCGATTTGAGGAGATACGCGAGGCAACTCAAGCTCTTTGGAGAGGAAGGTCAGAAGAGGCTTAAAAGGGCTACAGTTACCATCGCAGGCGCTGGCGGGCTCGGTTCGGTAACCGCGGTCTATTTAACCGTTGCAGGTGTCGGTAGGATACAGATCGTTGATGATGATGTGGTAGAGCTGAGCAATTTGAACCGTCAGATATTGCATTGGGAGAAGGATATAGGGAAGAAAAAAGCGGAATCGTTTGTAGACAAACTCTCGCAGATGAATTCCGAGGTGGAAGTGGTAGTGACGACCCAGCGAATACGTGAGGATACTATGGCTGGGATCCTCAAGGATTCTGATTTGATAGTGGATGCGATGGACAACTTTCAAACGAGATACCTACTTAACAAGGCTGCATTACAAAGGAAGATTCCCTTTTTTCATGGGGGAGTGTATGGATTTGAAGGGCAGGTGACAACGATAATCCCCGGGGAAACCGCTTGTTTACGGTGCATATTTCCTGAAGGGCATCAACCAGAGACGTTTCCGGTAATAGGAGCTACATGTGGTGTTATCGGCTGTATTCAAGCAACCGAGGTGGTGAAATATATCGTTGGCGTGGGAGGGCTGTTGACCAATAGACTTTTGATATGGGATGGATTGGATACAAGAATGGAGGAGTTTGCGGTTGAGAGAAACCCTGCTTGTGAGGATTGTGGTGATTTGGACTCTTAGTGAATTGAAGAAATCTTTGATGGAATGAGACTTAAGTCGTGTATCAAGGGTTATAAGAAGGGGACGCATCGTGCAGTTCCTCCAGAGGAGACGTTAACTCGAATAGAGCCAAAGATGCCCGCGGCTGGGGTGACACGGGTTGCGGATATAACCGGACTTGATAGGATCGGGATACCGGTATTTTCGAGCATTAGACCCACCGCGGAAGGAGGAGCGGTATCGGTATATAATGGTAAAGGGACGACGGCAGCGGAAGCGAGAGTGTCTGCAATGATGGAGGCGGTAGAACGATACTCTGCGGAAGTTGGGGCCAGAGAACTTTTAATAGAGAGTTATTCAAGGCTTAGCGAGAAGGAGAACGGTTTAAACCCGAAAGAATTGATTCTTCCGGATTACGTGAAGCATGTTGAGGATGTTCCTATCCCCTGGGTGAAAGGATATGATTTGATAAAGGATGAAGCGATATTTGTGCCTGCGAATGCGGTATTCCACCCATTACCCTCACGTTTTGAGCGGGTCAGGCTGTTCCGGACGAATACAAACGGGTTGGCGGGGGGTAACGAGCTGGAGGAAGCAATTTTTCACGGGCTTGCGGAAGTTATCGAGCGAGATGCGTGGTCTCTGGTCGAAATAACACGAAATACTGGCCCTAATGTGAAAATAGAAGGAGGAGAGATTCGTAACCTGATGGATAATTTCCTGAATGCGGATGTTTCCGTGCTTATACGTGATATAACAAGCGACCTTGGTGTACCGACTTTTGCGGCTGTCTCTGACGACCTCATGTTACGAGACCCCGCACTGCTTACCATCGGAATGGGGACCCATACCGATGCAGGAGTTGCGATAAAGCGGGCGATTACAGAGGTTGCACAGAGCAGACTCACACAAATACATGGTGCACGAGAGGATACGGTAACCGCCGATGTACGAAGAATGATGGGATATGAATGGATGCATAAGATGAACAAGCACTGGTTTGAAACCTCTGAGTTTGAAGAGTTTGATCACGTGGCTTCCTCTTCTTTTGATAGTAATGATTTTCTCGTGGATATACAATACATGGTGGAGCGTTTAAAGGGGGTAGGATTAGAACGAGTGATAGTGGTGGATTTGACGAGAGCGGAGATAGGAGTGCCCGTGGTGCGCGTAATCGTGCCGGGATTGGAGATGTATGCGGTTGATGGCGAACGGATCGGGAGGCGATGCAGGAATGCACGAAAGCAACGTGGTCATCTTCCTGGGACCGAGTCTTGATACCGAAAGCGCGAGGAAGATATTGGATGCTGAGTATAGACCACCAGCAGGGCGAGGAGATATTTTCAAGGCAGTCAAAGAAGGGGCGAAGATAATAGGATTGATTGACGGTGTCTTCTTTCAAGCCTGTGCAATAGCGCATCGTGAGATACTGTATGCATTGGAGCACGGTGTGAAAGTGGTAGGAGCATCGAGTATGGGTGCCTTGAGAGCCTCTGAACTTGACGCTTATGGTATGGAGGGCGTTGGCAGGATATATGAGCTTTATAAGAACGGTGAACTGGTTTCTGATGATGAAGTTGCACTGTTATTCGAACCTGAGTCGCTCAAACCGTTATCTGAGCCACTGGTGAATATACGATACAATCTCGACCGTGCAGAAGCGAGAGGGATAATAAATAACGAGGTGAAAGAGAGGCTAGTGGGCATAGCGAAAACGCTGTATTACCCCGAGAGGGTTTATGATAGAATATTGAGCGTTGCAGAGGATGAGGTGGAGAAAGAGGTTTTAGAGCGGCTCAAGAGGTTCTTGAGAGAGGAACTAAGGGATTTGAAGCGGGAAGATGCCATTGAGGCATTGAAGCGGATAAAGGAGATAAGGGAAGAGGAGGGATAAAAGGCACCAAGTATTTATTTGCTCTTCAAGAACATAAACACAAGGTCTTTCTATGCGGTCAACCGCTCTTTCCAAAGCTTTCAGCTCCCTCTCCACCAATCTTCCCACTCATGCATCCAATACCTTCGGGAAGAAACCTTCTGAATGCTCTGTTATCCTCTCGGCTTATTCTGTTCTATTCTTGTGCTGGTTTATGGTTTGACTTTGGGATAAGACTTAATTTGTTCGAGAACACGAGGAAAGTCAGCAAATACAGCTCCTAAGTCCACTGTTCCTACCACATCAACCACGCCTAAAGCCGCTATAGCCTCCCCTTTTCTGTTTCGAGTTTTTTTACTTTACCCCATCCTTGCTCTAAAAGCCACTCAGTTCTTCATATCGCGCACTAATGATCCTCTTGAACTCATTCGGTGTTTCTCTAATCTTATCCGCAGTTTTTTTATCCCCCAGATATTCTATCCAGGATGCTACCCATTCCGCTTCGTTTTCCATGAACATGTCTAGTCTGTCCTTCAACTCTGAAAGGTTGCTTATAGGGAAACAATCGGTTCCTCTGATTAGAGAATACGGGTTCTTCCCAGCAGGTGTAAGCAAGCTGATGGCAATCTCTGCTTTTCTCGCTTCCTCCATTTCCACTTCGTCCGCCCATTTCCTCATTATTGAATCCCATTTCCTTTTCTTTTTTTGCGCCATGAACTATCACCTCCTAATTCTTCAACACTATTATCATTGCGTATCTTTAATCTGTAACAAGTAATGGAACTATAACTATAGCAACTCATCTCAAAATCTCCTCGTACACGCCCATCGTCATCCGTGCGATATTATCCCATGAGAAACTCTCTGCAGTTCTTCTCCCATTCACGCCCATCCACTTAGCCTTTTCTAAATCGCTCAATAGATTCTTTATCCCCCAACCAATTGAATTGGGATTGTCATACACCTTCAGCCCGTTGACATCGTGCCAGACGTAATCAAAGCCGTTATGCGTTACCACGATTGGCTTACCAGCAGCCCATGCCTCCAACGCAACGATTCCAAACGGCTCGTTCCTTGAAGGTATGCAGACCATATCACATGCCTTGTAGAAGTTTATGAGGTCGCCTTCCAAAACATAACCGAGGAATCTGCATGCATGCTGAACACCGAGCTGCCAGGCTCTATGTTCCAACCCGCTTCTCATGTACCCGTCACCGATAAAAAAGAACTTCGCATTGGCGAATTCCGCTAAAATCGAAGGAACTGCCTCTAAGAGCAAATCCGCTCCTTTCTGGACGACCATCCTCCCGACGAATAGGCATACGGGGTCCCAAACGCCGACGTTATGCCATCTCTTCACGCTCCACGAGTCAATAAACCCGCTAAACTTCTGTACCGAGACCCCATTCGGTATCAGTGCTAATTTCCTGTCCTCGAAGTTGTATATCCACTTCACTTCCTTCTTTATTGTTTCTGACGTGGTTATTACTTTATCAGCGACGAATCCGCCATACCATTCTAAGTTTCTTATCTCTCTCGATTGCCCTTCGTAAAACGTGTTCCCGCATCTTCCATACTCGGTTGAGTGAAGCGTAAAAACCGTTCTCTTATTCCGGGCATTCCGTATCTCGGCGAGTGCATTTGCCGTCATCCAGTCGTGCCCATGAATGATATCAAAAGTGCCTGATACGTTCTCAGTCTGGAAGAAGTGGTACGCGAAGGAGCGGCACATGTTGTTCATCTCAGCGATAAAATTGGGATTCAAATCGAACGGGCAGCGGTGGTAATGCACCCCGTCTATCACCTCGTAATGAATCTGCCCCTGCCCCATCCTCGTGAAGACATGCACTTCATTCCCCGCTCTTTGAAGCGCTGCGGCAAGCTCAGTGACATGAGGTGCTACACCTCCTACCGCAATTGAATGCATGGATTCCCAACTGAACAATGCTATCCTCATTTTCTGAGCGATTGCAGGCAAATTGTCTTTCTGTTAAGATCTGATTCTTTACCTCAAATTATCTCCTTATACAAAGTTAATAAAAAATTTTGGGCAGATAAATCTTTTGGGTATCTTTCCAGTGCAATAGTGCGTATGGTAAAATTGGCTCTCTTATTATAGAATAGTTAAGACTTCTTCAATTTTATCAAAGATAAAATCTGGATTTTCCTTTTCTAATTCCTCCTTTGAGTATAATCCCGTAGTTAAGCCAATTGTTTTTACTCCCGCCCTTCTCCCTTGAATTATATCCGGTGGGGTATCGCCACAATAGAACGTTTGAGAAGGTTTGGAATTGAGTAATTTTATCGCTTTCAGTAACGGTTCAGGATCAGGTCTTGTTCTTTCTGTATCCTCAAAGGTGAGCAGCACATCGCAAGGGAAATGATAATTCCTAATCGTTTCTTCTGCCGATACTTTATCCTTTGTGGTCACAATCCCTATTTTTATTCCCTTCTCCCTCAGTAATTCAAGTGTCATCTTCGCCCCTGGAACTTCTTTTATCATATTTTTAAATTTACTCCTCATTAAATGGAGGAAGACTGAATCGAAATCTTCTACTTCTGTATCTGGGTATAATACCTTGAAAGAGAGATTGCTGGGCAAGTGGATTATTCCCTTTATCTCGTTATCTCCTGGGATTCCCAAGCCAGTTATTCTTGCTGCTTCCTTAATCGAGTTCACAATCGCTTGTGACGATTCAATGAGCGTGCCATCCATATCAAAGAGTCCCGTTTTGTACCTCATTCTTCTTTCCGCCTCCTCTTTATTTAATCAGATTTAACTTATTATTTTTTTTCTGTTCCTTCAATCAACTGTATGTCCTACGAGTAATACTGATAAACCATTCTATCAACGTCATCCTTAACAATTAATCGCATAGGATGAATAAGCTTCATACAAAAATTACAACATTTATAAATCTATTTTAATTTCCTGAAAGTTTTTTGTGAAAAGCCCCTAAAAGTGAAGTATTGCTGATGAAATAGAATTGGAGAAAGCAATGAGTGAGAAAAAGCAGGTATCTAAAAAAGATGAAGGTGAAGGGAAGATACCTAAAAAAGCGAGAAAGGGGCGTAAAAGCTGCGCAGTACTTTCTGCTGCAAAAATACCAAGAACCTATTTTGTGCAAAAACTGTGAGGTTTGTTAGCGATAGTGCTGATTATGAAACTGAGTAGAATTAAACCGTAACTCCGCACATTTTACGTAATAGGTATATTTATTTTATCCAATAT
>JASEFB010000006.1 GCA_030019325.1 archaeon | reverse complement strand
AATTCACCCAATGCCTTTTGAACTGCTTTTTTCGCAGCTCCCGGGTATCTGCTCCACAGCCTGACCACTTTTTTACCCGCCTCACTTGTTGTTCTTTCAGGTGAAACATACACATGAGGAGGTAAGAGACTGAGTATCTTACCTGCTATCGCTCTATACGTTGAATCATCCAATTCCACTACCAGCCTTCCTCCACTTTTTGCTTCTCGTGTAACCATTTTTTCACACCTCGCTATACCCCTATCAGACTACCCATAAAACTCTTTTATATATCTATTGGTATTCTCTTCTTTCTCCTTAACGGCTTCACGAAAATCTTCTGCATACTTAGCCATCAATTCTTTTTTTTCTCTTATTGTCACCATAATCTACATCACCTCCTTTTCTTTAATTTCAAACTTTGGATAAGAAGTCTACATTCAAAAGGATTTCGATTATAGCGGGATTTGATATAAATCCTTTTTCACAGTATTTTTCCCATGTGTAAAGCATATGCTTTTTACAGAGGTGAAGTACATATGTTTTTTATACATCGAACTCAACTATAATTTAAGCGGAGTAGAAAAATGAAGAACTTCGACGCTATTTTCTCTGGTGATGGGGGGAAAAACTTAGGGCATTTATTACACCTGTATGCTTCAAACATAAACAAATATGCAGTTCAGATGCCTTTCATTGCCTCCGCATCCGAAAGAGAAAAGGTTATTTACGTGACGGCGGAAGAGGAGTTGGTGAAAGAGGAGTTAGAAATAGAAAATTTAAAAGTTGATATTGTTACGTATCGTCCAGAGGAGATGGGGAAGCTCAGCACACATAGTAAAGCAAGAGTAGTCATAGATGTTTCTACCTTTGGTGGTTACTCTATTGAAGAAGAAGAAGAAGAACAACAACATAGAGTTATAGGGAGAGAAACTCTTTACAGAAGATATACTGATTATGTCAAGAGGGAAAATTATTTAAATGATTTATGTGAGACAGACCCCGGTGCATATAACATATTATGTAGTTATAACCTCGAGGAGCTAAAGCCGGAAATGAGTAAAACACTAATGAAATATCACGATAAGATAATTTTAACCACTGATGACAGCGATGTAGGCATGCCTTCATCTATACTATTACAAACCGCAAATAACATTGCGGAGAAATATATGGTGCGATTTGTGAAGAATTATTTAGACATGATTGTACTGGCACTGATCTTAAAGAAGAAAATGTGTGGCACTGATATAATAAAATGTATTCAAAAGAGTTTTAATGTCTCGCTAAGCACCGGAACAATATATCCCCTTTTGCATGATTTAGAGGGAAAAGGTCTTTTAGAATGCGAATATGGGATAAGAAGGAGATACAAGAAGAAAATATACAAGCCAAAAGACGAACAGACGGTGAAAGATATTCTGAGTGAGCATATCCAATCGAATAATATTTTAAACAAATTCTTGCGATCTTTTCCTTAGGATTTTATGTGAGAGAGGTTAAAAGGGGTGGAAAAACCTGAATTGGGGTTGGAATTTTTTAGAACTAAACAATGTCACCCTTTTATATCAAGATTTAACATAACCAAAACTTATATATTAAGAGAGCCAAAAAGGATATAAAATGAATACCAAGAAGGTTATATTGGTCATAGCAATATGGGCTATTGCAATAATATCCATTGGCATCCTGTGGTATTCGGTTCTCACGGGTTCTCCTTCTTTAGATTCTCTTATTACAATAGATATAAGCATAGGAATAGCAATGTTTTTTGCTACGCTTATTAGCATCCTCTTTAATATCAGCGATACATTTGCAAGAATAGAGACATTATTAAAGGAATAAAGGATTTATGGGTTCAGAAAGCAGGTGAGGGGAAAATATGGAAGGGATTAATATTAACTTCATCGGAAAGGATGGAAAGCCTTTTCCGATAAGAAAGCATCCCGGAAGATACTTCTTCATCTCTGAAACCGATTTAAAAAAGCTGAAGGAGATAAATGAAGCGTGCAAGAATAGAGGAATCAAGCACCTCAAAGAAATAAGGATAATTGGCAGAGGCGGAGCAGAGGGGAATAAGCCCTTTTTGCTAAGGGCACCGGAAGGGGGTTTTCTCGAAGGTAGGTATCTTTGTATCCTTGCAGAGCACGCAGTGGAATTTGAAGAGGTGCGGAAAAGGTATGAAGAATTAATAAAAGAAGAAGTAAGAGAAAAGGCAGAAGAAGAGAAAGAGGAGGTAGTAAGAAAAAGAGAGGAAGGGAAATATGTTTACTGCGTGATAAAATCAGATAGAGAGATGAGGAGTTTTGGTGACCTGGGAATAGAGGATACAGGAGGAGTTTATACCATTCCATATAAGGAATTCGCAGCGGTTGTGAGTGATTCTCCAATGAAGGAATACGACATGCGGGATGAAAATGTGAAAGAGCATGAGGAGATTGTCAGGAGGATATTAGACCACGAGGATACGGTGCTGCCAGTTGCTTTTAACATGGTCTTTAAGGATAAGCGAACACTGCTTGTAACCATGAGCAAAGCGAGGAAGGCATTAAGAAAAGCTTACGAAACGGTGTATAAAAAAGTAGAGCTCGGAATTAAGGCTGTTATCACAAAAGAAGCACGGGAAAAAATTGAAAAAAGCAGAAGTGAGTTAGTCAAGGAATTTGAATCAGACTTACTTAAAACACTTGATGGTAAATTTGCGTCTTTAAAGAAATTGGATTTGTTCAGTGACCGCCTGGCATTGAATATGGCTTTCTTAGTTGACAGGGATAAGATAGAGGCGTTCTCAGAAGCAATTGAACCCCTTTGTAATAAATACGAATCATTTAAAATCCAGTATAGTGGTCCGTGGGCGCCTTATAATTTCGTTGACGTAAGGATATTAGGACGAAAAGGTGGAAAATAAAAATGCCTTTTATAATTGACGATATATTTCTGCGGATGCTTGGGATTTCAATCCCCCCGTTTGATATGATATGGTTGCTCGAGCAAATAAGAGATTATGCTTATGCAGAGATGTATGACCCTGAGAAAATAAACAATGCGATGAAGGAGAACCGGCTGCTTTACGAGTTTGGAGAGATAACAGAAGGGGAGTATAAGAAAAGGAACGAGAACCTTAACCACAAATTGAAGATCGCAAACCATTTAAAGAACACGAATATGAGGAACAGAGTGAATGTCCTGGGAGTTGACACTAACACGAATATCAAATGATGAACTGAGCAAAAAAGAGAGAGGGAAAAGAGTAAAAAGTGAAAAAAGTAAGAAGGAGAGGAAAAGAAAACCGCCTCGTGCCGAGACCTTTAAAGACAATAGATGACATGCTGGAAAAGGGGGCAGTAGTTGATTTCAAGTACTCAACCAATTTACTTTTCTTGATAAGAATGGATATCGAAGGCAGAGCCGCGATCAAGGGCTATAACGTCGGTGTGGACATTCATCCATTCACACTGTATAGGAGGAGGTAAAGAAATGAAAGAGGAGCCAAGCTTTTTCTCTGATGATTTAAAGCTTATTTTCTTCGGTGGGAAAGGCGGTGTGGGGAAGACGACATGTGCGGCTGCAACTGCGTTGCGTCTATCAGAAAGAGGAAGGAATACACTTATCTTCTCCACGGACCCCGCTCATTCACTTTCAGATAGTTTTAGCATCCACATCGGTAACAAAATCACGCCTATAAAAA
This sequence comes from archaeon, assembly GCA_030019325.1. Lineage (GTDB taxonomy): Archaea > Halobacteriota > Syntropharchaeia > Alkanophagales > Methanospirareceae > ANME-1-THS. The sequence continues at coordinate 27,319 of JASEFB010000006.1, read as the reverse complement.
ACAACCTCTATGGTCTGGAGATAGATTCAGGGGAATTGATAGAAGAGTTTATGAAAGAAAATGAAATTACAATAACAGAGATAATTGATAGAGGCACCTATCTTGACACTGATGACATATTCAAAATGCTCTCCAGTTCCCTACCGGGTATGGATGAGTATATGGCGATACTAAAGATAAGGGAGTTGATGAGAGAAAAGGAATACGATCTGTTCATTTCTGATACAGCACCAACTGGACACACCATCCGTCTATTATTGACACCGGGGTTAATGGATGAATGGGTTAATTTCCTTGACAAGTTAGAAGATAAACACCGGTATATAGCAAGGACGTTCAGGGGTAGATATGTAAAGGACGAGACAGATGCGTTCTTAGAAAAGATGCATAAAGACCTGAGGATGGTGCTGCAAATTTTCATGGACAGTAAAACGGAATTTGTACCTGTTACGATCCCGGAAGCGATGGGCGTAGAGGAAACAGCAGACCTACTTTCAGCACTTCAAAACCTAAAAATAAATGTCAGAAGCGTTATAATCAATAGAGCTAATTTAGCCGTAGAGGAATGCGATTTCTGTACTCGTAGAGCAAAAGACCAGATAAAATATATCAAGGATTTAGAAAAATGGATGAGATATGATGTTATACGAGTGCCCTTATTTCCACACGAGATAAGAGGGTTAGAAAGACTAAGCGAGTTCAGCGAGGTACTGGCAGGAAAGCCTTATGAGTATAAGCCAACTGTAGAGAAGAGACCACGGAAAATAAAAGCGAAATCGAGACTAAAGGAGTTGCTGGAGAAAGAACTGAAGGTGCTGATTTTTGGCGGGAAAGGGGGAGTGGGTAAAACAACGACAGCCTCAGCGTCTGGTTTGTACATAGCGAGAAGAAACCCGGAAAAGAAGATACTGATCTTCTCTACTGATCCGGCACATTCTCTATCTGACTGTTTTAACCTGCACATAGGTAACACGATTACTAAGATAGAAGATAACCTTTATGGTTTAGAAAGAGATGCGGAAGAGGCGATGGATGAATTTAGGGAGAAATACATAGAAGAGATAAAAGAAGCATTTGATGCTTTAGCAGATAGGAAAATCTCCATAGATTTGCCTTTTGATAGGGATATACTTCAACGTCTCAAGGAGCTTACTCCCCCGGGCTTAGACGAGATAATGGCACTTATGAAGATGGTGGAATTGATGAAGAGTAGTGAATACGACTTAATCATTTTAGATACCGCTCCAACAGGGCACACCATTAGATTGTTAGAGCTGCCGGATATAGCATTGGAATGGTTTGATGCTTTCAGTAGGATAATATACAAATATAGAGGATTGGTTTCGCTGAAAAACACATTGAGATTCATTTTAGATAAGAAAAAGGATACGGAGGAAACGATAAAAATTCTGAGAAGCGAAGGAGAAACTGAGTTCGTTGTGGTTACAATTCCGGAGGCGATGAGCGTATTTGAGACCGAAAGGCTCGTATCAGAGCTAAAAAAAGCTGAGATTTGTTTAGAACACGTTATTATCAACGGTATTATTCCAATTCCAGCTACGGAATGTAGTTTCTGTATATCGCAACTAAAAAATCAAAGGGAGTATGTAAAAGAACTAAGAAAACTTGGCTACAAAATCACCGAGATGCCTCTATTCGAGCATGAAATCCGGGGTATAGATATGCTTGCGGACTTTGGCAAAGTGATATATGGAGAAGGGAGGAGTCATAAAATGGGGATTGGCAATAAATTATTTGGTTTTTTAAAATTTCAAAAGGATAAGAAATGACAAGAAAGGAGCACTGGCAAAGAAGTATGGAAATTTATTTCCGGGAGGAGAAGAGAACGCGTGACCCTGTAAAACTTCGTGAGGAAATGGAAAAGGGTGCTAAAGAACTAAGAGAAGAGATGAGTTCTTACGTGAAAGAAAAAAGCGAAGAGCGGGATGACTATGCGAAAAGATTTCAAGAGGATGTGAAAAAGATCAGGAATAGAATGTGCGAAAAGCACCAGGCCTCTTAGTGTAATAGGAAGTGGTGAAGGCGGATTTGTATTTTGTCCCGACTCTTTAGCTCGTGTTCTGAATTTTGGGTTTAGATTATTTGAATTTGTTTAGGTTTTAGGTTTTCTTTTAGCACAGGTTTTCTTTTGCAAAAAGATAAAGTGTTTTTATATCAAATCCCGCTATAATCGAAATCCTTTTGAATACACTCACCCCTAAATAATGCTGGAGGTAAAAGAGAAATGGTAACACAATCGCCGGATGTATCGAGTCTGGCAGAAGTATTGGATAGAATACTGGACAAGGGAATTGTTGTGGACCTCTGGGCGAGAGTATCGCTGGTAGGAATCGAGCTATTGACCGTAGAAGCGAGGGTAGTCGTGGCATCGGTTGACACCTTCCTGCACTACGCCGAGGAGATAACAAAGATAGAGCAGGCGGCAATAGCAGCTCCAGCAGCGTGAACGCTTTAAGGCGGTCAGGTGATAAGAGATGGCAACAGTTAAAGAGAAAGTCGCAGGGATAAAAGAGATGGGGGGAAGAGTAGAAGCTGGTGTTGCAGAATTACAGCGCGGTATAAGAGAGACCACTGATAGAATACAAAGAGGGACAAAAGAAATAGAAGAGCGATTCGATAAGTACGCCAGAGAGGATTTCTGGGGATAAGATAGCCCCAAACCCGAAGGGTATAAACACAACAATACCTTTCCTCTTTTATTTTTTTTGAGAAAAGAGAAAAGTGTTACCTGCGGTATTTCAATGTATGCAGTGTAAAAAGGAGGGATGTTTTTATGAGAAGAAGATATGTAGCTACGCATGAAAAGGTAGTGCGAGGAAAACAGATACATACTGATATGGAAGAGAAAAGGAGAGAGGTAGCAGAGGAAGAGGAGAGACCGGAGTTAGATATAAAGAGTATTGAAGCGGAATACCTGGTGCCTGAGGAGATAAACTTTGTTGAAACGCCGGCGGTGAGAGATATAGAAGAGAGGGTCTTGCTATGGATTGACGCTGGCTATCCAGTTCATCTAATAGGGCCTACCGGATGCGGGAAGACCGCACTGGCAATGCATGTAGCATCTAAGTTAGGAAGACCAGTGGTATGGATAAATGGAGATGAGCAGATGACAACAACAGACTTAATCGGGGGGTACTCAAGGATTGAAAGGCAGACCTTAAGCGATAGATTTGTCCATAACGTATATAAAACTGCGGAGACAATGGAGGCGACCTGGGTGGATAACCCTTTAACGCTGGCATGCAAATATGGCTACACGCTCGTTTACAACGAGTTCTCGAGGACAAAACCAGTAGCGAACAATGTCCTTCTTGGTGTTCTCGAAGAGGGGATACTTGAGCTGCCAACTAAATTCGGTGAGGAACGCTACGTTAAAGTTCATCCTGACTTTAATGCCATTTTCACTTCTAATCCCATCGAATATGCGGGTGTGTATAGACCGCAGGATGCTCTGCTTGACCGGCTCATCGGCATCTATATGGAGTTCTATGATTTCGAGACCGAGGTAGAGATTGTGATGGCACATACAAATATCCCGAGGAAGATAGCGGAGCGTGTGGTGAAGGTGGTGAGAGGATTAAGAGAGCTAAAAAGTATAGAGGGCGATTCGGTAGAGAAGCCGGGCACTCGTGCATGCATCATGATCGCACAGGGATTGGAAGTGTTGAACAGATATGATAACGAAGATATTAAACGTATATGCGCAGATGTTCTAACATCTAAAGTAAAGGGACCGGCAGATTACGAGGCACTAAAAAGCAAGATAGAAGAAGTGGTCGCTGCTTCGAGTAAAAGATTAAAAGTCAGCTCAAGCGGAAGTGGTGAAGGCGAAGGCGAAGGCGAAATGCCTGTGCCGGAGGATAATTAAAAATGGCTACTGAAACGATTGTGGATTTGGGAGAGAAAGCGAGGGGGATAATAGAGGAGCTCCTGGATAAGAAGGCAGAAAGTGTTATAAGTGTTACAAAAGAGGAGAGCGAATGGAAGGTACTGGTTGAGGTATTGGAGAGGAGAGCGGTTCCCGATTCCCAGGACCTCCTCGGAAGGTATGAACTGAGGCTGGATGAGAATAAGGAGCTTCTTGGGTATGAGCGAGTGGTTTTGAGGAGGAGGACGGATTTAGATAAAGAGAAATGGTATAGGGAAGAAGAATAGGTTCTTCTTATCATCAAAACTTTCTATTTTCTTTCTATTATCGGTTTCAAGAAATGGAAACCTTATTTCCTGATCTCCTCTATCGGGAGTTTTAAATCTTCTTTGTGAAGTCAATTCAGAAAATGCAATTCAGATAACTCAGGATATTCAATGGAAGTCTATCAGGTGCAAAATTATTTAAATGAAGATGATAAAATTAAAGTATGAGATCACCTTTTAGTACGTGGGGCTGGGCAGGGGTTGCATTACTTATTCTTGGTATAACTCTGCTTATAATTGGCTATTTTCAGGAAAAAGCCTCATGCTCTTCTCCCTCTTTTATAGAGCTAATTGGAAGTATAGCTTCTATTACTGCCCTTATCTGGATAGCGATGGATAACAGGCTGGGTATGCTGGAAGGTGAGATGAGAGGAATGAGTGGGGAGACCAAAGGGATGAAGGATGAGATGAGGGGATTGCGAGAAGAAACGAGAGGATTACGAGAAGAAATGCGGGAGGGATTTGAGAAACTCCCAAAGAGAATTGCAGAGGAATTAAGAGAGCTGTTAAAAAAATAAGAGATAAAACTCTCTTCCATCTCTTTGTCTCTCTCGTGGTATATCCAATCGGCTCGATTTTTGCCTTCAGAAAATATTCCCGTATTATCTCCTAAAATTGATTATCGGTGCAGCAATGGAAGTTCATCGTCAGTTAAGCTCTGGTTTCCTTGAATATTTAAGAAGAATCTTGTGAAAATTATGGGGCTCCGCCCCATCACGGGCCCCGCCCCTACCACCCCGAAAACCCTGTAAGGGTTTACCCGCAAGCCCTGAAAGGGCTTATGTGTAATCTTGTGGTAATAAAACTAAACCTTATTTCTCGATCTCTACTATCGCTCGCTTGAAATGTTCATCACGTATCTCAAATGAGGAGCTATCGTTATTCTTTTCGTCAAATTCTCTTATCGCGAGCATCAATTCATCCGTAGACTTTTCCCCTCTTATTCGAAAAACTTCTTCACCCTCTTATGGACTCTGACCTCATAGCTCATATCTCTTCTGCCTTTAAGAAGTCTGATAGCTCGTCACGATGCACAGCTACCTTTGCCTCCTTTACCATCTCCTCCTCTTCAGATGCCAGCATAGAATCCCCAACAATCTCCGCTAATATCCCTTTTATATACTCTACATCATTTCTCAAAATCCTTATCTCTTCTTCCAAAGCCATCGTTATTAATTATTTCTGCACATTAATAAACTTCTCTTTTCTTCAACCTCGCTTTGAGTTCTGCATCCAGAATTTTTATTTTCAATATTTTCTACCAATCTCCTCTATTACTTGCTTGAAATGTTCATAGTATATCTCAAAAGAGGAGATATCGTTTTTCTTCTCTTCAAACGCTCTTATCGCAAGCATTGCAGCCCTATTGCAAACCGCCTCTATATCTGCACCGGCAAATCCTTCTGTCATCTTTGCCAGTTCCTCTAAGCGTATATCCTTTGAAATCGGCTTCTTCTTCGTATGAACCTTGAATATCTCGTATCTCGCTCGTTCATCAGGCATCGGCAACTCAATGATAAGATCAAATCTTCCGGGACGGAGGAGTGCGGGATCAACGATGTCGATGCGGTTCGTTGCTGCAAGCACCACAACGCCCTTTAACTCTTCTAAGCCGTCCATCTCGGTCAGCATCTGCGAGATCACCCGCTCAGTCACGCCTGAATCGCTTCCATGCCCCCTTACCGGTGCGATTGAATCAATCTCATCGAAGAATAAAATGCACGGGGTCGCCGCTCTCGCCTTCCTGAATATCTCTCTTATACCCCTCTCCGACTCACCCACGTATTTTGATATGAGCTGCGGACCTTTAACTGAGATGAAGTTTGATTGCATCTCATTTGCAACCGCCTTGGCAATGAGCGTCTTTCCAGTACCCGGCGCACCGTGCAATAATATTCCCTTCGGTGGCTTCACATCCGCATACTTAAAAATAGCAGGACGGTTCAATGGAAGCTCAACCGCTTCTATTATCGTCTGTTTTACGTCCTCCAAACCACCTACATCCTCCCATCCCACATCCGGCACCTCTACGTATACTTCCCTCAATGCTGATGGCTCTATTTCCATAAATGCATTCGTAAAATCTTCTCTTTCCACCCTTAGCTCCGAAAGCACCTCATAAGGGATGTAATCTTTGCTGAAGTCTATATGTGGAAGAACCTTCCGCAAAGCGTGCATCGCCGCCTCCCTGCATAATGCTGCAAGGTCTGCGCCGACATACCCGTGTGTGATATTCGCCATTTCATCCAGGTTGACATCCCCGGATAAAGGCATTCCTCGCGTATGTATCTCAAGTATCTCTCTTCTACCATCTCTGTCCGGAATGGGAATTTCTATCTCCCGGTCAAACCTTCCTGGTCTTCTTAACGCCGGATCAAGTAAGTTTGGCACGTTCGTTGCAGCAATCACAATTACCTGCCCTCTCTGCTTTAAGCCATCCATCAATGAGAGTAACTGTGCAACTATTCTTCGCTCAACCTGCTTCTCCCCCCCCATCTCCTCCCTCTTCGGCGCAATAGCATCTATCTCATCTAAAAATATAATTGCAGGAGCATTTTTTTCGGCATCTGCAAATATCTCACGAAGCCGTGCTTCTGATTCTCCATAAAATTTACCCACTATCTCAGGACCAGTGACGAAAGTGAAATGGGCATCGGTTTCATGTGCTACCGCCTTTGCAATCAGCGTCTTTCCCGTGCCCGGAGGTCCATATAAGAGAACACCCTTCGGCGGGTCAATACCGGCACGCTCAAATAACTCAGGATATTTTAAGGGAAGTTCAATCATCTCCCTTATCTTCTGCACCTGATTCTTGAGCCCGCCGATATCTTCATAAGATACAAAACCGCGCTTACCTTCCTTATCTTTGAGCCCCTTTCCATGTATCTTTATAATCGTTTTTTTTGTAATGATTCCCACTTCTGGATTGACATCTATGACCGTGAAGTCGAAACGACCTCCAAAGATGTTCAGCCTTATCCTGTCATCCTTACATACCGGCATTCCCTCAAGCAATCTACCATCTATCTCCTTCTGGATAAATTGCTCGAGTGGCTGGAGGACAACCATATTTGCACCTTTTATATCCGCTCTTTTGACTTCTACTTCTTCATTCAGTCCTATCACTGCATTGTTCCTGATGATTCCATCGATCTGTATTGTTCCTTTACCTCTATCCTCCGGGAAAGAAGGCATCACTTTTGCATATGTCCTTCTACCCCCTACTATCTCAACAATATCACCAACCGTTACAGTCAATTTCTCCATGTAATCCGGGTCAATCCGTGCGATTCCCCTACCGACATCCTTTGTCTTTCCTTCTGACACGCGCAGTTTCATGTAATTTTTCAATACCTGGTGAACTATATAAATCCTAAACTCGAAAGCCGAAATACTAAACATTTTGAATTTCTTATTTCGCTCATTCGGTATTGTTTGGTATTTAGTAATTAGGATTTAGGATTTCCCTCTCTTTGTTAAGTATATTCAGTTTCATTTCTCAAGTCCCAGGATATGCGAATATACCACATGGAAATCCTTTAGTTTGTTCTCTATATACTTCCCCCCTTCTTCCGTTGGAATATATACCTTTGATTTACCTTCTAATTTTATCTTTAGAATCTCTCTGTTTTCAAGGTTATATAACAATGAATATACCCGAGCCTGTGGTAGCAAGACATGGAATCTATCGTATATCTCCTTTATAATATCATAACCCGACATAGGTTTACGTAGCAACGTCAATACGAGTGGCTCTACTGACTTCCTGACTATCTCTTCAATAATCTTTTGCGGTACCACATCCAGCGACTCAGGTTGGTAAGAAGAGGTAGAGAAGGATATGGTAGTCTCCTCACCGGTTGATATGATAACCCTTGGTATTCCCTCAGACAATACTTTTGTCCTCTCCGCATTTAAATTCTCTATATCGAATGCAAATGTACCTGATATTGGAAATAACCTATTTCTCTTTTCTATAACAACCTTTTTTATCGCTAAGACCTCCTCAAAATCTTCTATCTCTGAGAAATCAAATAAGAACCTGAACGCAATGTATTTATCAGAAGCCTCTAATAGAGAGCAAGAGTCCTCAATAAAATCACGCAATCTTGCCATTTCTCTCTTCATTTCACATATACGGAGCTTGCCACTTGAGATGTCTCCTTTAAAGTATGGTCTCAGCGTGGTGTGATTAAATGCATATAAGCAGAGCTCACCATTCTTTAACCCATGCTCTATGCCACCTTTGAATAGGTGCTCCTTCTTCACGCTCTTCGTGTAGAGAAATAACATGATATCGCTGAAGAAGCCATCCAATAGAACTGCTTTGCTCTCACCGAACTCACGTAACCGCCGTTCCGAATCTTTTCTGTATAGGGCGACCTCAATAGCTGCCTTTATCTCACTCTCGTGAAACGGTTTTACTATATATCCGGAGGGTTCAATACTCTTTGCTCGCTCGACGTATTTATCATCCGCATAGGCAGTGAGGAATATAACCGGAATATCCAGTTCTGCTTTTATCGTTTCGGCGGCATCAATACCGTCTAACTTGCCCGGCATAACAATATCCATCAGGATTAAATCAGGGCGTAAGAATCTTGCCATCTTGATAGCACTTTCACCCGAAGAAGCTCTTCCTACAACCTCGTATCCTATGGATGTCAGGCGTTCCTCCAATTGCGTGGTTATGACAACCTCATCGTCCACCACCAATATTTTATACATCTTCTGCCTCCTCCTCTAAAATTTTGAACTCTATGATAAATTCTGTACCATTATCCCGGTTAACCTGTACTTTCCCTTTTAGTTGCTCCTGGACCAGATTTCTGATCAACTTCAGACCCAGACTGTCCGCTCTATAAATGTCTACTCCATCCGGCATACCGATACCATCATCTTTTACTCTTATAATAATCGCATCATCGGCTGACCTCTGTATGGAAACTTCAATCCTCCCTTCCTTCCCCTCCGAGAAGGCATGCTTGAAGGCATTGGAAATCATTTCATTCAAGACAAGGGCGCAGGGGATTGCCTGAGTTACAGAAAGGTAAACGTTAGAGTGTCGAATAACAGGGGTAACCAATTTTTCCCGATTTGTATAAACTTTTGACAGGTAGCTGACCATCTCATGGACGTGGCTTTCCATGTCTATTTGATCAAATCGCTCACTTCGATACAGTTGGTTATGTATAAGCGCCATTATATGGATTTTAGCACGGGCGTCGGTAATCAAATCAATGACATGTTGATCATGGGTTCGCATGCTGGTCATATCAAGCAGACCGGAGATGAGCTGCAAATTGTTCTTGACTCGATGGGGAACCTCCTCCAGAAGCACCTCTTTCTCTCTCAGTGAAGCCTTCGCTTGCTCCTTTGCCCGCTCGTGCTCGGTAATGTCCTCCAGCACCGCCACCATCTCTCTCTCTCTCTCTTTTTTCTGCAACCATTATTCCCCTTGCAGTGACTTTGAATATCCGTTCAACCTGCTTCTCTGATTGATAATGCATCACGAAGTTCTCCAGCATATCTTCAGCTCCAAACCGGTTGATTAGCGTAGTGCTGAGTTGTCCATCTTTATCTCCCAGCATATCGGTTATGCTGCTGCCTATTACTCTTTCGGGCTCTGTTTGAAATGTTTCGTAGAAGGTGCGATTCGCTCTCTTTATCCTCAGATCCTTATCAAGAACAAGCAATGAATCCGAGATCGTAGCAATTATATTCTCTGAAAATCTCTTCTCTTTTATTAGTGCCTCCTCAGCCCCACGCAACCGCCTTTCCAAATCTTTTCTGTAAAGGGCGACCTCAATAGCCGCTTTTAATTTGCTCTCGTGAAACGGTCTGGTAATATATCCAAAAGATTCGAGATTCTTTGCTCTCTCAACGAATTTATCCTCTGCAGAGGCATTCAGGAATATAACCGGAATATCCAGTTCCGCTTTAATCGCTTTGGCAGCATCTATACCGTCCAACTTTCCTGGCATATCCATATCCATCAGGATTAAATCTGGGCGGAGGGGTCTTGCTTTCTCCACAGCGCTTTCACCTGAATATGCCCTTCCTACAACCTCATACCCCAAGGATGTCAGCTGCTCTTCCAATTGCGTTTTTTCGAGAACATCCATGGCAGCCACCATTATTTTTGGCATCTCACCACCTCCTCAAAAAACTATATATGTTCTCCCACCTCTTTAAATCTTTGGTATTTGTATAGCTGGGGCGAAAGAAACCACGAGATTCCACGAGATTAACACAAGAATTTGGGTTAATATGGGATATAATAGCCAATAGAGTACTGAATCCGGATCCCTATTATTGTTTTCTCGTGAAAATTATGGGGCTCTGCCCCATGTAGGGGCTCCGCCCCTACCACCCCGGAAACCCTGAAAGGGTTTACCGGAGGGGCTTACCCGCAAGCCCTGAAAGGGCTTATGTGTAATCTTGTGGTTAGCTAAACAAATACTCGCGATTAACCTGCACTTTCCCCTTCAGTTACTCCAGGAATAATAAATCTTCGGTAGCTCGCTCTTATCTCCTCTCCACTCACCGCTCCTCGCCTTTTGGACTAACATGGTTGCATACCGGAGGAGCCCCAAAAGTGGTTACAAAGAGGTTATAAAAGCTCTTTTCTTCGCGAATCCATCCTTTATGAACTTGAAGGTATCTGAAAACACAACTTTTTTCCATTATTAATCGTTTTATACCATTATTCTTACTGCTTTTGCTTAAATGGTCAAGCAACCTCTTTCTTAGATTCTTCGCACTTCCGATATAGAATATTTGAGAAGTGCCTTTGGGGTATTCTATTCTCCCATCGGTCAGATGAAGTTCATATAACCCAGGACTGGTAGGCGCATTATTCTTCACCACGAGCTTGTAAGTGGATAAAATTTGGAATAGTTTGCTGATAAGGGAGGGTATCCATAACTATTTACTCTTTTAGAATAGGGCAAAATCCTCAGGTCTTTTCGACAGTATGCAACCTCCCTTCTTGTTATTGACAACCCGTAGTCATCGTTTAATTTACGCCTCAGCTCTTCGTCTGTGTATGGCTTTTTAACACTTCCATCACGAATTTCTTTCTTTTCCTTATCAAGTATTACTTTTATACCGCTCTTCACCTTATCCCTCTTCGTTGGAAAGAACGCTTTTAATGAAACTTCGGTCCCATGAGGCGTGATTATAGCTAGCCCCTCCGTAAGACGAGATATTCTACTTGTATCGATTACAAAGCTGTGGCTACCAGTATTATAATTTGATTGAGAGAACGTCTTTGCTAGGTCTATCCTCCGCAGAGGCTTTAGTTTTAAATCTAATTCATTTTCCGTTTCACTATTCGATTCAAGATAATCTCCCTGGTATTCCACAATTCCATTTAGTATCTCATGCGTTATCAGGTTTCTGGTACTGATACGTCTTAATTTATGTAAAAGTTGATAGATGTTCTTTTTTTCTTCCTCCGTTAGCTTTGCGTCATTTATAATTCCGCCGAGCTTCATCGCATCAACTGCATACTCTATTAAAAACTCCTCGTGAGTATAGTGTATGGAAAAATTCGACCCTCTTTTAATCTTAGCAATTACTCCAACTCCATAGCTGAGACTACAATCATCTTTTAGTATCTTCGCACCTGAAAGAGGCTTGCGGATGATGACGCCTTCACGAATTAACCTCTTATAAAATGGTAGTTCTTCCACCTCGCGAATAAAAGCTATAAATTTCTCCAGACGGTATTCCAGAAGATCTGCAAGGATTATCTTACCTATCAGTTTACGCTGTTTGTTATTTCTCTCCATTCCATAATACAAAATAGCCCGATAACATGGGTGTATAAAAAATCATCGAAAAATTTTGTACGCTGATTCGGAATACAACAGGGGAGCGATTTATTCGGTGTAAGGCCAAGACATTTTCTTCGGATAATATGCAATCCCCGGTTTATCACACTTCACTATAAACTCCTCTTCCGCTTCCTCCCACTCCTTGTCCAGCTGTTCTTTCTCCTTCAAAGCTTTCTCGATGATCATAAACATCCGCCGCCTCTTCGATGGAATCTTATATTGGACACGCTCCTTGCTCCTGATGCATCATTTGGACATCCATTCCACAATATCCCTTTCCACATAATTACATACAAATGCATCAATTTCTGGTGATAGATAAGGTAAGATATTATGTGCTGCGCCTATGAAGAGGATGCCCAGCATACCCTCCTTTAAGGTCTCTTTTATCCTGCCAGCTATATATTTATCCCTCTCTTCTGTCAACTCATGTAATCTCTTTTTATATCTCCCAGCAAGTTTTTCCCTTTCGCTATCGGTCTTCGCATTGATGATATTCTTTAAAATCTCGTACTCCTCCTTAAGCAACTGCACATCTTCAGTCTTCTCCAAAGTCGCACCTTTTTCGAGCAAAGAGGAGATGATCTGGAAATTTTGGCTCCCATTCCGTGCACATTCTTCGACGAGTTTAACCCCAAGTTCTCCCCCTACCGGGATACCATCTTGATAAACCTTCACCAATTCAATGTTTACATCCTTTAAGATTTGTGTCAAAAGCTCTTTTAAGTTCTCCCAGAATGTATATACTTCCTCTCTGTGCCTCTCCCTCCTATCCCAGCCCATTGCTCCTTCTATTATCTGGGATATATCATTTCTTAACGAGCCCATCTCAGCTTCGCTGTGTGCAACAGGGATAATCAGCAGTTTCTTTTTCATTGTATTTCAATTATCCACAGAACTTAGAAATCCGTCATAATGCGGAACTGATCTACCTCTTCCACACCCATCCTCTGGAGGAACGCTCGTGCTGCTCCATTCACATCCTTCGCAGCGGTAATCGCTCTCCCAACCACAAGAATATCAGCCCCGGCATTCAGCGCTTTCTCTACCTTGTCCACTCGTATCCCGCCCGCCACCGAAACGAGAACGTTGTTGTCGCACATCTGCTTTATCTCCTTAATATTTCCCCACTCACTTTCCAGGTTCTGGATTTGCTCGACGTCTATCGCCCGGTGCAATTCGATGATGTCGGGCTTCACGGGCAGCTTCTTCAGTACTTCCAGCGGGTCTTGCACATTCAGCGTATCCATCAGCGAGAGTGCCCCAACTTTCTTGCACTCCTCGATAAACTTCTCCATCGTTTTTAATGGAGCCAACCCCGAAAAGCCCACAACATCAGCAGTCGCATCGCCAGCCATCCTCGCCTCTAAGTTTCCGGTATCCAACGTCTTGAGGTCGGCAACTACAACCGTCTCAGGCCTCAATTGGTGTATCTTCTGCACCACTTCGACGCCATACCTCTTTATAAGCGGCGTTCCTGCCTCTATTATTATCGCGTCAGTTCTTGGTAAGGCTCTGATAACACCCTCTACCCTTCTCCAATCGGGAATATCCAATGCAACCTCCAAATATGGTGGTTTCTTCAGATTATTCATCCTGAATCCTATCATAGCATGTATAGATTTATCTTTCTCCTCTAAAATTTTATCTATCCCCGGGAACTTTTGCATTGCTCGTGTGAGTGCGAGTTTTGTCGCCGCATAGTTGTATCTATATATCCTCTGATAATCTTTGCCTCTCGGGTGGATGAACGCCGAAACTATCACGACGAGTTCTTCTGCTTGAGCTTTCGGTATGATGCCCTCCTCTACCGCATCAGCAACTGCCTTTGCTACTGCACTCTGCGCTGGCCCGAACATCTTTTCCGCATCTTCAAGGTTTCTTATGCTCACCTTGGGCACGAGCAGTGTGGAAGGCTTAGCGGGAAGATTAGGCCTAATAACCGCAAGAATGGGCGTGTGTCCCTGTCTTGGCTGTGCAAAAGAAGTAGCAAAGGCTATACCTGCAGCATCTTTCTTATTGCCTATGATAAGGTCAATATGCGCTATTTCTGGCTCCTCTCCCACAAGAGCCTCGCCCACTAAGAATCCACCGTTAATCATACATATCTATTTTATACTCGTAATCCTTTTTCTTTGCGAAATTGACAAGCTCGCTGTTCTCGTGCCATATCCTTATATGGATAAACCCTCTTCGCTCATCCAGGCCCATAATCTCTCTTACAAAAGTAGGGAAATCCGGAGGAATTGTTTTATTATCCCTTATAAGATAATCCAGATAATCCTCAAGGAAAAGTATCCTGCCCTCTTTACCCTTCTCCTTCAACTTTATCTTCAGTTTTTTATGAAATACACTCTCCTCCTCGTTAACTTCCTCTTCACCCATGTGACCACCTCTATACTTTTTCCTTCTCCCTCTCTATTTTGTTCAATGCTTCCCTTACCTTCGGCAGTAACATATGTTCAAGTTCTAACTGGTGAAACCCAGGTCTGGGTCCTCCTCTCCTCGTTGCTCTACATATTCGTGGATCACCGATTGGAAATCCGCGTGGTTTGGAAAAAATGCCATTCTTGTCCATCTTCCTAACCTCCTCTATTATCTCTCTCATTTTCTTCTCCTCCCCTTCTAGCAACGCACCAAAACATGTCTCTTTTACCCTGATGCCTTCCATGCTTGCATCTTCGCTGATCATGGACAAAATCTTACTCTTCATCTGCCCCGGCGTTATCTCAGAATCCGGCGAGATTAAAATCACTCTCGTCTCGATTCCCAATTCCCCTCTCCTTCTTTTCACTTTTTATATCTTCTTTTGGTAAAGCTTTTCTTTTCTGCGAAGCATTTTGATCAAACTTTTTCTAAAAGTTTGTTGATGGGCCCGCGGAGATTTGAACTCCGGACCTCTCGGTTATCAGCCGAGCGCTCTAACCATGCTAAGCTACGAGCCCTTTTCCTTTCGCCCCGTTTCTCTCAAATGCTATACCAACTTGGATATTATTAACTTTTAATCTAAAAATAATCTTTTCTATTGTGGGCGAGCAAAAAAAGATATATATAAAGGAATATAACTACGGTTCTGGTTTGCTGGTAGCCGTGTGCGACCAGGAGTTGGTAGGGAAAAGGTTTGAGGAAGGGGGACTTATTCTTAAAATTACGGAACGATTTTATAAAGGTGAAGAGGCAACCGAAAGAGAAGTGGTACGTTCTCTGAAACGTGCGACCATAGCGAATTTAGTAGGTAAACGGGCAATAAAATGCGCTTTAGACAACCATTTTATCGAAGAAGTAAATGTAATTTTTGTGGATGATATACCCCATGCGCAGATGGTGAAAATCTGATCAACCCTTTTCTTTTACTTTATAAAAAGAAAAGCGTTGACGGAAAAGAAAACATCATTTAAAATTTCTTTGGTAAAGCTTTCTTCTAAGCCCTTACAGGGCTTGCGGGGGCACGGGCAGAGCCCGTGATGGGGCGGAGCCCCACATAAAGAAAGGTTTATTCGCTCTTTTCTTCTTGTAAAACCGCCAGGAATCGTCTTGATACCGCATCATCTACGAGTTGCATAATCGCATCTTTATCCTTGAGCCCACTGAAGATACCAAGTGGTATCTGTGCTGCCGCCATCGTAGCGTGTCCACCTGCGGAGCCTATCCCTCCAAATGACCTGGCGAACGCATCTCCTATATTCACCCGGATATCCTTACTCCTCCCTGAAACGACTATCTTATCCTCGTAGAGCCCTATCACCACAACCGTTGAGATACCTTCCAGATTGAGCAAATAATCCGCAGCTTGTGGTATCGCATCTCGATTCGCCACAACTCCTACATTGGTGATTAAATAGCTTCCTTTTATCCGTTTGTGCAATATCGCTTCACCTACCACGTTCAGCATCTCGGTTGACATGGGAGGAGTCTCAATTTGCTCTAAAAGATCTTTATCAGCCTTTAAATGGAGAAAAGCAGCGGCGAAAAAATCTGATGGGTGTGTCTCACGCTTGAAACCACTTGTATCCGTTCTTATTCCATGCAAAAGAGCGGTTGCCAACTCCTTATCCACCGGTATATCCAAATCCCGCAGATATCTCGTCATCGTCGTTGAAGTTGCACCATCATCTGTTCGGGCATCAAAAAAATCAGCATCTACTTTTTTCTTGTTATTCGCGGCATGATGGTCTATGACGATGTTCACCTTACCGTCAGGAGGCAACGGATTGTTTGCACCTGGAACGGTAGCATCTACAAGTGCCAACTTATCATATTCCTTTAAATCATCCACGTGCTCTATTCTCCTCATCTCTATTCCTAAGATGTTTACGAAAGCGCGATTCGCCTGATGCCCTATATCTCCTCGATAGAGGATATCCGCAGGAACATCTACGTGCCTTGCTATCTGTTTGAGCGCAAGAGCAGAGGCTATTGCATCTGAATCCGGGCTGTCGTGAATCACGATACCTAACTTCCCCTCCTCCCTCTCCTTTATTTCCTCGATAATCGAAGTCAATTTTTTCGCTTTTGTCAGCGACTTCACTCTCTCCAGATGCCCTATCACCGTTCTCGCCGTCATGTCAGGGATGGACAGAACTATATCAACGTTTAACCCCTTCAGGTCTTCTTTATCTGCGGGGTCGATCGCGCGCACTACGAGATGAGCATGTGGCAAGATCTCTCTTACGTTTTTCACCACTTGCGTATTCACTTCACCATCGTTGCTCAGGATAAAAACCGTTTCTGGCTCGCCTTCGCTTAATATCTTACTGATTACTCCGGGGTCGGTGATGTCACCGGTGAAAGCAATGAAGCCCTCCTCATTGAGCAACTCCACCTTCTTCTCATCGATATCCACGATGAGGACTTCCAACTCTTGCCCCTTCAACTCCTTTGCTACTGCATAGCCCGTCCTTCCACAACCTAAAATTACTTGTAGCACTTTTTCTTTCGGCTTTCGCCCGGGTTTACTTACTTCAGCGCTCATCTATCTTATTTTTCTTGTGCTTATCAATATTCTTATAGTGTTTAAATTAGGAAAAGAAAAACTTTTTCTTTTATTATACTTTCTCTTTAAAGAACGTTTGCTATGAGGTATAACGATTGGGAGCCGATATACGCGGAAATAGTGAAAGATTTTGGATATAATAGAAAAAGAGACGACGAAGCGGCGAGAGTGGCTTCTGAGCTCCTAGCGTATAAAAGAAGAAGTGGTGAAAAAGCCGTTAAAGAGGAAGTGGAGGAGTTAATAAAGGGTAAAAGGGTACTGATTTGTGGCAATGCACCCTGTTTGGAACGCGATATAAGAGAGAAGGAGAAGGAGTTTGATCTTTTCCCCTTTTCGCATAATAAGCCCTTACAGGGCTTGCGGGGTCGTGGGGCAGAGCCCCACTATGTTGTGATAGCCGCGGATGGTGCCACCTCGGTTCTTCTGCACAATGCCATAATACCTGACATCGTGTGTACCGACCTTGACGGAACTATTGCTGATATAATTACCGCAAACCGGCTTGGATCAATAGTTGTGGTGCATGCGCACGGTGACAATATAGAGATGCTGAGGAAGGTGTTGCCCGCATTAAATGAAAATGTGCTCTGCACAACGCAGAGCAAGCCGCTCCATAACGTGCATAATTTTGGTGGCTTCACAGATGGCGACCGATGTGTCTTTCTAGCAAAGGAATTTGGTGCGCTGAGCATAGAACTCCTTGGTTTTGATTTCGAGGATGAGCAGGTAAGTGAGCGAAAAAGGAAGAAGTTGAAGTGGGCGAAGCGGCTGATTGAAGATATTTTGTAGTTAGTGACGAGAAGAACATTAATGAGCGCAACACTTTGACAATCAAAAATATAAAAAACTTTATAAAGTGCTGAACACCCGTTTATGATGGTGATAAAAATTGCCCGAGACTATAATACTTTGTAAGGAGGGAACGATAAACTCCTATTTGAGCGCCCTTATCGTTGCTACAAATAGAAAGAAGGCAGGGGAGGATATTGCAGCAGTATTTTTACAAGAGGGATTGGCAGCACTTATAGATAAGAAGTACAGGTATGCCCCGGGGTTAGAAGGCTATGCGGAAGACATAAAGAAAAATGCAGCGGAGATGGGTATCTCTGCAGACCCCTATGAACTGATAAAGATGGCGAACAGTGCAGGAGTGCCACTATTTGCTTGCTATGCTTGGATGAAACTCTTGGGAGGGAAACCGCCGAGATTTGAAATCCCCGAAGGACTGCAGAAGCTTGAATTGTCAGAGCTCCTGGAAGAATTAGGTAAGGCTAAGAAGGTTATCACGCTTTGAGCAAAGAAAGTTTTCAATGCTCTGGGGCAAGGAAGGGGAATGAATGAGTAACCTCCCTATAAAGTTCTAAAAAGGCGCGCGGAGTAGTAAAAAATAAAAAGGGAAAGGTTTGGGTTAGGTCTTAATAGACCGGTGTGATGCCCAGAGCCAGTTCTGCAGCATCTATCGTTACATCGATCAGTAACGAGAGTGAAGGGTCATAGCACCGTTCCATATTCCTCAGCTCCTTGGCGGTTATACCTGCGTATATAGCTACAGCCAGCTCGTTGACTCGTTCAGCAACGGTTGATTCGCCGACCATCTGCGCTCCTATCAATTTCGTGGTGTAGGCATCAAAGATCAGTTTCAAGGTGAGCGGCTTCGCACCGGGGAAGTATCGCGCCTTCGTGAGCTTTGTTGCTTTCCCGCTCACCGTTTTTATCCCTGCCATCGCTGCGGCTTCTGAGGTCACACCTACTGATCCTACCAGTAAACCACCGATATCCGCTACGCTTGGACTTATACAAGGTTCGTAAGAGGCATATAACCCGGGCCGTGCTGTCACTTCACCAAGTATATTATCGGCAATGACCTTCGCTTGGACTACTACGGTCGATGCATATTGGCTCAATCGCGAGCAATGCGTTACGCCATCGATAACCTCAACGCAATCGCCGAGGGCACATACATTGTTTATGGAGCATCCACTTCTCTGAACATGCATTCCCTTATCCGTGACTATCCCGCCATATTCACCGGTATCTATCCCGGCATTACTCGCAAGTTCGGTATTTGGGTCCGCTCCCACTGCGATAACTGCTATATCCGCAGGAATTTCCTCGTCTCCCACCACCACGGATTTTAATCGTCCCCCATCTCCTTTTAAGGCGGTTAGCAGTTTGCGCTCAAGAATGAACCGTATCCCCTGCTTCTCTAACCATTCCTTTAGCATATCGCCCATGTCAGGGTCCAAACAGGAAGGAAGCAAGGAAGGAGGCCCACCAAGGAGGGTTGTCTGCAATCCTTTTGTTGCAAACGCAACTGCAGCTTGCAATCCATTTATCCCACGACCACGCACAAAAGCATTTTTTACACCCTCAGCATTCATCGCTGCTTCTATTTTCCGCGCATCATCTTCGTTATTGAACGTATAAACCCCCTCAAGTTTTGCTTCCCCTACCACAGCCGGCACAGAAGGCTTTCTGCCCGTCGCGATGACGAGGTAATCATATCTGAGCACCTCACTTGTGTCAAGCGTTACCATACTCTCCTCCACACTTATCTGCACTACTTCGGTCTCGGTTCTGAAATCAACGCCTTGGTCGAGGAAGAACTGCGGCTTGTTTATCTCCGTCCTGTCGATCTCATACCACCCCCGTAACGCGTACGGTAATCCACAAACAGATACCCAACCACTTTTCTCTCGCTTTATAAGTGTTAAATGCATTCCTTCTTTGACTTCGCCCTTCTTTGCAAGTAAGTTCCTCAAAACGTAAATTCCGCCAATGCCACCACCAATGATAACAACTTCCTTTGCCATTTTCCCCGATCTCCTCTTTTTGTTATGACAAACGTATAAACTCAAAGCATAAATATTTACCGCTTTTTTCCCGCTCAACTTAGAGGCTTACTTATATTCAAAAGTGCGAAAGTGAAGACTAGCTGGCAATTAACCTAATTAACCACCGATGCGTATGTTTATCTCATGGAATAGGGTATCTCTATCCCCAACTTCAAACGGTATGTAAACTTGCTGGTTATCACAGAATTTTCTAAAATCTTCCTCACTCGCTATTAACATCAATCGTGTCTTTGGTATAGTCATGTACACGCCCTTTCCGGACTCGCTCCTTCTCAAGACCAGTTTCTCCCCCTCTATCATTTACTATCCTCCTTTCCCCCTTCTTCTCTTACAAAGGTCATTACAAGAAATAGCCCCATCAGGAGCACAATTGAACAAATAAGGTATGAAAGCCTGAAGCCGATGGAATCAGCCAAAAAACCGCCTAAGAAAGGACCTATTGCCCACCCGGCATACCATGCTTGGTTGTATATCCCCATGTATTCTCCTCTCTCTCTTTCCTTTGCTATATCAGCAATAAATGCAGGCGTGACAGCTCCAAATGCCGCCCACATTCCGCCTTCCAGTATCAGGACCGAGATTATGTGCAAAAAAGATCGGGAGAGAGAATATAAGAGGAATACCAAGGAGAAGGAAGCCATGGAAAGAATTATAATTGGCTTTCGTCCCACTCTATCCGATAATCTCCCGAAAAAGGGTGCGAAAATAATCCCTGATACTGAACTTGCCGTGTATACGATCCCAATTTGTGTTATGGACATCCCCAATTCCCAAAGGTAGAGTGAAAAAATTGAGTATATCATGCCAGAGCAAATCATAAACGGCATCAGGGATATGCAGAGTAAATACAATTTCTTCATCTTCCTTCACCTCTTTACGGTTCATCTAAAGAGATACCTCCTGATGAGAGCACAGGGATGCGTGATGGATATCCTATACTTAGAGAGAAGAATTTGCTATATTTAAAGTTTAGCGCTCGTATGGAGCATCCACGATTTAGCATTGCTTTCCGGAGAGCGTGTTCATCATCTTCGTGCTTTTGTACTTGCACACCCTTAACCGGGCCTAACTTAGAAGCTCAGATAATAGACCATAGTATTAATGAGTGTAAGCGGGATACCTATCTTTGCAAAATCTACAAAGGTCAATGTTTCTCCTTTCTTCTCCGCATTTTGAATAATGATGACATTCGATGCGGCTCCTAAGATGAGCATGTTCCCTGCGATTGTGCTGCCCGCTGCCAGAGCCATCATCTCTTTGGTCGACGCGCCTGCATGGATTAAGAGGGGAAGATAAAGGGCAACCAGTGGCACATTGGAGATGAGCTGAGAGAGGAGCACACTTATCGCGAGGATTACGGGAATTGAGGTGATGTTGAGATTGAGATCCATCAAGAGAGCTTGAAAAAATCCACTGTTCCAAACGCTTTGCATTAAGACAAACAGTGCGGCAAAGAAGATAAGCGTGTGCCAGTCTATAGCTCGAATGATTTTTGCCCGTTTCTCGCTCATCAGCACGGGTAATGCTCCAATCAAAGCGATATAGGTCAACCTGAAATCCACCGTAACATTCAAAAACGCCATCGCCATCTTTACTCCAATCAAGACTATTATCAAAGATAGAGCTACTTTACATAATGTGGCGAGTTTGGGGTCTTTTACAACCTCGGGAGGATCGAATGTGAAGTTCTTCCCGGTAAAATCGTCGCGATAGAAAATTTTCAATAAAAGAAACGCCAAGAATAGATTTATAAACGTGGGCACCGCCAGATATGTAAAGAACGTGATGAATGGGTTTTTAAGAGTAATTGCGACCAGTATATTTTGCGGATTCCCTATTGGACTCATAACACTGCCGATTGTAATCGCAAACGCAAGTGCCAGGAGCAATGGTTTTGGAGCAATTCGATGCTTCTTCGCAAGGAGCAAAACGATCGGTGTGCCGATAATCGCCATGGTATCAT
Organism: archaeon; assembly: GCA_030019325.1. GTDB lineage: Archaea > Halobacteriota > Syntropharchaeia > Alkanophagales > Methanospirareceae > ANME-1-THS. The sequence goes on along the minus strand of JASEFB010000006.1, from coordinate 5,452 downwards.
TCATTAAAAGTGCGGAAAGCATACCGAACCCAAACAGCATAGATAAGACAAGTTGGTCTGCGGATTTTGCTTTTCCAAATAAGGTATGCGATATCTGCGCTAAGTATCCACTTTCTTCTAATGCTTGTCCGACGGCGAACATGCCGAAGAGAAATAAAATGACATCAAAGTTTATCGATTGCAACGCATCGAGTGGTGAAATCTGCCCTGTTATCAGGACGGTGAGCGCGCCAAAGAGCATAATCTGCCATATTTGAAGTCTGATAGTGCCTATCTCCCTTATCGCAATCAGTATAAAGACTGAAAAGAGTGTTAATATGGTAATCATAGCTATCTCATGAAGTAGGAATCCGCTATATTAATTCTTCGTGAGTTTGATGGCTCCCTGACAATCTCTTCTATCGCCTTTTAATTCACGTCCTCATATACACATTCGTGCATGGATAAGCAATTTCTATGCCCTCCTTATCATACGCTTTCTTAAGCTCTTTCATGAACTCATGTATTATTAAAAACTTATTTGTAAATTCTTTCACACGGAGAATGACGTTAAATTCTATGTTTGAATTGCCGAATTTATTATAGCGTATGAAAGGCTCGAAATTTGAAACTCCTCCTTCTACATTTTTTAATACTCGCTTCGCCACTTCTATCGTAACCCGTTCCACTTTCTCCAAATCGGAAGCATAGCTAACACCACAGGGTATTACAACTCCAATTTCCTTATCCAGAGCATAATAATCCGTTATGATGCTTTCTGCAAGCTTAGAATTTGGTATCACGACGATGTTGTTTGGCAAAGTCCTTATTTTCGTAGACCGCCATCCTATTTCCACTACAAATCCTCCCAAGCCATTCTCAAGCTCCACATAATCGCCTATCTTCACACTTCTCTCCGCGGTGATATAAATTCCAGCGAAGAAATTAGAAAGCGTAGACTGGAATGCTAAGGCAACTGCCAGTGCAGCTATACCGAGACCAGCTGCCAAAGCCGTTACGTCATAGCCGAGCGTATGCAGGACTAATAAAATTGCAAATATGTAGATGAATACATTTACGAGGTTCTTAACGCCAGCAAACGTTTTATATACCCTTTCTTCTCTCCTCGCATACCACCATACAATACCTCCTACAACTTTTATACCCACATATAACCCGATAAGAATAGCTAAAATCTTGATTATTTTATCCACGAATTCCATGTATGTAGAGAGAGACTCAAAAGATTTTATCGCAATATAAACCCCGGATAATAATATTATCCAGAATATAGGCTTCTTTAATGCCTTCAATATCTTATCGTCTAATTCCGTTTTTGTTTTTTCAGTAAACCTTAAAAGAAATCTTTTGAAGATAAAAGAAGAGAGGAAAGCGAAGAAAATGGTGGCTAAAAGAACCATTATCGGAGTTAAAAGTTCTCGCCCGTACCTGATCAGCCATTCAAGTTCCATCTTTTCGTATTTCACCTCTTCTTCAGAAGCTTCGCCTCGAACCGAAGGTTCTGAAGATCCCCAGATGAATGAATTTAATAATACACATACATATATATGATTTCTCCACTATGCTTCTGATTCCTTCTTCAGAATGAAGTAAAGATTGCCCAGCTCGCCACAGATGTGTGACTCGAGCGGGACGAGTTCAAAGTTCTGATTATAGATCGCCTTAAGCACAAATCCGCCCGCTCTACTCAATCGCTTAAAGTCATCAAAGAACCAGAGCCTCATGATATGTGGTTCTATAAACATAAACCTCGTGCTCGTTTTTTCATCTTCTATCCTCATCTTGCAGATATTGTGCTTCCTCTTCTGTGCGATATCATACCTCTCTGTATGCCACGTCGTTTGAATTTTAATGCCATCTTGCTCCGCAACCCAGGTATCATCAGGCGTTTCATCAATTTTTTGATTCTCATTGGCACAGGAGAGTTCCACAATGTAGAGCCCACCCGTTCGAAGCGAAAAAGACATCGCATTGAAATGGCTCAGGATGTCATCATCTGAGATGAGATACCCGATGGTATTCAAGAGATTGAGTGCGGCATCGAAGGTATCTTTGAATCTCGCTGTCCTCATATCTCCGAGAACCACCTCAGCGCTCTGTGATAAACCCGCCTTCCCTATCTTATCCCTCGTGTAAGCAACCATCTCCTCACTTATATCATAGCCAACGACGTAATAGCCGCACCGCGCTAAGGGTATTAAGAGTCGTCCACTGCCACAAGCAGGCTCTAAAATTCGTCTCACGTCAAAGTCAGCGTATCTCTTGAAACACTCGGCAAAAAATTTTATCTCCCCGGAGACATCGTAAGAAAATGCAAGATCATAATAGCCGGGGAGATAATATAACTTCTTGTCCATTTTAACCCCTCCCGGATCATTTAATTATGTAGTATCGCGCGGTTTTTTCTCCCGCTTTCCTCTTCACCAGTTTCTTCTTTATCAACTCGTTTATGCTGTTCGCTACCGCGCCCTTCGGGATCTTTGCTTCCCGTACAATATCCTCCATGTTCTTTGCCTTTTCCTCACCTCGTGCACCTATCGCCGCCATCGCCTCATACACCTTTTTTGTGTTCCCTGAGATTTCCCCCGCCATTCCTTCCACCTCCTGAATTTGATTTGTATACTCCTTCCCCCTATTTAAATATTTATCAACCCATTCTGGCCATTCTAAAATAGAGAGATGGTGCGAAGAATCTACCTATTATCCAAAGAAATATTGGGTATGGGTTTATTAGTTATGCTAATAGATGGATATTAAATAATCTCTTTCCTGCTCGAAGATCTCCGCCTGTTTCTCTATCGCTCTCTCTGCTTCTTTCGTTTCCATATCCTTTGTCTCATTTACATAGCTCGTAAATCGCCCTAACCAGAGTATCCTTAAAGCGTCGAGTATATTGGTTCTTTTCTCCCCATTTTTCTTATACGCGGCTGCCATATTGTACACGATCTTTGCCCACAACTCCGGTGGAAGATCCACGGGCTCTTTTTGAGCTGCCTTTTCCAGCTCCTTAAGAATATCATTCGCGATACTCGCGGCTATAAGGTTCTTAAAGTCCTTGTATCCCTGTTTGAACATCGTATCCACTTTTCCGATATCTACGGTTATTGGGGTTGGTTTTTGACCATGGTACTTGGCTTTCACCCTGCTTATTTTTCTATATACATATCCATTCTTCCATGCATCCTCATAATACATCATCAAGTCCAGCATCGTGCCAACTACCTCTCTGAACATGGGTGTTAGGTGCGTACCGGGATCGATGTACTTCGTGGTGGACTCGTGTAATTTCAATCCAAGAAGTACCTCCTGAATACCTACCTCCTCAGCAGCCGCAACCGTAGTCATAAAGATATCGATGCCAAAGTGATAAGGGAAGAGAGGATGGTCCAAAAGCCTACGTGAAAACTCAGCGGACACGCCATAGTCACCACCAATTGGCTGCCTGAGATGTACGCCATACAGTGCCCTCGTCAGTGGATACGCGAGATTGTTTGTTATTATACCATCATACTTGTATCGGACATAATAAGGAACGACAAGGTCTGCAGTACCATATATGGGCGGCTGCCCCAGGTGTTCGATCCACTGCGGACGTACACTCAGCAAGTCCCCATCGAGCAATATCACCGTATCGGCTTCAGCATGCTTGGCTACCTCGAAAACCGTTCTGATAGCACTCCCCTTTCCCACCTCGCCAACCTCTTCGGTAACTATTTTAGATACTTTCCTCGGGAGTTCAAACAGTTCTGCAAGTTCAGTAGTCCTATCGGTAGAAAAGCCATTGGATACAACCACGAGTCCCTTATAATCCGACAAAAACTCCATTAGACCCGTGGATGCCACATTCATCACGTGCACTATTGTGGTGTCCACATTCTTCGCTGAGATCCCTACTACTATATCCACAGGCTTTATTTTCTCTATTTTCTCTAACACTACGGGCTTGAGCAATTTTCCACCTCGTTCAGAAGCAAAATTCTCTCTATTTTTGGGGTATATATAATTTACGTGATATACAAAAAATTTTCAACTTAAACCACCTTTTCAACCGCTGCGACATAGTTCCCGATCTTCTCTTGCCATGAGAACCTCCCTGCTAATTGATACGCCTTCCTCTTCAATGCGAGAAGTTCCTCATACGGCATTGCTCTCAGAAGCATCAAGAAATCTTTCAAAGCAGTGGTAATTTCATCATCATTCTTATTCATAAGCGGCAGCACATAAATCCCGTCCTTCGCTTCACCTTTCCCCATAGCTCTGAGTTCCTCGCCCAAGCCCGAAAGGTCACTCGTGACCGCTATGCACCCATTTGCCGCAGCTTCAACGGGAGTCAACCCAAACGGCTCGTATCTGCTTGGAAATATGCCAACATCACACCCATTCACAAAGTCCACATAGCTCAAGTATAGTGGTCGCCGATTCGCGCTGAGATACGATGGTACAATCATCACTTTCACGTTATCCTCTTCCCTGTTTCTTAGCCCTAACTGCCAGCACAGGTCCAGCAAGGGATCTTTCTCATAATCATAATCATGCGTGGCAATTGGAGGGAATGTATTCCTCATTAACGCTTCCGGGATCTCAAAAGCATCCTCTAAAATTTCCTGAATCGTTACATCCTTGCTTAGCAGCTCTTTTATGCTCTTATCCTGAATGGACCTGTTGTTCTGTGCGATTGCCTGTGTCAGTATCTCACCGATATATTCAGAAACAGGTTCAAGCATGCTTCTAAGCCTGCGATACTGCGCGGTGGCCATTAACACGTTTTCATTCAGCCCCTTGGTCCGTGAGGGCACCAGCAGGAACGCATATACCGGCTTGTCATTTTCAACGCCTCGCAGTTCTTCATTTAGCTTTGCCAACGCTTTGATATAGAGGTCAAACCCCTTGTTCACCAACTCGTACCTCCCGGAGGTCATCACGATCAACCTCTCGCGCTCATCCACGTGGTAGTAGGGCGAAAGAATCGCCTGCATAAATTCCCCTATTCGCTCTTTATGCAACGAGTGTATTTTTAGAATTTCATGGAAGTCTACTTCTTTAGGCATCCGAATGCCATTTGTCAGAACGATATCAGGCGCTTTGCCGAGATAGTATGCAGCTTCATGTGCAACTGATTGGGATACTGAAGCGAAGAGGTCGCTCAGTTCAGCCGCCGCAATTTCCGTGAAGTGGGTTGCCTGCACACCCCGTTCGTAAGCGTTTACGGTCGTTCCACGAAGACATTGTGCCAACCCCTCTCGAACCTTCATCGCAACATTAACGCCCGCCGCACTATCTGCTCTTCCATGCGACGTTGCATGGGTAACGAAGATAGTGCGGTACGGAAGGTCAAAAACCTTTTTTCTGAATATGATACCCGCAGACAGCCACTCATGCACGATGACCACCGCTTTTGTATTTGTTTAGCTCTGTAGAAAATCCAAAAATCCAATATATACCAATACTACCA
>JASEFB010000068.1 GCA_030019325.1 archaeon | reverse complement strand
CTATCTATCCATCGTCATGAACTTGGCACACTTATTCTGTGACGCCCCCTTAGCTGTTTTTTGGCTCGCTCTCTCCCTCAATTTCTCATACTCTTCCTCCACCCTCGCTTGAATTCTCTCTATATCCTTCTCGGTAAGATGCCTGAACCGCCCCTGCTTCTTCAAGTATTCCCTCACCGATTTCAATTTCGGGAAATCAACACTTAAGTGGTATTCGCCATTAATTACCTCATAGAGCGGGAAGATGCCGGTCTCCACTACTAGACGACCGATCTCTACCGTTATTTCCGGGGGGCACCTCCAACCTGTGGGGCAGACAGAGAATATATGAAGATAAGCGGGGCCTTCGATTTCCATTCCTCTCTTCACCTTATCCATCAAATCAAACGGATATGAAGGGCAAGCCGTCGCCACGTAAGGTATCCGATGTGCAACGGCAATTTCAGGCATGTTCTTCTTCCAGGTCGTCTGACCTACTATGCTCTTCTTGCCCACGGGTGCCGTGGTCGTCCATGCGCCGTATGGAGTAGATGAAGAACGCTGAATGCCTGTGTTCATATATGCTTCGTTGTCAAAACAGCAGTAGAGGAAATCATGTCCTCGTTCCATCGCACCTGACAATGCTTGTAATCCTATATCAGAAGTCCCACCGTCACCAGCAAATCCAACAAATTTGACCCCGCGATCTTCGATTTTTCCTTTCTGTATCCTCGCTTTATACGCTGATTCGACACCTGACACTACTGCCCCTACATTTTCAAAGAGCGTATGGATCCACGGGACCCGCCACGACGTATATGGCAACAAGGATGAGTAGATCTCTATGCAGCCCGTGGCATTAACAATGATAACATTTTTCCCCAGGGCTTTACACACATGCCGAACTGCGAGTGCCTCTCCACAGCCGATGCAGGCACGATGCCCGGCTGCAAAGTTCTCTTCCGTGGTGATAAACCTTGGCAGAAACAATTCTTCTTCTTGCTCCATATCCCTTCTTGCTCCCTTCTCCCTCATTCCCTTATACCTATCATCTCGGTTTCAATCTCCTCCCCCCGCTCTATCATCTTTACTTTTTCCAACGCGCGATTAACCATGTACTTAAATCCGTCTATCGGTATATCCCTGCCTCCAAGTCCTCCAATAAAGCCCACTATGCTCAAGTCTTTCCTCTTATCATATAACGCCGATTTCACTTCCGAGCAAACCGGACCGCCCATCCCAAAGGATATAGCCCGGTCTAACACCACAAGAAGCTCGACGTCCTTCACCGCATCGCGAAACTCCTTGAACGGAAAAGGTCGCCACAATCGCAATCTTATAAGGCCTACATCTCTTCCTTCTTCTCTCATCTCATCCACGGCAAGCATTGCCGTCTCACCGCTGCTGCCCATCGTCAATAGCGCAATGTTCGCATCTTCCATCTTATACTTCTCAACCGGCGAGTAATACCTGCCAAAGGTCTCTCCAAACTCGTCCCAGGTTTCCTGTATTTTGGGCTTCGTGTTTGTAAAATCGACTTCCTGCGCCTTCTTCGCCTCCGGGTATATAAACGGTGGACCGTAGCAGCCCATACTCACGGGGTCCTCAGGGTCCAACACAAATGGATGCTCGTAATCCGGAATAAAATGCGCTACTTCCTCCTCGTCCGGCAGCATTACGCCCTCGATTACGTGCGAAAGATAAAATCCATCAATGTGAACCATCGCAGGGAATAAGACTTCTTTATCTTCAGCTATCCGGTATGCGCAGACGGTGAGGTCGAATGCCTGCTGATTGTTCTCTGCAAATATCTGAATCCAGCCTATGTCCCGAATAGCCATAGCGTCTGAATGGTCGCACCAGACCGATAACGGAGCGGATAGTGCTCGGTTCGCTGTCACCGCAACTACCGGCAGCCTCATTGAAGAGGGTATGTACAGGACTTCATGCATTAATTCCAGGCCTTGAGAGGCTGAACACGTAAAAACCCGTGCACCTGCCGCAGATGCACCCACGCATGCACTCATTGCGGAATGCTCTGATTCTACACATATAAACTCAGCATCTAACTCACCATCAGCTATCATCTCCGCCAATCGCTCCACGATATGCGTCTGTGGTGTGATTGGATATGCTGAGATGACATCGACATTTGCCATCCGCACCGCTTCAGCGACCGCAAAAGAACCTTCCAAGCCCACTATTTTTCCTTTTGTCATTTTTCTCCCTCTTCCTCCTCTTCCTCAACCATCGTTATGACACCACGTGGGCATTCATGCGCACAGACTCCACATCCCTTGCAATAATACAAATCGGCTTCAAAGTATCCTTCTTCGTCCTCATTTATGGCCGCATCAGGACAATAGATGTAACATATCCCGCACTTTATGCATTTGGTATTATCACGAACAGGCCTTTCAGACCGCCAATCACCCGTTTTATAGGACGCTGCACTTCCCGGCTCGGTAACCACACAGCCAATTTCTATATCTTTCCACCCCTTTTTCTCACTACTCATTTTTTACCTCTATTTTTCCATTTAAGCCCTTACAGGGCTTGCGGGGGCATGGGCGGAGCCCATGATGGGGCTGAGCCCCACAGAATGTGCTTAGCGAACCACTGTTTCCTCATACGCTCTTCTCATTGCCTCGATATTCTTTGCGGCAACTTTTCCAAAACGCTCGTTCATCGGTTGCTCCAACGATTCCAGCTTAACAAGTCCTACTGCCTTTATCAGTGCCCCAATCATTGTCGTATTCACGATGGGCAGGCCCAAAATCTCCCTTGCGATGCTCATAGCATCCACAACTGCTATTTTAGTCACGCCTTCAAGGTCCGATTTCATCTCTTCCGGCGATTTCTTTGTGTTGATTACCGCTATCCCCTCTTTTTTGAGTCTCGAAATGACATCGCCAACATGAAGCAACCCCGGATCAAGCACCACTAACACATCTGGTTCCGCAATTTCCGTCCTTATTTTAATTCGTTCTGTTTCGTTCACTCTGAGGAATGCGAGAACTGGTGCCCCTCTCCGCTCCGGCCCAAATGAGGGCATTGACTGCACATATTTACCCTCTCGGATGGCTGCATGCGCGACCAACTCTGCTAAGGTAACTCCTCCTTGCCCTCCTCTTCCGTATATACATATCTCCATCATTTCAACCTTTCTTTACGTGGGGCTCCGCCCCATGTAGGGGCTCCGCCCCTACCACCCCGAAAACCCTGTAAGGGTTTACCCGCAAGCCCTGTAAGGGCTTAAAAGAGAGCTTTATCAAAATTTATTTTCTTTTAGTTTTTCGCGCTGAGCTAAGAACGAGTACTTTAATCTTATTGCTGATATGACGTTTAAAAATTTTTCCATTTATATGCTGCGCAGATTATTTTTCCCTGTCACCTTGATTTCTTAATATGCATTGTCAGCAAATAAGAGCCTGTTTATACTACACGACCACGCTCCAAAAATCGTTCTATCCGCTCTAAAGCCTCCTTTAGTTCGTACTGCGATACCGCATAAGCACACCGTATGGACCCTTCCCCACAGGCACCAAATACGCTCCCGGGTATGACGACAACTTTCTCCTCCATGAGCAGCCTCTTTGCGAACTCAGCCGACGTTAATCCTGTAATTTGAATAGAAGGGAAAGCATAAAACGCTCCTTTTGGCTCAAAACAGCTCAACCCTATATCCCTCAACCCTTTCACTATCAATCTCCTCCTCCTGTTGTATTCGCTTACCATCCTTTCCACTTCCTCATCGCATTTCAACGCTTCTATCGCTGCCATCTGCGCGGTAATTGGTGCACACATCATTACATATTGATGGATCTTCATCATCGCTTCTATTATCTCTTTATTGCCCGCTGCATACCCTAATCGCCATCCTGTCATAGCATACGCCTTAGAAAAGCCGTTCAGCAGTATAGTCCTATCTTGCATCCCATTAAGTGAGGAGAAGCATACGTGCGTTCCTTCGTAGGTCAACTTGCCGTAGATCTCATCTGATATGACAAGCAAATCGTGCTCATTCACCACATCGGCTATCGCTTCCAGATCTTTTCTGCTCAGTGTTGCCCCTGTGGGGTTGTTCGGATAGCTCAAAATAATCGCTTTTGTGCGTTCTGTTATGGTTTCCTCCAATTTATCCGCCCGCAGCTTGAATTCATCCTCCACTCCGGTATCCACGCATACCGATGTCCCACCAGCGAATGCCGTACACGGCTTGTAACTCACATAAGAGGGCTCGTGAAGTATCACCTCATCGCCTGGATTGACAATGGCGCGAATCACCAGGTCAAAAGCTTCGCTTACCCCAGTCGTTATAAGTATCTCGCCTTCCGGCTCGTAATACACGCCGCTTTCTTTATAAATCACATCGGAAAGTGCCTCTCGTAACTCAAGAAGTCCCCAATTCGAGGTGTAGGAGGTGTACCCTTTTTCCAGTGAGAATATGCCCGCCTCTCTTATACTCCAGGGCGTTACGAAATCAGGCTCTCCGACACCTAAAGAAATCGCGCCTTCCATACGTTGCGCGATATCAAAGAACTCACGTATTCCCGAACCCTTTATTTGTCTTACCTTCTCCGCAACCCTTTCTGACATCCTGCTCATCTTTTACAGTGTCACTGCCAATCTTTTCCCTTTCTCCTCCTCTCCGAATACTTCCCCATTCTCTTTATAAGTCTTCAGTAAAAAGTGTGTTACCGTGTTACGCACCTGTTCCAGGGGTGCTATCTTCTCCGCAACGAAATACGCAACTTCGTGCATCGTCTTTCCAGATACTAATACCGAAAGGTCATACTCGCCCGAAACCAACCGCACAGACCTGACTTCAGGGAATCTCGAAATCCGTTCTGCAATGGCATCATAGCCGGTATTCCGCTCAGGACTGACCTTTACATCTATTAACGCTTGCACGATCTCTATTCCTGCTTTTTCGCGATTTATCACCGCTTTATATCCTCTTATAATTCCCTTACGTTTCAATTCCGAGATGATCTCCTCCACCTCATTCTCTTCCATCCCCACCAACTCAGCTATCTCCGTATCACTTATTCGCGCATTTTCTTCCAATATCTTCAATATTTCCAACTCTTTCTCTCCGTCCTTCTCATTCATCTCAATCACCTTTTAACCAGTTTAAAGGAACCTAAACACCTCTGGCAATTCCCCCACGAGAGAGCGGAACTTCTCAGGCCATTTATCAAGGTCTAAACTCTTTTGTGCGAGAAAAACCGCAGCCCATCGCTCCAATCCCACACCTGAGCACCCTGACCATAATTCGTCACCACTTTGCAGCTTCACGCTAAACCCTTTTGGATATTTATCGCCATTCACACTGGCATTTTGAAACTCCAGCCATTTCCCGCTGTAAGGCAATACCGCCTCGTAATCTACCGTCCCGACTTCTTTTAACTCTGCCAAACCACCCTTGCCCTCCTGTGCCATGAACCAGGGTGTTACCCATGCCTCTCGCCACTCGATGTCCAATATATCATTGAATATGCCACGATACTTCTCCTGCAACAGCTTGGCATGCTCTATCACCTGCTGCTTCTCCCCTATCCAGACAAACTCCACACGATGGAACTCATCCAGCCGCTCTATACCGTGAAGTCCACCGCTTTCATACCTGTACGAGGGCCCTGACCTGTCAAAAACCCTTATCGGTAGAATTTCATCTGGTAGTATCTTCCCTTGCAGGAAACCCCAGAAGGGAGGACATTGTGCATAGCACATCCCTCCCACATTCTCTATCCGCTCCATTATCATCTCTATGGGAACTTCATTCGTAACTTTATAGTAATCCATCACATCCTCCCAGAACTCGGGGTCTCTCGTCTTTGGCGTGCACACATAGTAGGCTTCCGGGTAAATCCCCTTTGCATGACCTGATCGCTTCCACACATCCCAGGTCACGAGCTTGGGAAAAATCATCTCCTCATACCCCAGAGGCTTGCACACTTCATCAAGCAATATCTTCTCAAAAGCTCTGAAAACCTTTGTTAACTGTGGTCCATAGATCCACTGCCCCCTTCCCGCAGCATGCCGTATCCAACCCCGCTTGATCATCTCCTCCGAGGGGTCCTTATCGAAATAGAACGCCTTCTTGGGGCTCTCAAAGAGCAATTCCCAATGCTCCTTTTTCCCCCTCCACCTGAGAGCCTCCTTTTTATCCTCTAACAATCTTATTATTCTATCCGGGATCCTTTTTTCTAACGAAACTTCATCTACATCCAGAAAAAGCTCTAACTTCCCATTTTCTTGCTTTATTTCCTTTACAAACGGCAATTTCGGTATCCTTAATCCTTCTTCCTCTTCCCATTCCATTGCCATCTTATACTCCTCGATCTCCACACCTCGTATTCCTATACGGTGCTTCCCTAACAATTTGCCGAGTTCGTTTTTCAATCTCAGAAGTGCATCATGCGCCCTTACAAATCGGTCTGAAACTATCTTCAGCTCAATTTTTTCCTCTCCAGCCTTCCACCACACAATCTCAGCGCCACAACCGGGTGGCGCACCTTTTTTTAATAAGTCACGGTTACAAAACGAGACAAATTCAGTGACATCCGGCGAACTTACAATTCCGCTGAGATCCCCGCTGCATTTAAGTTTAGCTTTCAGCTCAAACTCCATATCCATGGACTTTTCTCCTCTCTTCTTTATCACTCTGTTTCTTCATGTTCACCAACAACCAGTTCGACGATATCTCGTGCCACCTTTACGTTCATCAAATAATCGTCCACGCTTGCTATAAGCGAGCCTATTTTATCCGCTTCGAAATAGGTTACTGCGCTTTTATTCTTTACAACCGTACGCATGCCTTCCATATTATCGTGCATCAACGGATAGGCTACCAAATCTGCATTTTCTCCGCTTATCTCGATTTTCGCTTTTATTTTCATCTGAAGTTAACGGCTACATTTAAAAGAAAATGATATTCCCGTTTATAAAAAATAGGTGAGATATTCGAGATCAGCAGTGATGATATCTTTAGATAAGCTCCCTACTCTTCCCCTCTTCATATGTAATGAGCTCTTCCAATCCCTCGTAGAGCGTATACTTGAACTTGAATCCAAGATACTTCTCTGCCTTTGTCGTATCGCCCAATGTTCTCTGCACATAGTTCTGTATTGGGTTAACCAGATATTGTGGTCTTATATCTGTTCCAAGAAAGTTATTGAGGAGGCAAACAACTTCATTAAATGACGTTTCCACACCGGTTGCCACATTAAATATATCACATTTCACATCGGATTCCATTGCTTTCATTGCTTTTATACCGGCATCCACAACATCTTTCGCAAATATGAAATCCCTTGTCTGGTTTCCATCCCCATAAATAGTAGGAGTTTTTCCTTTTTTCATCTCCCACAGAAACTGTGAGACGATATTGGCATATTTACCCTTTGCCTCTTCATGGAATCCGTAAACACTGAAAAACCGTAATCCTATGGAACTAACCTGGTATAACGTATTATAGAGTCTTGCTATCCGCTCTATGCATAATCTCGCTTCTGTATAATAATCAGCCACCTTTATTTCCATATCCTCCCGATGCGGAGGTTGTAAGCCGCTATAAAGCGAGGACGATGAGGCAAAAATAATTTTTGAATTGTTTTTCCGTGCAAATTCAAATATACCGATGGCATCATTAATCGCTTCACCTACGAGCATCGGGTTCTCTTTATACATCGGAGAGGAAGAGGGTATGCCAAAATGAAAGATGACATCCACATTTGAGGGATTTAGATTTGATATAGCGCTACAGGGGGCTTCGATTATCTTTACCCTATCTTTAACAGCTCTTAAATTCGCTATCGACCCTGTGTGAAAGTTATCTAAGACCACGACTTCATGTCCACTCGCAAGTTCCTCTACCAGATTCGAGCCTATAAACCCAGCCCCTCCCGTTACTAATATTTTCATCATTTTTAGCGCCTCCTCAGGTGTTTTCACCTCGGGTGTAGAATATATTTTACTGCTAAAACTTATGTAAAGTATTTAAAGTATTTAAAGACAGTTTTAAAAAGCAATTGTTTTTAATTAAGGAAGGTGCAACTATTCTCGTTTTTTAGGGATTTAAATAGATTACCTATCTTAATGCTAATAATTTTTTGAGGTAACGCTCTTCATTGAACTTCTCCTTTCTATTTAGCACATTATAAATCTCTTCTACAACAACCGTCCCTATTTTATGTATTGCTTCATGTCTACTATATCCTTGATCCATCAGTCTCTCCAGAGTTTCTTTCGTCTCCTTTGGATTACCATCTCTGATTTGATTCTCCACTACTTCATGGATCACCTCGTGTAATATCGGGTTGCTATCCACCTCTTCGTCATCTTTCATGATTTCATCCTCGTTTTTGTTCTTCGGTCAATTCCTTAAAATACTTACTCTCGGAGAACGCTACACCCCATTCATAGACCTTATTTAGGATTTTCTCCTTTTCTTCTTCTGAATTTTCTTCTACCATTTTATCACCTCACAATTTTAGGCGCGGAATTTTCGGATAACGGCTGGCGCTGTCTTGGGGGCAGTATTCATCAACTTCATCCCCTGTGCACACGATCAATTTTTGCTGCCAAATAATTTGAAGGGAAAAACATTCTATCCTGCCACTTATTCTCTTTGTATCGCTTTATCCGATCTGAAATAAATTCTTCTAGGTCAGCAAGCTGAAAATGTATGTAACGTACTTCGCCTTGATTTTGTTTGTTAGATACCAATATTTTTGCGATTTGGTATTTTTGATTATTATGAAAAAATGTAACCATCGGTAAATTTTTAAGTTCATTTGCATGCTCTCCGAATTCAGGTTTGAATCCAAATCTTGTTAAAGCGTATTTTACTGTTTCAAATTTGAATAAACTACTTACATCGTAATTACTTGTTTTCACTTCACAGAGTATACCAAGTATTGCATCATTATCAAAATGATTCATTAGTTTGCTGTCCCAATCATTCGGTTGACCTCCAACAGTTTCATAAACATTTGGGAACCGAACAGCCAATAAATCAATATCTGTTGAATACCTAATTTTTTCAGTGCGATGTACAACAAAATTTACAAGCGGAAAAAAACCATTAAGTCTAAAATACCAATAAGAAATTTCCTCACCATAATTCATACATTTAACCTCCATTCATAATTGATTATTGCCCCAAGATTGCGCCTAACTTCGGTATATCGGCAGTACTGCAGATATCACCCCAATTTGGCATTATATCCGCATTGCGTATACTATTCCATTTTGGCGTTATATCCGCAATATAGCGTATATACCTCCCTCTGGATGAACCTCCTATCTCCTTGATTCTCCTCGCTTTCATCCTTTTACACCTCCTCCGTTCTCTTTCTCAAACAAATTATCTAATGAGCTTTTTGTCTTCCCTATACCCTTGTTACTCGCATGAGTATATATTTCTCTTATCTCAATTAGTCTTTTAATTCACACAAAGATAGATAACTATCGGTATTGGAATCTTAGCTTAGCAGTAGCATCTCGAAGAAGTAAGTAAATGGAAAGAGAAGAGGAGATAAGATATAAGTATATAGAGCATCCCTCGGATGTGGGATTCGAAGCGTATGGCGATACCTTAGAAGAGCTCTTTGCTCATGCTGCGATCGCTCTGTTCAGCTTCATGACCGATGTAGAGGGGATTGAAGAAGAGGAGGAACGAGCAGTCGCGATACAATCAGAGGATCTTTATAGTTTGATGTTCGATTGGCTGGATGAGATGCTCTTTCTCTTCGAGTCGGAATTGCTGGTCATGAAAACATTCGATATAAAAGTGAACGCGTCCAATTTTAGTATAAACGGGACGTGCCGAGGTGGTAAATTCGATCCTTTGAAGCATGAATCGGGGATAATCATTAAAGCTGTTACCTACAACATGATGGAGGTCAAGAAGAACAAGATCTGGCATGCACGGGTCGTTTTGGACGTCTAAACATGTTCTAATAGATGATATGATTGCCAGATACTCGGGAGAAAATAAATGGTTGATGAAACGAAGAATTTATGTATAGGAAATAGAGATCTCTCTTTTAGAGTTTGTGATGATAAGGCAGATAGAAGAAGGTGATAAAGTAGGTAAAGAAAAATGGTAAATATTTTTAAAGTAGGAAGCAAATGGCGTTTTCAAGGTTATTTCTTTTTAGATGATTTTAAACCGTAACTCCGCACATTTTACGTAATAGGTATATTTATTTTATCCAATATATCCCTGGTTTTCTTGGGTATTTCGGAGGTAATCCATTCATCCTGTATTTTAAGCTTGTAAATCCGTGATAGATGAATCAGGAGATCATTAGGGGTGTATTTTTTCAAGAGTGAATTGTCTGCAAGGATTCTATAAAGCCGGTAGTAAAAGACAAGAGCAATGAAGTTTATGAACATCCAGCCTTCCATCTGATAATCGTCCCTCATATAAGTTCTGTCCGCATTGAGAACGTTCTTGAAGGCATCAAACATAATCTCTATCTCCACCCTGCATTTCAGCAGATTATAAATCCTCTCTCCACTTTCTTCCAAATCGGTAATTACGCTTATCGTACCCATACGGTACTGGTCTTCAAAGAAGTTTTCAAGCGTTTCTGTATCTGTCTTATCTATCCTCGTGAGGTAATCCTTCTCCTCCTCTGCTTTTAGACGTTCATCCAGGAATACGATAATCCTCTTTCCCGCCAGATTTCCTTCCTTTAACTCATAACTGTAATACCAAACCGCTCTCTTTTCAAACAGGAAAAAACCATCGAACGCTCTTCTGTCTCCCTTTGGTATTTTTGTGTAATCAATCAGAGCACTGTCTCTTTTTAGAGGAAGAAGGTAGTGCAGCTCTTCTTTTTCCAGAGCAATGACGTTGTCTTCAGAATAGAATCCC
>JASEFB010000067.1 GCA_030019325.1 archaeon | reverse complement strand
GCGCCAAAACCGGAAATGAATTTTGTCTGGGTTTCTTCAATTGCAACAATTGATGTAAAAATTTACTTTATACCTCTCTTCCTTTTCTGTGGTTTCGTTCTTCATTCACCTTATCGCCTTGATTAGCTGCTTCTTCACATTAGCGCCACTTAGGTATGCGAATTGCCCTACACCTATAATTTAGCGCTTTCCGTAAAGTTCTTAGTTCCCAAAAATCCCCCCAGACTGAAACCCGAAGCGGCTATGACCGTGCCGAGCAAAGTTCATGTCATCCAGTTGGTGAAAATCCAACCTGAGGAAAGGTTAGCCACCACCTCTGAACAGAACCTTGCATCCAGAAACGAAGAGGAAAAAGCTTGGATGAATGCTGTTCTGGCTATAAGAAGTTAACACTTTAAAACCCCAATATCAAGCTCATAGCATCTCTTCTCCTGGATAAGTTCGTCAATTACGTCTTCTACCAACCCCTCTTCTAACCCTTTGGTCTTTAACGCTTGCACTACCTTATCACGTTCCATACCGCTCTTTCCAGCCTTCTTAACCATTTCTCCGATCAGCCCCCGGGTCGTTTCACGGTACTGCTGCCACATGCTCTTTACAACGTTTATTGCGGTGCTTGCTAAGGCATCCAATTTATCATTGTCAAGTGCATAATGCTCCAGCGCCTCCTTTAAAATAGCTGTATCCAAAAGCATGCTATCTTGTTTCTTTGATAAATCTTTCTTTATGTGGGGCTCTGCCCCACGACCCCGCAAGCCCTGTAAGGGCTTACCTGAAAGGCTCAGTAAGGGCTTATAAAGCAACCGCAAAGGTGACTCATTTCTCTACATTCGTGCTGTTCGCAGCGCCAGAAGTAAAAGATATAAACAACAAATGAAATAGTTGGTTTATGAAACCCATAGAATTTTCACACGCATCAGAAAGCCAGATTACGAGAGCGATAGTAGATGAATTTGCGAAAGAATTTGAGAATTACGTGGAGAGCGACGTAATTATAGTAGGCGGTGGACCATCAGGATTGATGGCAGGTAGAGAACTGGCGTCCGAGGGGGTGAAAGTGGTACTTATAGAACGGAACAACTATTTAGGTGGCGGGTTCTGGCTCGGCGGGTTTTTGATGAACAAGCTCACGATAAGGTCACCGGCTGAAAGCATTCTCGATGAGCTTGGTGTGCCTTATAAGGAGTATAGCAAAGGATTATACGTTGCTGATGCACCACATGCATGCTCGAAATTAATCGCGGCAACCTGTGATGCTGGGGCGAAGATAATAAATATGGTAAGTCTGGATGACGTGGTTCTGCATAACGAACAAGTGAGTGGGGTTGTAGTAAATTGGACTGCGGTTTCTGCGATTCCTCATGAAATAGCAGCTATTGATCCTGTCTCATTGGAATCTAAGCTCGTGATAGACGCAACAGGTCACGATGCCTCAGTGGTAAAAAAATTAGAGGAAAGAGGGCTGCTTAAGACCAAGGGACAGGGAGCAATGTGGGTTGAGAGGTCTGAGAATCTCGTGGTAGCGCATACCTCTGAACTTTATCCCGGGCTGATAGTTACCGGTATGGCTGTTTCTACTGCATATGGGCTTCCACGAATGGGTCCTACCTTTGGTGCTATGTTACTATCAGGGAAGAGAGCGGCAGAAATTGCCATTGAGAAGCTCAAGCTATAAGATGCTTTTATAACCACAAGATTACACAACACTTTTTCTTTTTCAGAAAAAGAAAACCTGTGCTAAAAGAAAAACAAAGAAGCATCCAGAGTACACTTTTAAAGAGTAGTAGCCTACAAACAAAAAGGTGTTTGTTTAGCTCTTTTTTAAGCACCAAAAAGTATTTTATAATACTAAGGCTAAAAATAATGGTAGAGATTAGCTCTCCATTGGCTATTCTATTCTTTATTGCTTCATCTTCTTGTGTTAATCTCGTGAAATCTCGTGGTTTTTATTCCACTATACAAAAATGAAAGCCTTAGCATTGTTATCCGGCGGCTTGGATTCGATATTAGCGACTAAGCTGATCTTAGATCAAGGTATCGAAGTCGTGGCAGTGAAGTTTATTCTGCCTGTTACTTCTGAAAAAAGGGATTATGCGGAAGAGATCGCAAAGAAGTTTGGAATCTCGCTGATACAGGCTGAAGTCGGCGAAGAATACCTCGACGTAATACGAAACCCCACGTATGGCTATGGCTCAGGAATGAACCCCTGTATAGATTGTCGAATTTATATGCTGCGAGAAGCGAAAAGAATTGCGAAAGAAGTCGGTGCTAAGTTCATTGTCACAGGCGACGTCCTCGGTGAACGACCAATGAGCCAGCACAGGAAAGCATTAGAGCTCGAGGAGAAAGAAGCGGGGTTGGAAAATATGATTTTGAGGCCTTTATCCGCAAAACTATTGCCAGAAACGATCCCCGAGCGCGAAGGATGGGTAGACCGAAGCAAACTCTTGGCTATAAGGGGGAGAAGCAGAAAACCTCAGATTGCACTTGCAGAAAAGTTTGGGCTGCATGAGGATTATCCATCACCATCGGGCGGGTGCCTCTTAACGTACAAGGAATTTGCGTCGAAAGTCAGAGATTTGTTTGAGCATAAAGAAGAAGCGACGAAGAGGGATGTCTCATTACTGAAAATAGGCAGGCATTTCCGGGTTGCTTCGTCCAAAATCATAGTGGGAAGAAATGAAGAAGAAAATAAGCTCCTTTTGGAGTTGACTAAGCCCTTACAGGGCTTGCGGGGTCGTGGGGCGGAGCCCCACAGTCCTGAGGATTATGTTTTCGAGGTACCCGGTTTCGGGAGTCCAATAACGATTTTGGAAGGCCCGAAGAGCAAAGAAGCGATTGAACTCGCGGCAAAGCTGACTGCGCGGTATTCAGATGCTGGCGCCAAAGAAAAAGCGATACAGGTGGAATATGGGAATGGAGAAAAGAAAGCACGAATAATTGTATCGCCCCTTGATGAAAACGAGGTTGCTCGGCTGAGGATATAAGAGAAAGCAGACGAAATGAAGAATATCGTAGAAGTTTATTTTTAAATGAAAATATAACAGTAGGATATGCCTATGAGCGATATGACAACCCCCAATACCTCCAATCCGTCCAACTTATCCATTCCAATCACTCCTCCACATATAACATCTCAAGCAACAAAGGGAGTTATAAAAAATTTTGGTCACCGAAACTTATTTATTAGCTACTATACAATGAATATTCAGGATGCCAAACACAACCATCTCGCCCATACTCCCATCTTTTTGAAACCGCTCCTTCGTTTCTTCGCTTAACCCGGGAAGAGGGGATGGGATGTGGTCGTTTGGTAGTATTGTCTGAGCCACAGTTAGATCAATCGAGACTTAGTGTGAAGAGAAAGCTGCACAAGACAGAAAAACTCTAAGTGAATATCCTAAAAGATGAATGAAAATATAAGACGTCTGATTGAAAGAATTGATGAGATTATAACCTGAGTTTCAGCGTTGCATAGGCTACAACCTAAAAAAACTCATCAGTTCACTGGTCGTTACAAAAACAAAGGTCTATCCCTTTTATTCGTGTTTTCGTCATGTAGCCCATATATAGGCTACAGGCTTATAAAGCTTTCGGCGGATTATAGTGGCTTAATGCACCATAGATTGCGATCTATTAGAGATACGTGATATTGTAGCCTATAAAACTCGTAATGTCAGGTTATAACAGACAAAGGTTTATATCAACAGCGATGCGCTGAGAGAAATGAGGAATCTTTTTTAGATAAGTTACTTAAAAATTTTGGGGGGTTTGAGATTGTGATAAATAATTATCTATGGTGGTTTAATCATGAGGACGAAAAAGGGTAAGATAACCTATTATCCTGGATTATTCCACTATTTTTTGGGCCTTAGTGCGTTCGCACAGAGTTCTCCGTGCAGGGGCGGCAAAGTAACGATTTGTAAATTCCGGCGCGCTCACCTTCTGAAACTAAATCTAATACCTATAAGCGATATAAGAAGGGCACTAAGGATAGAAGATAAAATGATTTGGTATCCGAGGAAAGGTTCCCCTTCGCTTAACAATAAACCCTTACAGGGTTTTCGGGGTCAACGGGGCGAAGCCCCGTTATTATGCATTTGCTTCCTCCCCATAGGATAAGAGCGGAGGCAATTATAGGAAATAATACAGTCCAAAGTCTGGAGATGCTCTCTCCTTTTAGGGATATGTCCATCATCTTCCCAATCAGGAGTATGAACGCCGCTCCCACATACCACCATATCGCCTGTTTAATATACCACGTAACCAATAATATGTAGCCACCTACCTCAGGCATCTTTGCGTAATAACCCCAGCTTCCAGCTACACCCTGAAATGTGCCAGTTAAGATTAGCATAATCGCACTGATATAAATAACAGAAGAAATCGTGCCCCTGTAACTGGATTGCTTCATGGTGTTAACAAAGTCAGACATAATATTCTCACGCCCTAACCCTTTAAGCAGTATGTAAATGCCTATAAATCCCAAGATTAACCCCAATGCCTTTTCCGACAAGCCAAACAGTGAAGAAATGGCTAACAGGAACAAAATAAGACCTATGGGTGGCAAGAATGTGCGAGAGAACTTCTGATCCTCGATCAATCGGGCAACCCCATAAAAAGAGCTTCCTAATGGCCCAATCTGCTTCACAATTACTCTACGCACAGAATCTATCTTCACCCTCGACTGGATAATGGGAATAATCCTTTCGTCACCCGTGCCATCACTCACGATAATTGCTGAATCTGCACCTAATTTGGACAAAACTTCATCCAGTTCTTGACCTATTTTGGTATCCGACTCGATTCCAACGTTCTTATCGCCTGCGATCAATACAACTCCAACATCAGTACCCTCTTCAGTTGTCAACCCATCATAAATTTTAATTGCTTCGAATATCGCATTGATATCAGAATTCTCAGGATCTGCAAGAGCCAACTTCGTTACTGCTAATAAATTCGCCTCTCTGCCGATGATTGGTGTATTTAAGCCGGCTTTCTCACCTATATCATTATCCCTATCCACACAAATAATGAGTATCTTTGTCTTAAAATCCATTCAATCACGCCTTATGGGGTATTAAAAAATTAGGAGGCGTCCAAAAAATTCCTCATGGACGCCTTAAGGTCTCCCATTATTTCTTTTGCTCTTCCTTGCTGAGCACAAGTGCTTTACCAACTGCCTCACTCGCTTTTGATACTTCCTCCATAGCCCGGGCTAATGGTTTAACCACCCTTTTAATCTCTTCGGGCATCGGTTTCTTTCCACCGATGAATGTGCTTTCCACGCCTGTAAGTACTGCCATGACACGGACTCTACCCTGGAGAGCTGGGTCCACTCTCGCGCCCCATGCGATTTTCGTCGTGTGGGGAACTTTCTCTGCGACCATCTCGCCAACCTTTGCCACCTCTTCGAGTGTCATGTCCTCTCCACCAGCTACGTGAATGAGCACACCTTTAGAGGTGGAGATATCGGTTATATCGAGGAGTGGTGTCGCCAATGCTTGGGATACCGCCTTGGATACCCTGTGCTCGCCCTCACCCTCACCAATCCCTATTGATGATATACCGCCACGTTCCGTAATGGTTCTCAGGTCTGCGTAATCTATGTTCATCAGGCTTGGTAGGGTTATTGTTTCTGTTATGTTCCTGACAAAAGAGCCAATGAGTTCGTTCGCTACACCAAGTGCGGGTTTTAACGGCAAGTCGCCTGCCACCTGCCTCAGTCTGTCGTTGTCAATGAGAACGACAGTATCACAGTTCTCACGAAGCCTTTCGACGCCCTCTCTCGCCTTCTCCCTCCTCGCCATCTCGATGGTAAATGGTACAGTGACGCACCCTATTGTTAGTGCACCAGCATCCCTCGTGAGTTTAGCAATCACTGGCGCAGACCCTGTCCCTGTTCCGCCTCCGAACCCCGCCACTATGAATATGAGGTCAGAGCCAAGCAGTTGCTCTTTTATCATATCCATGCTCTCCTTCACTGACTCAGCACCGATTTCAGGATAGCCTCCACATCCCCGCCCCTTACAGAGTTTCATACCCAGGAGCAGCAGTTTGTCCGCTTTACTTATCCCCAAATGAGCGGCATCGGTGTTCGCCGCAATGAGCTTAGCCCCTGAAATCCCCTTCTCTTTTATCCATGTCACGATGTTGCTCCCCGCACCACCAAGACCGATCACCGCAACCCCTGGTTTCGCCGCTTTAATTATTGCTTCCAGATCTTCTTTTGGAATCATGCTCTATCTACGCCTCCTTACTCATATCTCTTTAAGATACCTAATACCTGCGCGATTAGGTCACGTGCTTCCTTGAGGTGCTTTGAACCGATCTCAGTATACTTTTCCAAGTTCGCCTGAAGCAAATCTGCGTTCTTCCTGAGCAGTTCCTCGTTGTCACGAAGTAGCGCTATCAAGTAGACTATTGCTGTCCAGAAGGCAGCGAACCCCAGAAACGATGCTATACCTACGACCTGAGTGTAACTATAAATGGGGGATATATCTCTCCACGTGTTATAAGCGTAGGCTCCACCTAAGAAACCATAGAGTGCAACAGCGAATAACACGATTGGCACAATCAGGATTGTTACTGTCAGTTTATCCCACTTCATCTCACTTCTACCTCCAGAGTGGTCTCTTCTTCTTTTCTTCCACCTTAGCCGCTTCTGCAACAGGTTCTGGCTTCTTTACTGGTTCTGCAACAGGTTCTGGCTTCTTTTCCTCTTTAATCACAGCTTTCGGTGTTTCGATTTTGGGCACTCTTGGTACTTCCTCTTTTTCAGGCCCAACCTTTTTTCCGGCGAGGAACGTGCTCTCCACACCTGTTAGCACAGCCATAACGCGGACTCTTCATGTGATTGTTTCATCTACCCTCGCGCCCCATGCAATGTTCGTCGTGTGTGGAACTTTACTTGCGACCATCTCACCGACCTTCGCCACCTCTTCGAGTGTCATGTCCTCACCCCCAGCTATGTGGATGAGTACACCCCTAGTGGCGGAGAGATCAGCGATGTCTAAAAGTGGCTGTCCCAGTGCCTGGGATACTGCCGTTGCTACCCTATCTTCACCATCACCCTCTCCAATCCTATGGATGATACACCGCCACGCTCCGTGACTGCTCGCAGGTCTGCGTAATCTATGTTCATCAGGCCTGGTACGGCTATCGCCTCTGTTATATTCTTGACAAAAGAGCCGACGAGCTCGTTTGCCACACCAAGTGCGGGCTTTAAGGGTAAGTCGCCTGCCACCTGCCTGAGTCGGTTGTTGTCTATGAGAACGAGCGTATCACAGTTCTCACGGAGCTTCTCTATGCCTTCCTTCGCTTTCTCCCTCCTCGCCATCTCGATGCTAAATGGTATAGTCACACACCCTAGTGTCAGTATACCAGCATCTCTCGTAAGGTTAGCAATCACTGGCGCCGCCCCTGTCCCTGTCCCGCCTCCTAACCCTGCTACTATGAAGACAAGGTCACAGCCAAGCAGTTGCTCTTTTATCATATCCATGCTCTCCTTCGCTGCCTCTGCACCGATTTCAGGATAGCCTCCACATCCCCTCCCCCTACAGAGTTTCATACCGACTAACAGTAGTCTGTCCGCTTTACTTATACCCAAATGAGCCGCATCGGTGTTCGCCGCAATGAGCTTAGCCCCTGATATCCCTTTCTCTTTTATCCATGTCACGATATTGCTCCCTGCACCACCAAGACCTATCACCGCAACCGCTGGTTTTGCCCCTCTAATTATCTCTTCTAATTCTTCTTTCTCAACCATACACCTTTCCTCCACCCAACCACCCATTGGTGTCTATAACACCATATGCATCATATGCGGGAGAGTATATAAAGATTAAGAGGGAATATGAATCACTATTTTTATATAACCCCTTCTTCTTTAGGAGATGATTACTGATAATAGGCTCAATGTGAAAAGAGAGAAGGGGGAAAAAGGGGTGATATGATAGAAACAGATGATGATTGGTTTGGAGTGCCGCAGCTTGCAATAGTGGGTGTCGGTGGAGCAGGTAGCAATTCCATGAATAGATTGGAGAGCTTAGGAGGGTTAGAGGGCGTGGATAGGATAGCCGTGAACACGGACAAGCTGCACTTGGATTCGATAAAATGTGGCAAGAAGTTATTGATAGGAAGAGCACTTACCAGAGGATTAGGTGCTGGGGGCTCTCCAGATGTAGGGAGGAAAGCGGCGGAATTGGATAAGGAAGAGCTTCGGGGGTTATTGAAAGGAAAAAACTTCGTGTTCATCACAGCCGGAATGGGTGGTGGTACGGGCACGGGGGCCTCGCCTGTTGTTGCTGAATCAGCGAAAGAAACGGGTGCAATTGTAGTCGCAATGGTCTCGTTTCCCTTTGAAGCGGAGCGGATAAGAAGAAAAAAAGCCGCTGAAGGGATAGAAAGATTGAGAGATGCTACTGATACCGTTATAGTATTGGAGAACGACAAGTTGATAAAATATGCGGGCAATCTTCCGGTGAATGACGCTTTCAAGACGATGGATATGTTGATTGCGGAGACGATACAGGGTATCGCAGAGACGATAACAAAACCCTCCTTAGTAAATCTCGACTTCGCCGACCTCAAGGCAATAATGGGGGAAGGTGGTGTTGCCGTTATGCTCGTAGGCAAGACCTCGAAATCGGAAAACAAGCCCGAAGCGGTTGTTGAAGACGCACTCTCTCATCCACTGCTGGATGCGAATTATAGGGGAGCGAAAGGTGCGCTCATACATGTGACGGGAGGCTCTGACCTCACGATGCAGGAGACACATGATATCGTAGAGTTGCTTACCCACGAGTTGGACTCGAGCGCGAATGTGATATGGGGAGCAAGGATAAATGAGGATTACACTGGAAAGGCACGGGTAACCGCAATAATGACTGGCGTGGAACCAAAATGGGTATTCGGCGGGGTGTACGAAGAGCGTGAAGAAGTTATAAAGTCAAGAGGAGCAGGCATGGATAGAGGAAGGGTCGGTGATATTATACCGATTATCCGACGATAAAACGTGTAAATTTGTTAATGCTGGAAGTTAAACGGCATACCGTCTGAAATATCATCGAATATCAGATTGATGAGGTTGAGGTGTAGTACTAAAAATAATTACGTGCTCCGCTGCATGCCACTTTCTTTCTTTTTTTTCGCCAATCTCCGTATCGATTCTAATCCGGCTCTCTCTATTTTCATGACTTCAATGTACCCTTTCTCCAATGCACCTCTAACGACCTCTTCTCCTATCTCCGTGCGAGCAAATACCGTTGACCAGCCCTCCTCTGAGCCTACTGAGCCTATAGAGATGTCCGCGAGCTCGGCGGTGTAATCCATGCAAACTAAACAGCCCGCGCCGACATAGCTCTTTACCTCATCTAACGGGATCCGATGCTTCTCCTCCTTGTCTTTTTCGTATACTAACAAATCCTTATCCCTTATCTCGAACTTGCTCACCCCTTCTAAGGAGCCTCCGGCACACTGCTTAACTACGAAATCCAGCAAAGCCTCCGTGAAATTATCCATGCAGAACAAGCCTATCAACAACTTTACTTTCGTTATGCCCACATCATACGGCTGCTCAGCCGTTTGCACCTTTCTTAATCCTTGTATTTGACAGGGCAGCCCGACAAACCCTATGGCTTCGCATCCACCCTTTATCGCATCTCTAACACCTATCACGCCTGGATAAAGAGTATATTTTGTGCCCGCACCTTCCTTTAACTCCTCATAAGTCCTTGCAACCTTCGTTAATGGTTTCCATTCGGCATCCGAAGTTGTAATCACGGCGCAATCGATTAGCCCTTCGTCAAGTGCATAGGCGAGCAGAGAAGTAACCGCGCCGCCATCTTGTGCCCTTTTGAGTATATCCTCCTTCTTTGACCGAACCGCATAAAAACTTCGATAGACACCAAGAATATCCCTTTCCGCCCCTTTCCCTTCGTCGCCAAATATCCTCCTCTCTATTTCAGACTGTGGCAGGAAAGTCCTTGGGCAGTATGCGTAGCACTGCCCGCAGACCGTATCATACTCCTCAATAAACTTCGGCTCTATTTTACCTCCCTCGCCTTCAAGTATATCAATTTTATAGCAAAATGCCGCACAGGTACCGCAGAGGCAGCAGATTCGTTGCGCTATCACCGCATTCCTCAAATCCAAAAAACCTCGTTCTAAAAAAGTGGGTAATCGTACAAATTTCCGCTCTTCCGTTTCGGTTCCCATCTTCACCTTCGCTCCTACTTTTATCTCTCAATGTATTTTCATTAATAATTCCTTTATGTGCCTTCTTTATCTTTAAAAGGGCAGCATTCAGTCCAAACACCACTTTTGCACATTGACCACCTATTTGTTGTTATTCTCCTTCGTTTTAGCACCCTTAAATCTAAGTGATAACACTTATCAAGTTTATCGCACCTCTTAATTATAGGTTTAGGTACAATTTTCTCAGCCGCCTCACACAGAGGGTCCTTCAGACTGCCCATGTTCTGATTTTCACCAATCTCATAATAATAAATGTCTGGATAGTATATTGCGCACAATCTCAAAGCATTGTATGCCAACTCTCTCAATACATCTGCAGACTTCCATAAATAATGGTCGTAATATACATCACGGTCATAATCATTTCTAATCAATTCTATTTGCTTCAACCAAACTAAAGGTACTCTCATAATTACCTCTAAGCATACGTATAAAAGTACAGGAATACCGACGATTAATCCGAATTGAAAGGTTGGAGAGGACGTTAGCTTGGTAATCCCTTGCCCCCACGTTAGCTCTCCGAACGTTATTCCTGATACTCCTATTCCAAACAGTCTGGGGATAAGTGATTGCGCTTTCAAGCTAAAAGTGGTATATCCTTCGATGGCATCTAATTGAACTTTCCTTAACCTGTCACATTGGTCAAAATTGAGGTCCCTTCCATTCCTTACTGCAATTAGGTCTCTAACTGCATACCATATTGATATGTATAGTTGTTCAAGGAATTGTCTCTCTCCGCCCTGATAAGAGTTTTTGAATTGTTCCATAGACGTTCTAATTTTTTCACCGTCTATCTCTTGAGGAAGTTTGGTTCTTTCAGACTGTTCTTCACTTTTATTCTTATCGCCTTCCCTTAAAAATCTCGAATAGGACAGTGTTAATGCCCAAGCGAGAGAGACAGCTTCCTCAGGAAGCATTGGTGGCTTGGATTCGTCTTTTTCCTTCATCTTCTATACTTCACCTCCATAATTTTGTTTTATAAAGGATAAAGGGCAACATCACTTAGGGGGCGTCATGAAATAACTATATCAACTACCACTTATTGAAATTACATGC
>JASEFB010000066.1 GCA_030019325.1 archaeon | reverse complement strand
ATGAGAAGGATTTAGTAATTGCCAAAGCAATAGGAGATAAGGCTGGAGAAGCAACTTGCTATGGAAATTTAGGTAATGCTTATGGTGCCTTAGGAGGTTTCAAGAGAGCAATTGAATACTATGAGAAGGATTTAGTAATTGCCAAAGCAATAGGAGATAAGGCTGGAGAAGCAACTTGCTATGCAAATTTAGGTAATGCTTATGGTGACTTAGGAGATTTCAGGAGAGCAATTGAATATCATGAGAAAGCTTTAGAAATTGCCAAAGCAATAGGATATAAAGAAATCGAAGCAACTTGCTATGTAAATTTAGGTAGTGCTTATGGTGACTTAGGAGATTTCAGGAGAGCAATTGAATACTATTTAAAAGCAGAGAAAGTTTTCAAGGAAATAGGCCAAATCCATTTTCTTGGAAAAGTCTATAGAAATTTAGCTCTCGTTTATGAAAAGATTGGAGATAATAAGAAGGCAGAGGATTACAAAAGAAAACTAAGCAGCGACACAAAAATCCTATAGGGAAGAAGGAGGCTCTGGCACTTCATATAACACGGTGTAAAAGAATACACTTCGCTGTCCAAATTCGGCTTCGCCGAACTTCTTTTACACCGGAAACGTTATACGTCATTGCCCTTATATAGCGGAAAGCTCTACACTATACCAGGAGGAGATAAAAATGGAGCGAAATCAATTACTCGAACGCATTGTAGTAAACCCTAAACTTATGGTAGGAAAACCAGTCATTAAAGGCACGAGGTTAACAGTGCAGTATATTTTGAATTTGTTAGCTCATGGTGAAACCATTGATGAAATTCTTCAGGAATACAAGGGATTAAAGAAAGAGGATATTTTAGCCTGTTTGTTGTACGCTTCAGAAACACTCGAAAACACAACTTTTATGCCTTTAGTAGAGGCGGTTTAGACATGCGTTTTCTCGTCGATGAATGCACGGGGCCTACGGTTGCTAAATGGTTGCGGAGTTTACATCACGATGTATTTTCTGTTTACGATGAGGCTCGGGGATTAGATGATGAGAGCGTTATAGAGAAAGCAAATCTTGAGAATTATATTTTGGTTACAAATGACAAAGATTTTGGTGAAATCGTATTCCGCATGAGAAAACCACACGGGTGTAATCCTTTTGCGATTGGAAGATGAACGGTCTGAGAATAAAATTGCTGTACTAAAACGAGTATTAGAGTCGTATTCTGATAAGCTTACCAATAATTTTATAATTGTGACCGAGAAAATCGTGCGTATTGTTGAAGAAAGGAGGGATGAATCTGGTGGCAACGGCGTATAACAGAGCGTATCAGGCTCCGTGCCTTCAGCACTCCACCCAAACCCAAACTTGGCTTCATAAGTAATGCCAAAGAGCGAACAAGATTTTAACATATAACATACTATAATTTTTAAAAGAGGTATCAAAAGTGAGAATAAAGATAGCAGCTTTCCGACCTAAAAATTTACTCTCACATGCGAGAGAACTCGCGGAGCAACATGGATTTGATTTTTTCGGCTTTCCTGTTTTTGAACTTGTGGAGAGAAATGAGGCCTTAAACGAGATAGAGGCCGCTTTTAAAGAAGGCATTGACATACTCGTTTTCACAAGTGTAAATGGTATTAAAAAATCGTTTGAGTTATGCGAAGGTAAAATTGATTTGAAAAAGAGATTGTTGGAAACTAATGCGGAACTCTGTGCTATCGGCCCTGTGACGAGAGAAGAGCTCGAGAAAAGGGGGTTAAGCGCGAATTTAATGCCTTCCACGTTTAGCACCAAAGGTCTAGAAGAGCTCTTTAACGCAATCAGGGTAAAAGATAGGAGGATTGTATTTCTTCGGAGTTCAGAGGGAAATAAAGAGATTATAGCATTTTTAGAGCGGAAAGGAGCTGTTGTTACTGATATCGTGATATATGAACTAAAGAAGAAGGATATGACTGAATTTAAGAAACTTTTTGAGGATTTAGTAAAGTATAAGCCTGATTATGTCATATTCACGAGTTCTTTGACGTTTGAAATCTTTTTTGAACTTTCCAAAGAGTTAGATATAGAGAAGGAAATCTTTAGAGCCACAAAAATTGCGGCTATAGGGGATTTAACCGCCGAAACGATAACCGGGAAAGGAATGAAAGTAGATTTGGTTGCTGAGAAAAGCACTTTTGAGAACATCTTGAATAAGATAAAGAAAGATTTGTGAATAAGTAGGGTGAAAGAATAGCTGATGAGTAGATTGGCCCTTTTTAATACTCTGAGAAAAAGGAGGTGATGAATTACACAGGGTTCAGTTTGTAGTCTTTCGTATTCAAATGTATTCAATATGTCTTCACCTGTGTTCTCCATGCATTCACGGATGATCTCACGGTAGAAATCACTTTTGTTTTTATCGCCTCTCTTATCTTCTATTCCATCAAAAAATCATCATCTACCCTTATTGTTATCGTCTTCATTTTGAATACATACCAAAGAGAATGAGATAAACACAACCTATAAATAGCTGCCGGTTTTTAGGTAATTTTTAGTGATGCGCCAGGCAGGCGCACCGAGAGAGGATAATTTTATTATTTTTCTTTTTTACTCTCCCAAATTCTATGCACGATTGATTTCAGAGCTTTACATTTTTATCCACTTAGTTCCGCCAAGGTCTATTATCGTATTCCCTTCTATTTTTCCATGTATGGTAATATTACCAAAGTTGAGGTAGATCTGATCTTCTTCGATTCTCCATGTTCCTGAAGAACTATTTCCTTTTTTGTATAAAGAGAATTGGCCATTAGAATATACATCTAAATGATCACTATGGTTAATTTCATCTTCATAAACATCCCATTCTGCAGATGTAATACGGAAGGGCCGAATAACACTTGTAGATTCAAATGTAGTAATATCTTTTTGAGGAGGAACTCCATGAAGTTCTTCGAAATGACATCCTCTTGAACTTTCATAAATCTGTACTCCCCATCTTCCATCAGCGGGAGAGATATACACCCTTGTAAGGCTATGAATGTCAAAATCAGTTTTTATTGATAAGGATTCACCGGGGTGTATTGCTTCCCGTTTATTATATTCTTTTATGTTAGGGACAGGATAAAAGGTTATATCCGTATTGTTACTTTCAACTCTCACATCCGTCCGACAGATACTACTATTTGGACTATCAAACCAACACACTTCGATTTTTTCTATTAAAGCTCTCTTATTTCCATTATTAGGTTTTCTATCACTGGGATCCACCTATCTTCTTCTTCATCTGATACAACAAATTTAACGCCTCTATTGGTGAAATCTGCTCCACATTTATTGACTTCAACTCCTCCAAGACGGGGTGCTCCTCTACGACGTATTCCTTCTCCACTACTACTTCCTTTTCTTCTTTCTCTCCCTCTTTGCTTCTTGCTCCTGCTCGTTCCGCCTCGCTTTCCATCCTCTTTAAAACGCTTTTTGCGGATTCTATCACCTCTTCAGGCAATCCTGCGAGTTTCGCAACCTGTATCCCGTAGCTCTTTGACCCTTTTCCTTCCACAACCTTCCGTATAAAGAATATCTCACCGGCAACTTCCTTTATCGAGACATTGTAGCATCGTGCGTTATCAAGTATATCTGCGAGCTCCGTGAGTTCGTAGAAGTGTGTTGCGAACATCGTTTTCGCTTTTAGTCGCGTATTAACATACTCCCCGACGGACCATGCGATACTGACGCCGTCCAGCGTGCTGGTGCCTCTTCCGATTTCATCAAGAATTATCAGGCTGCGTTCAGTCGCGTTATTTAAGATATTCGCCGTCTCGCTCATCTCCACCATGAATGAACTCTGACCCATGGAAAGGTCGTCGTAAGCGCCCACCCTCGTAAAAATCCTGTCTACAACACTGATCTTCGCCTCCTTCGCAGGCACAAAGGAGCCGAGCTGTGCCATCAGCGTGATTAACGCAACCTGACGCATGAATGTACTTTTCCCGCTCATATTTGGTCCCGTGATAACCAGCAATCGGTTGTTTTTATCAAGTCGAACATCATTCGGTACGAATCCTTCCTTTACCCCCTTCTCCACTACTGGATGTCTGCCCTCTCGTATAACAATTTCGTCACCTTCGTCTACCTCCGGGCAGCAATAGCCGCTTTCTGCCGCAACGTCCGCGAACGCCAGAAGCATATCCAATTCGGCAACCGAATTCGCAGCTTCTTGAATTTCCTTCGCACGTTTCGCAACTTCCTTCCTTATCTGTTCGAATAACTCATACTCCAGTTCCTTTATTCGTTCCTCTGCGCTTAACGCCTTTGCCTCGTACTCTTTCAATTCTTCCGTGATATACCGTTCTGCTTCTGTAAGCGTCTGTTTTCGTATATACGAGGACGGCACGTTCTCTACCCATGTCTTCCGCACCTCGATGTAATACCCAAAAATCTTGTTATAGCCAACTTTGAGCGATTTTATCCCGGTACGAGCTTTCTCATGTTCTTCGAAGTCAACTAACCACTTCCTTCCCTGATGCTTTATCGTTCTCAACTCGTCCAGTTCAGCATTAAATCCCTCTTTTATCAACCCCCCTTCCTTTACGGTTACCGGTGGCTCTTCTACAATGCCTCGTTCTACTAACTCGACAACCTCAGCGAAGGTCTTCGACTTGAATGCTCGCAGCGTCTTTTTTATTTTTTCAGAGCGGCAATTCTTTAAAATCGCTTTTAACTCCTCTATTTGCAGTAACGACCGCTTGAGTGAGATCAGGTCACGTGCATTGGCGTTACCATACGATACTCTGCTTATTATCCGCTCTACATCGTATATCTCCCTGAAGACTGCCTTTAACGATTCCCTGAGCAGTATATCCGCATAGAACTCCTTTACCGCTTCTTCCCTCCTTTTTATCTCAGCAGTATCGAGCAACGGGAACTGCAAATTCCGTTTCAGGAGTCGTGAGCCCATTCCTGTAAGTGTTTTGTCCAGCACACTGACAAGCGTACCTCGCTGTGTTCCATCCCGTATATTATTAAAGAGTTCGAGGTTTCTCACGGTAACACTGTCTAACACCATGTAATCGGAAACGAAGAAGGTCTTAAGCGGTTTGAGGTGTGATAACACCTTCTTCTGGGTATCCCTGAGATACGAGATAACGGCACCCGCTGCGGTTATTCCCGCTTTGAGTTCACCGCATCCAAAGCCATCGAGCGAGATAACCCCAAAATGGTTTATCAGCGTGGTAAATGCATTCTTATACTCAAAGTAGTAATCATCATAGCGAGAAATGGTGCATGCGTCCCGTTCAAGCCCGAGTTCAAGCGATTCAGGCAGTATTATCTCTGCTGGGTTCACGCGCTCAATTTCATTCAAAAGCGCGGCATGTGTTGCCTCATCTTCCACTTCGGTCAGTGAGAACTCGCCGGTTGAAACGTCGACGATGGCAATACCCACCTTGCCCTCCACGAGATTCACGCACATCAGATAATTGCTGACCCGCTCTTCGAGAAAGAAATCCTCGATTACCGTGCCAGGCGTAATGAGCCGCACGACCTCACGCCGTTCGATATCTTTCCGCTCTTTATCCTCTATCTGTTCACAGATCGCCACCTTGTAGCCCTTCTTAATCAACTGCTTTATGTAGGGTGTTACCGCATGGTATGGCACGCCAGCCATGGGAATTTTACTCGCCGGTCCTTTACCCCTGCCCGTAGCGGTTAACGTAATATTCAACTCTTTTGATGCGACCTTAGCATCGTCACCGAAGGTTTCATAAAAGTCACCGACGCGAAAGAGTAAGATTGCATCCCGGTATTTCTCTTTTATCCGGTAATACTGCTGCATCATCGAGGTTTTCTCTGGGATTGGCATCTTCTCTTTATGTTTAAATGCTTACTTACTCCAGCGATGATAAAACTTTCCTTTTAAATGCAGCGAGCTCCAAATCTATAAATAGAGACGAGAGAAAGGAAAGGAATGGGCCCGTGGCTTAGCTCGGATAAAGCACCGGCCTTCTAAGCCGGTGATCGCGGGTTCGAATCCCGCCGGGTCCGCTTAATAAGGGGCCAGACCCCCCCTTATTTTTGGATCAAACCTTTTTTAAAGGTTTGACTTATCAACCCTCCCGACCTACAAAAATTGGACTTATGTTTAACACGGGCAAAGCCGTTCATCAAGCCTCGACCAATGAAAATTTTTGGATTTTGCCTCGTTATCCCTCCTTCAAATCTGAACTTTGAGCTTCCACCCACCTATGCCTATCCATATTTTCCTCTACTGAATCCCAGGACAGCATCACAGTGAGGACATGAGTACATGATCTCCTGTTTGAAGAATCCTTTACCGCGTACTTCTCTTTTAACTTCATTTAAAGAGATCCTCTGTTTACAATAAGGACATACAGGCATTTTTATCCCCCTATTCAACAGCTTTGCGGAACGATAAATAAAAGCTTTTCTATCCCTTCTGGATTCAATGCCGCCTTCAATCTTTCACACCGTCACCGTCATAGAGTTCACGCTGCTTTTGCAAAGGTAGTGCAGTCGACTATTCTGCGTTTTCATCTTCTTCCCAGAGGCCGAACGGATTATTTTCAGTATCTAAACAGACTGCGAGATAGCCCCAGCCGGGTACCTGCCATTTCCGTTCGATCACTGTACCCCCAAGCTGTTCAACCTTGGCCGTATACTCATTGATAGACTTGACGCCAATGAAATTGGTAATTTTTTGCTCAGGGTTAGTTCTTTGCGCCATGCCCCCGCCCACCCCTTGCTCACCATTGAGATCAGTCGTTTCGATCAGATAGTACGGTATTGGCCCTGGGAGCGCTTCAATCTTCCACTCAAACAATGCTTCATAAAACTTCTTTGCTCGCTCTGGATTATCTGCCGGAATATCAAAATGAACAATTGTTGGCATCTTCACACCTCTCTATGAGTAACGAGATAGTCGCGCAGACTTAAAAAATCTCTCTATGTAAAAGTGGTGGTGGTCATTCTACTGATCTCTCTCTCACTTATGGAGTATCTTCGCCCGCACTGTATTATGCTGGTGAATAGTTCACTATGACCTGTGTAGGGGTGTTTTGGGGAGGTTGAAATATGAGAGGGTGAAGGATATGTGTTTCTTTGATAGCCGCTTCGGGTTTTTCGGGCCTTCTTTAGGTGAGCATGATGGGGAAAGGGTCGCCGTGAAGATAGAAAAAGAGAAAAAAGAATTGTGACTTCTGTGATTGGTATGGTTATCAGGATTATTGGAAGACGTAGTAAGCAGCCTAATAGACCCAATTTCAGAGTAATTTACTACCATAACAAGGATAATAAAAGAATAAGTCCAATCAGGGTGATATTAAATACCGCAACTTGCAAGATTCTGTTTATTGGTCTGTCATAATCATCTGATTTTATCAATTTGATTACCGCAAGACCTAGAATCAACGCATACGGGATAACAACAAATACAGTGATACTCCCATGCCCTTTTAGTATGTTAAACAACCAGAGCAATAAGCAAGATATCGTTGTGAGAGCGAGAAGAAAGAGTGCTATAATTGCTGCCAGCCGTGGTCCAAAAATGACTGAAATGGTTTTTTTAGAAACCGTTCTGTCCGCATAATAATCAGGAATGCCTCCTAATGTTATCGCGGTAAACATTGCAAAAAACAAGGGGATACTCAATAACCAGGGTAATGAATTCGTCCATGTACCAATCTGAAGGATGTAACCCAGGAGAACAGGATAAGGGCCCGTCATCATGCTTACAACTATCTCTCCCATACCCCTCCAACTGAACTTGAGGGGCGGCGCGGTGTATTCTAGAAGTAAGAAAATACCACTTAAACCACCAAACAGTATTAAAAATGCGGAAATATCTTTGGCGGTCCACATGAGTAGACAGCCGAATACCAAAATCAAACCAAGTACAAAGAGGATACCCGCCTTTACCTCACTCAAGCCAAGCTTACCCTCTACTAATACTCGTGTTCCACCAGTGAACCCTGCATTTTTATTAATACGATCCGTCGGATAATCATAATAGTCGTTGGTAAGAGCCGCGCATAAGACGCCAAGAAAAAGAAGGATAAATCCGAGCTCATAAAGGCCTACGTTAAATCTTTGAGCCGTGGTGTATGCAGCGGCAGCCCCAACACTGTAATTTATAAAGTACATGGGCTGGAATTGAAGCCGTGCTTGTCTAAGCCATGCGAGTGAATGTTTCCACAATTCGCCTATTTGAGAACCTCTAACTAGAGCTACTGGTCTTGGCATTGCAGATTTATGCCTCCCAGGATATCGCTTCTACAGGACAATTATCGATCGCTTCTTGGCAATCGCAGTTATTGCAAGCGTTTGGGTTTTTTACCCAGGACAATCCATCATCGCCCATTTCAAATACTTCTGGACAAATATCCACACATGATTCACAGCCAGTACAAAGATCCGGGTCTACAACTGGTTTCGCCATTTGCGATATCCAGAAGCCCCATAAAGATTTCCATACCCGCCGCACGCAAATCCCGGAGTTTCCATTATCTCCTCATCTTTTTCTTCCAGTACATTTAAACGGAACTGGTCGTTATGCTCTGCCAGTTCTTATATACTGCATATACAAGCGCGCCAAATCCCAAAGAAATCGCTACAATGCGTATGAACCAACCTGCATAGGGAATTCTGAAGAGAAGACTCAGGATTATAAAGCCGAGGACAAAAATCAAGATATCTTTGGTCTTAATTTTGAACACATCAATAATCTTTCTGCCGACGGCGAATGACACGAAAAGACTGGAGAGCATTAAAGCTATGATAAAAAGCATTCCCATAAGTAATGCAACGGGAAAACCAACAAGGGTCACAGCCAGCACGAGTATCAAAATTACCGATGCGAGTATAAGAACAAATCCTACTACGGTGTTCTTCACAGGAGATCTCCTTACTTCCTCTTCAATTATAAAGAATTGGGCTGGGAATAACCTGAGCACGATTATACCGATTATCAGGAATCCAACGGTCATGAGAATACTAAATAGGTTCATAAATTTTTGTAACCCTTGCAGACCTTCGCTTTTCTTGAAATCGACACTGCCCGCACTTCCTGTATTTTGGAACTCCTCGGCTCTTACGGTTAAGTTGCCTATAATCGTACCAGCATTGGAAACCCTATCACCTGCAATGACTGCATCCCTGCTAATAACCGTGTCAGGATGGATGTTAACATTTCCTCCAGCAATTACCGCATTTTTTGCATCACCGCTCAAATCTATATTTCCCCCTGCAGCCACAATTTTTCCTTCAATATCAGAATTAACTACTATTTGCCCACCAGCAACGAAAACATCACCACTTACCGGTGCATTGATACTAATATCACCACCCGCAATTACCGCTCCCGCAACGGGAGCATTAATACTCACCGTACCACCAGCAGCAAAAACATCATCATCTATTGGGAAATCAACAGATACCTGATCCCCCGAGAGCATCTGTAGTGCCTGACCATGTGGTACGAGCAGAATTACCATGAGTGAGATAATTATCAGTCGCATTATACAACCAGGGCCTACCATAATTTTGAACCCCATTTTCGCTCGCCTCCTAAATTTCCGTTAGAGCAGATTGAAATCGTGATAGCACCCTTAAAAAGGGATTTGTGAGTCGTTGTGAATAATTAGCATAAATTTTGAGCTTATGGCACTCAAGGTTAAATGTTTATATCGTTGATAAGGTAACCGCGAAAAGGCTCATCATCCTCCTTCAGGTGAGCATGAGGGAGAAGGGGCCGCCGTAATAAGCAGCTTATTTCAGAGCCGCTTCTTTACAGGTGGTTTCTGCCCTATTCCAGTCAATACCAGAAGTGTTAATTAAAAAGTCTATCTTGTCTATTGTTCCTTCTTCCCATGAATCAGGTACTTCTAAGCTGAGGATCGCGAGTTCGAATTTCGCTGGGCCCGCTCGCATACCTTTAATGGGTTATCGCAAAAATTGCCAATCGACTTGCAACTCGTGGGTAAGCATTTTGGAGGAAAAGCAATATTGAAAACGGCTTATAGTGATTTTTTAGGAATAAATTTCTCCTGCTCATTTCACTTATGTTAAATATTTTCCTTGTAGTCGGAAAAACGGGATAAGGCTAGATACTATATTAAATATTAAATTAATTCCTATAGGCTCCATAATTAATTACGGTGAGGGAAAAATGGTAAAGAGTGAAATTCTAAAGGAAAAGGTAAAACGGATAGTCGAGAGTAAAGAAGTTACCAAAATGGATTTTTTAACTATAGTTGCATCCCATAATGGGTATGTGCTTTCTGATTCTGTATCGATGTCTTTCGGACGATTTAAAGACAGATATGGAGAAGAGATATTTGAAGATGTTAAAGATAAATTAATAGATGAAGGCCTCATTTCTTCACCCCCCATATGGTGGTGTTCAATTTACAGTTAGAAATGAGAAAGGAGATTATGATTATAAGGAGGGTGAAGAGCTATCCAAATTCATAGGAAAACTTATTTTTGAGCATAGCTCAGAAATGAAGATAGTCATCGACAAGATTCTCAAAGAGCTAGAAGGAAAAGAATTTTTAATGTATATTTGCGAGAAGGACGGCATACATACAGTCGATGGTAGAAAGCCTGAGACAATAGAGATAATTGGTAAACGGAGCTATGAGAATATTCTTAAAGATTTACTAGAAGTTGGTATATTAACTGAATACGTCTGGTCTAGTAGAAAGCATGGCTATCCTGGCTATTATATCCTTCCTTCTGTGGAGATGTATATAAAAGAAAATTTGAGTCCTTTCGAACTTTCAAGCGTAGAAAAAGAGCTAAAAGAAACTGGGGTAAGCGGTACTGACATACACCGGTGTCTTGAGATTCTTAAAAAGATCTACATAGGGCAAAATATTCGTAGTGAAGGGATCTTAAAATCTGATTTCTCAGGATTTGAAAAAGAGATCGAAATCCTAACAAAACACGGCTTTATTAAACACAACGAATGGTATTCTTTCCGCCTATATCTTACAACAGAAAGAGGGTCAAAGATAGGGAACACATTAATCAAAAATTTATGTTATTACCATCTTGATAGGAAACAAAGCTTATATAAATCTTTTCCCAACCTCAGTAGTTCCGAACACCCCTACTTCCGAACTTATTTATAAGGGTGATTTCTCCTCCAAAAAGAGTGGAGGAAAAATGTACTACTTTACGCCGATATCGGCTGATTTGGAGGAGAACAATCTATTTATGACGCTCTCTAATGTATTTAGTGCCGAGCAGATAATAAAGCTATCGCAAGTAGAGGACTACCGGTGGAACCAGTGGAAAGATGTGTGGAGTGGG
>JASEFB010000065.1 GCA_030019325.1 archaeon | reverse complement strand
ACAAAAGGAAAAGCCCGATGTTGTGTTAGTGGAAGGAGACACGAACACGGTTTTAGCTGGTGCTCTTGCTGCTACTAAACTGCACATCAAGGTAGGTCATGTGGAAGAGGGTTTAAGGAGTTACGACAGGCAAATGCCCGAGGAGATAAACAGGGTTTTGACCGATCATTGCTCTGATTATCTGTTTGCGCCGACCATCACTATTGCTGTATTCTCTTTGCTAAAAACCTTGAATTAAATCCCTAAAATGCTGCACAAAATATAGGCAACTAAACTGTGAGCAAGCCAGTCGGGCATTTTTATTCTCTCATAACAAATTATTTTTGATAAAACTTTTTTCTAAAAAGTTTTAGTTTGAAATCAAACTTCCAGTTTCTCAGGAAAATGAAAACAAGAAGTATGAGTGCAATTAATGAGCGAATGAAAGTGAACTCGTATTTCCATCTCTTAAGGACAATGATCTTCTCAGCAGAGATTTGGTAATCTGGACCCAAAGAGCCTAATACCTCGACTTTATCTCCTATATCTACATCTACATTAGAATCTGGTAATACCGTAAAAATTGCGTTTTTATCATCGTATCTCTCCAAAAGCTGGAACGTTGTGCTTGGTACACCAACAACTTCTCCAGAAATTGACGCTGTTTCGCCTATGTATTTCGAATAATCAGAGACCATATTCTTGACTGAAGGATACTCCCGGTGATAAGCCCTTACAGGGCTTGCGGGGTCGTGGGGCGGAGCCCCACATTCGTAATTGGTTTGATGATAAGCACAGAGAAGGAATAGAATAAGGAGAAGTGAAACAGTGATTATTGCTCTGTTTTTTGGATTTCTTTTGTTATAATCGCCTATAATGAAAACCTTTTCTTTTCGCTTCTTCTCCATCAATCATCCCTCTTACATCAACACACTTTTTCTTTTCAAAAAAGAAAACTAAGCCCTTACTGAGCCTTTCAGGCTCGCGGGAACGCGGGCAGAGCCCGCGATTGCGGGGTCGTGGGGCGGAGCCCCACAGTGCTAAAAGAAAAATCTGTGAACTTTTCTCCTTTAGTTACTCCATCCAGTCATCTAAACAGAGATTGGGTACGCGTTCATAATGGTGAATGTTATGAGTGACAAGAGTTAAGTTATGACTCAAGGCAATACTGGCAATGAACAGATCATTATCCGCTAACAATTCGCCTCTTCCCATTAATTCCGATTTAAGTTGTCCATATATCCTTGCTGCTCCTAAATCTAAATCAAGGATTTCTATGTCGCTTAAGAAGGCATTTACCTCTTGCATCCTCTGCTCTGGATTGGGCATACGGTACACACCGTAAAACAGCTCAGCCGCGGTGATAGTAGTGGTGTAAACTTCAATCTCCACATCAAGCGATTTAAGTTTGGCTAAAACACCCTCATTTCCTCTCAACAGCTCTATGCAATGATCAGTATCTAACACGTACATTAGAGAGGAACTTCCCTTTTAACCGCTCTGGTTCGGTAAATTTCCACTAGGAGTTCATCTAAACCTCCAAGGTTACGCCACGCACCAGCATGTCGCAACAAGCGGAGATTTGTTGGCAAGTTTATTGTCACCACTGTCCCTTCAGGAACAGGCTCTTCTGGGACTACAACTTTTCCTTCAACCACGCCTTTAATAGTTTTTAACATCTCCTTTACCTCCTTATCCTGTTTGCGATTGCAGTTTTTATTTAAGATATGTGAATATATAAAGCCATTGAATTTTAAATTTTTGTATAGCGATTTTCACGTAATATCCAACCACAGGTGAAGTGCGCGATATGGCTCTTCCTTATCTTCTTTTCCGTAAACGCTTTTTCTAAAAGGGTTTTTGTATAATAAGAATTCTAACTTCTGGTCTTCTCCTGCTTTCTTCGCCTCGAAGGTAAAAGGGCTTTCCCATGTCTCATTATGCATTAAATTTTTCTTTTCAACGAAAAATTTAATAAAGACATCCGACTTCCAGTCGGATTAATCCAGCCAAAGGCTGGATATTTTGATAAAACTTTTTCCAAAAGTTTTATTGGATAATCATCTGCATTTCCGCCTGGACCGAGGACATAAAACTCAGTGAATTTCTCGCCTTCTTTTGGCGTTATTATGACATAAGCTATCATTGAGATTGCAAGCACGATTGAAATAATGAGGATAATCGTCAGTAACCTATCAATCTTTGTATCAGTGGCTTTTAACGGTTCTTTCATGTTTTTGAGTATCCAGAGTTTCATGGTGTTACTAACTTCCTATTTTCATTATATCATCTTATCTTTTTTCTACCCCCGAGCCTGTAGCCTGCGTAGATGAATGAGAGAATAACTATAACTGCTATAATTCCCATCAACGGAGCGCCTGATATAGGAAATGCAGGTGAGGGTTTTTCTACTGGCTTTTCCTCTTTCATTACTTTTCCTTTCTTCCCCGATGCTTCTTCCGGCGGTTTCTTCAATTCTTCCCCTATTTTGCTCACACCTGTTACTTCGGTCATATTTGTGACACCTTCACCTATTTTTTCTTCTGTTTCGACAAGGCGAGCTCCACCGCCTCTGAAGTATGTTTGCTGTTCTGGAGGTTGTTCCGGAACCGAGAGTATGCCCTGCATGTAATCCTGTAACCTCAGATTTGCACAGGTGTGATGACAGCATGTTACACCGTATTCCTCAACGGATTGTTGATATGTCTCTGCAAGTGTTGTTTTTACATCTTCAGATGGGTTCCAGTAGCCTTTTCTTATCGCTTCGAGCATCCTCGCAGTGATGGATTGTAACGCATAAGGGTTGTTGCTGTCGAAGAACCCCTCTAATCCAAGGTTGTACTTGTCCTGAACATAGACCTCATAGACCTGGTTCCACATATCCGCGGTGATTAGGTCTGGCGTGACAACATCCCATCCCCAGAGGTTCTCGACAAACTTCATCATCTCCCTCGCGCCCGCATAATCGTGCTCCATCATCCCTTCGAGCCATTTCGGATTGAAGTAGCGTACGTTAAGTTCTCTTCGCAGATAGCTCTTCAAGGTCTCTGTCTTCGGATCATGCGGGTTTCTCAGGTTTGTCACATAGAGATCCGGGGTCTCACCTGTTATACTTCTCACAGCCAGAGCCAGCCCACCAAGATACTGGAAGTAGTCGTCGTTGTCAAGCACGCCATAGAGGTTTGAGCTGCGGCTGTGAACTGCAACCTCAACATCTGCAAGGTTTTGACGGAAGAGGTTTACATTTGGAACGCCCCAACCATCCTCACCATAGACGTATCCCATTCTATTGATGTAGAGGTCTGCAAGTTTTGTTTCGTTCATCCATGTATCGCTTGCTGCGATCGCGTTTGGAAGCCCTGTGCCATACGTTCCAGGCGCTTCTGAGAAGATCCTTGCCAACGAGAGGCTTCTTGCTTCCTCTTCGCTGTAGCCCTGCTCAATCAACCGAGCATAGATCGCATCCGAGTTCTCCTTGACAAAGTTTCGGCATTCGGTATCATCCGCAGTGTAAGCAAGACGAACCGCCTTGTCAAGCAGCTTGATTTTATCCGGGAAGGTATCCCGGTATAGACCTGATGGTGTCAGGAGAACATCGATCCTTGGTCTTCCAAGCTCCGAGCATGGTATCAGCTCCACATCCTTCACCCTTCCTCTTGAGTCCCACACAGGCTTAACACCCATGAGGTACAGGATCTGTGACTCCATGATCCCCTGGTGTCTCATCGTCTCGACCGCCCATAGCACAAAACCAACCTTTCTTGGATACTCACCATGCTCTTCCACATATTGCTTAAGGAGATCGTCTGCTACAATCTCTCCAACTCTCATCGCCTCCTTCGTTGGTATGAGTCTTGAATCGAATGAGTAAAAGTTATTCCCGGTCGGGAGTGCATCAGGATTTCTTATCGGGTCGTTTCCAACCTTTGGTGGTACATACTTTCCTGACAGTCCATCCAGTATTCGCGGTACCTCGATGGTACATCTGGTAAGATTCTCTGCATAGACCTTAGCGGTCTCAAGATCTGTGGTCACATCAGAGGATACGTTTCCCGGTCCAAGGATCTTTTTCTGTGCGTCCTCTGGGCTTGAGCCGTTGAATATGACCTCTCTTAAAAGCTCTTCCATCACGGAGCAGTTCCCATGGGCTGGATTCAGTTCATGCGGGTCTGGATACACCTCTGCGATATGCCCTGAAAAATTGTTACCGAGCATCGATTCGACCATCGATATCAACTTCCAATCCACAGGGGGCGAGCCGAGTATATGCAAGCCGTATGGTATGAACTCCTCTGCCAGCTCATGAAGATAGAGGTGCAGCTCTCCGTTTATGAAGTACTCGAAGTCTGATTCGTTCATCGCTCTGAGATCATCTACCGTCACACCCAGATCCTCACTCAAATTGAGATTCTCGTATAGCTTTGTTATCGTCTCCCTGTATTCGAGTTTGAGCGCATCTTCTGCACCGAGATATTGATGTATCTTCTCATGCAAAAGAGAGAAATCGCCATACAACCCGGATGCAACGATCGGCGGTGTCAGATGATCCACAATTACAGCGTTGCCTCTTCTCTTTGCCTGTGTGCCCTCACCGACATTGTCCATGATGTAGGGATAGACTACGGGAAGATCCTGGATCAATATTGCAGGCCAACATTCCTTCACAGACAAAGCGGTTTCCTTCCCAGGAAGCCATTCCTGTGTTCCATGCGTTCCAAAATGTATAATTGCATCTGCTCCATACTCCTTCTTCAGCCAGAAGTAGAAGGCTATGTACTGGTGGTGCGGTGCAAGCTCCTTGTCATGATATAAAACAGCCTGATCCTGCAGCCATCCTCTTGTTGGCTGCGGTGCAAGCAGCACATTTCCAAATGTGAGCCCTGGAATCACGAGATATTTCCCTGTCGCATTCTCATAGACCATGATCTCACCGGGAGGCTCACCCCATTTCTCGATGACCTCATCCTGCTTATTCCTTGGAAGCGCATCGAACCAGCTTGCATACTTCTCCGCTGGGATCAGAACAACGCTCTCATTCTCCACCATATTTTTGAGTTCATCTGGTGCCCATGTACCGATATTCCTCCCTTGATGTATCATCAGATCGAGGAGTTCCTTCTCAGAAGGCACTTCCCCTTCTATTTCATATCCGCTTTCCTTCATTGCATCAAGGAGGTTTTTGAGCGATGGCGTTATATCCAAATAGCTCGCACCGAGGTTGTCCTTCCCACCGCCGTGATTGTAGTAGATTATTGCAATTTTCTTCTCGGAATTGCTCATACGATGTAGCTTCGCCCATGAAATCACTCTATCCGTGATCCAATCAACCTGATAGTCCACAGGATCGTATCCCTCCAAACCACTGACAGGATCCTTTGTCTTCCCGCTCACAAATATGAACTCGGTCAATCCGTCCAATTCTGGAAGAGCGATCTGCCATGCAATCTCGCTTGGACTAAGTCCTGTGCTATTCTTCCATTCTTCTGGCGAGGAATAGTACGAGTTAATACCCTTTAGTGGCGTGACGTTCAAGCTCTTTAGGTACTCAATTCCCCTCTCCTCATCGCCATAGTGCAATCTGAAAGAGGTTAGCAAGATGGCAACATCGACGACCGATTCATTATCCTGTATAAAGTACTTCGAGGAGTTCAAGTCTTTGTATGTGTAAGTTGCAAATATCACATTTGCCTCTTTACCCTCGATAGATCTTATCAGAGAATCTATGACAGGAGTTATACCGTACCCTGAAATGTATGAGTAATGGATGCCTATCATAGGTTTAGAGGGATCTGGTTGATACCAATTGAGATATTCACTCGTATTCTCGAAGACCCTTGGCGCATCTGGATGATATAAACCATG
The DNA here is from genome assembly GCA_030019325.1 of archaeon. Classification (GTDB taxonomy): domain Archaea; phylum Halobacteriota; class Syntropharchaeia; order Alkanophagales; family Methanospirareceae; genus ANME-1-THS. The sequence continues at coordinate 5,514 of JASEFB010000065.1, read as the reverse complement.
TAAAGGCACTGCGATTGGTGGCAATATCTCCATACTGACATTGCAGAATTTCACGCCGAGGAAGATTATCAGTCGTTTCATGTTCTCTTCCCTGCCGTAATCCCAGTATTTTGTGATGTTGGAATACGCTGGATCTGATGTATTTACATTGCCGAGATTATGAACATCTTCGAATTGGTGGGTTATAACGTATGCTCCGTTACCCTTTGCATCCTCAACCGTTTTCTTAATGCCATCCTGGATTGGATACCCCACATGCACCATCATTATGACATTTTGATCACTGAGGTTGAGATTTTGATATGATTCAGGCTTATTTTGAGTAACGAAGTGTGCTGTAACGTTGATATGCTTTGAGATCTTCGGATCATCTTTTGCACGTTCGATGAAGAGGAAATGATTTTCCAGCGGTGTCACAAATGCGATCTTCACCCTGTTTTCAGGAGGCTTCGGCGGATCCACCACGGTCGTATTCCCATAGAACTTATTATCCATGTAGATAATTAAATTCTGGATGTTCTCATCACCGCCATACATCCAGTACTTTGTTATATTAACATCGTCAACATTTCCAATGCTGATAGTTGTGGATAAGTTGTATGCCACAACATACGCACTTTCGTTTATTGTTTGATTTATGCTCGCAACGGTTTCATTGTCAAGCGAAGCTAAAAACACAACGCTTTCGTTGCTGAAATTTACAGCTCCCGCTTCACTTGCATTGTATATTGTAACGTTTACTGTTGAGTTCACCGTAGCATTCATGGATGCGTTTTCAAGCGAAGCCAGGTTCTCATCAGTTCCAAGCACAAACGTTATTTTATTTTTCTCAGATTCTTCACCCGTAGCTTTTACCGTGATATCCTCTGATACATTCGCAGATAATGTCAAATTTCCAACCATTGCTGTCTCATTACCTTCCGACTGTGCATGTGTAACCGCAAATGGCACAAATATCTGCGCCATGAACAACACCAATACCAGCCATACCAGTCCGACCTTTTTCATGAAAGAAAAATTTCAAAGGTGAACATTTAAAACTACCGTTTCGGATAAGAATCATAATCTGAATAGGTAACAAAAAAGTTTTGTCAAAAAATCTTTAATTTGATAATTTTACTTTGGTTTCTTTGACCCACCTTCCTTTTCTAAGAAAATTCTCTCGTGAATATCTGTGTAATTCTTGTGGTTAGTTAATTCTTTCACGTCGCATTTTCCGGCACGTATATCACCTCTCCAGTTGCCAATCGGTATGCAGTTCCCAATTTCATACCCTGACCCGATGCCACTTCTTCGGTCATGTTCAGCACCTTTATCTCCTGTCCTTTTTTGATAATCACCTGCATATTCTCTTTCCCGGGATTCTTTACCACGGTTATATCAGCAGTTGGATTCAAGAGCTCTGGCACACTCGCTGATATTACCAGTGCAACGAGAAGAGCAACTGCAAAAACCATCGCTGCATCAAATAAGTTTGCCACTCCTCCCAATGGGTCTTCCTCTTCATCCAGAATTAACCTTTTTCTTCTCCTTCTCATATTATCTCAATACCTCCACCACGTATTCCATATCACTCAAATCCTGTGTGTACCACCTCTTTTTGACCAATAAGATTGCGTATGCTATTCCTCCGGTAAGAAGCCCCAGAACCGTAGTGCTAAATGCAACAACTAAATTAGTTGCAAGTTGCTGAATATTTCCCGTAGTGAGTCCCATTAGAGCAGGTCCTAAAGGTATCAATGTGCCCATCAATCCAAACATAGGTCCCAGCTTTACAACCAATCTCGCCTTTTCAAGCTCTTTTGTTATCTTTAGCTCATAGTCTTGAAGCAGCTTCTCTGCCTCGACTGAGAATTTGCTTTCTTTAAGCGATTCTATAAGCTCCTCTAAGAAATTTCTGAGAAAGTCATTAGAGCCACTGGTCTTGAGAGCTTCTGCCGCTTTTTTGTAATCTTGCGCCTGGACATATTTCTTTGCATCTCTACACCCAGCCTTTAGCCCGGTTATATCCCTGCTTCTCGATGCATATTCGGATAAAAACTGCCCTATGGAAATAAGCGACCAGACTACCAGTCCGAGCAGTATAATAATTACGGGATAGAGCAGCGAGTTCGAAATCATGAACATTGCCCCGATTATTCCTGAAGATGCATCCATTTTTCGCCTCCTTTTTTCTTCTTCAATCTTTTATGCTTATCCATTAAAAATCCAAGCCCTATAAGAAAACTCATCATTAAGAATGAAATAAATATCTTACGATAATCTACTGAAAAGTCAGGGACTGGAATGCTCTGAGCCTGAATATATGCAGGGATTATTAAAGGAGATAAGAGGTAAAATAGACCGACTAATAACATAATCGTGCCAAGTGTGGAAGGGGTTTTGATTTCGAAAACACTTGCGATTGAAGAGACGGAGAAGGAAAAGAAGCATACACCGATAAAGAAGATCACACCTACTATGGCACCTATCCACAGGTTGCTAATATTAGTGAGTTGGGATAGCATCAAACAAGCGAGAAATGTTGCTGTCAAACATACCGGGCATGGAATAGAGAGCCAGAGGAAAGTCTTCCTTGAAAGGTCATTGCCACGAGAAAGCCATTCCCTCTTCGTTTTTATACCGAAATACACGAGCCCAGTTGCGATGATAAGGTGCATTGTAACACCGGTTGCAAGTATATTTTGCGTTACATCAAGAGCAATAACGCCTACCAAGTAGCTAAGGACGATAGAGGCGCTAAAATAAATAAAAGCTACGTAAACAATCTCTCTTCTCTTCAGGTTGGCAAAACCGCATCCTAAGCCTGTTTTTAATGCCAGGATTACTACGCCTATAAGTACACCCAATGTAATGATGTTACTTATCTCGGTCATTCCCACTCACTTTTCACACATCTTGTATTCAGAAATATCAAGTAGCCAGGTTCCATCCTTAAATTTCTTGTCTGATTTTATTATCTCGATTCTTCTCTGAAATATCGGACCATCAACAACAAAAGTATGATATTCGCCATGTTCGCCGCAGGGATGAATTTCTTCTGGCAGGTCTTTTATGAATTGCTCATCCAATTCCCTACCTAACCACTCTTCATCGAAGAAATCGGCTTTAACTTTTATAACCATCGCTTTAAATCCCGCATTTACAAATTCTTTCAGGATCTCCAGGGGGTCTTTTCCCCATAAGGGTTCTATTGACTCCACATCTACTTCCGAACAAACTCTAACCACCCACTCTTTATGTTCTTGCAGGTCAATATCGCCAAATACACCCCCCTTTACTCCTCCTTTTTTTAATTCTTCCACTGCTTCCTTAAATTTCGCTTCGTATCCTTCCCATGAACTCTTAACTTGGATTATGGGTATTCCTATTGCCCTTGCCTGTAAGGCTATCAAATCAGAGCTGATCCCGTGAGCCCTTGACCTCGTTCCATCTTCGGATATGAAATTTAGAAGATAAGAAACGTCAAAGCCGTTTGATAATGCTTTATAGCAGGCAAGGCAGCTTTCCTTTCCACCACTCCAGGAAGAAAAAACCTTCATCCTCGACTTCATCTTCTCTTTTCAAATAACGGGGCTCTGCCCCGTTGACCCCGCAAGCCCTGTAAGGGCTTTTGTTTGACAGCTTTGAGCACCTCCTCTTCATTCTTAACCAGTAATGCACCTTTATTTTTTAATGCGATAAACTGTTTGGTAGCTTCTCCATTTGTGAAATCTCTTTCTTCGATGCTTGCCGCATCAAATACTAACAAAGTTTTGTTCCTTTCCAGTGCAGCCTTTGCCACTTCCAGGTTCTTCAAATTACCGAAACCAAAAGGGATGTTGCACAACACAACAACTTTCGCTTTATCCATCAGTGCTAAGTGCGCCTGAAAAGCTTCTCGCGTTATTGGTGAAAAAGGAGCTTCGGTCACAACCGGGATGTTCAAGAGCTTGGCAACTTCGCAGTCAGTATCCAGCATATTGACCACCCCGGCGGTCACGTTGTAGCCTCTCTCAGAGAGAATATGCATTAGCGAAGCGCCTTCCCCGCCTCCGCAGATAAGATGTATCGTGATGCCCCCTATTTCATTTTTATCTCGATGCTTTAAAGGAGAAGGTACGGGCGATACATAGCACCGGTTAGTTAGTGCATGTTTTTTAACAATAACATCAGCACCAAAAGTATTTTTTATATTTTCAGCAGTTAATACCTGGGCTTGTGTGCCCAAAGAAACAATTTTCCCTTCATGCAGCAAGACTAAACGGTCGCAATACTGGGCAGCTAAATTGAGGTCATGGATAACCGCAATAACGATCAGTTTCTCCTCCGATGTAAGTCTTTCCAGAAGTTCCATTACCTCTATTTGATAATTGATGTCGAGGTGAGAAGTTGGCTCATCTAAAAGCAAAACCTTTGGCTCTTGTGTAAGCGCTCTTGCTATTATAACACGCTGTCTTTCTCCACCGCTCAACTCTGTAATCGGTCTTTCCGCAAGATGCCCGCAGTTGGTAAGCTCCATACACCTCCTCGCTATTTCTATATCTTTCTCACTCTCCAGCTCTAACCTACCCAGATGAGGATTCCTGCCCATAAGCACGATGTCCAGGGCAGAGAAGTCAAAATTTATGGTCGTGTCCTGTGGCACTGCTGCGAAATTCCTTGAAAATTCTTTATCCTTCATCTCCCGCACATCCCTATCCTCTAATAATATTGTCCCCACCTTCGGCTTCAAAATACGACTGATTGTTCTCAGTAAAGTTGTCTTTCCTGATCCATTTGGGCCGATGATACCCAGGAGCTCGCCATGCGATGCACTAAAATCAATGCCATCCAATATCTTCACGCTTCTATAATAAGCATCCACAGCCTTTATCTCTAAGGACATTTTTTACCTCTTTAGTGAGCACATTACCCGTAATAATTATCTACCCTCCTTTTCTTCTTTTAAGCAGATAAATAAAGAACGGAGCACCGAAGAAAGCGGTGATTATCCCCACGGGCATTTCGCCTAATACACGAGCCAATGCGTCCGTCCACACCAAAAAAATTCCGCCCACCAAAGCAGAAGCAGGAAAGAGAATTCGATGATCAGGTCCGACGAGAATTCTCGTGATGTGCGGGATTATCAAACCAACAAAGCCAATAGTTCCTGTGAAGGAGACCGCGGCGGCGGTGATGAAGGCTGAAATAACCAGAAGAATTTTTTTTACGCTTTCTACATTTATACCCAGCGTCTGCGCTGATTCCTCGCCGAGCAGCATCGCATTGAGGTCCTTTGCGAATATATAAATCGAGCCGAAGCAAACGAGCACCGGCAAAACTATTATTTTCACCTGAGTCCAGTTAGCGAGCCAGAATCCGCCCATCAACCAGAAGAAAATGTTGTGCAATGATTTACCTGCTACCGACATCATGAACGATAAAACAGCGCCTAAGAATAGCGAAACTGCTATTCCCGTGAGCAATAACGTGTCGACCGGTATTCTTCCCCCCACCCGTGCGATAGTATAGACCAGGAAAGTGGCGAATGTA
>JASEFB010000064.1 GCA_030019325.1 archaeon | reverse complement strand
GCTGAAATGTCCTCATTGGACATTTCAGCCCAGAACCTGATCAAGTTTTTTTATTTTTTTAACATACCCCTCGGCGTCAAATTTTCTCCTCAGACCCTCTGCATTCATATATCGTATCTTCCCAAAAATCCCCCTTTCCCGCCACGGGCAATCATGCGTTCCAAAACACCATGCTACACCGCAAAAAACGACTGCCAATGAGACTTTCTGCCTTAATGCAATCTCTTGGATAAAGAGAAGAGCCCAATTATCAGGTACACGTTGGTCCCGATTCATCCAGTAGATAACCGGGCCGGTTTTCTTACCGCCGCCCTTTAGAATGCGCACTCGTTTTTGATTCACACCTCTTCCCGACATTTATGAGCACTTATAAAGTCACCTCTACGGTATTCCCATCGACTTCTTCATCACTTCCCCGATGAATGATTGCCGTATACGCGAACGAACTTCTCTTTTGCTTGTATATGCCATTAATTCCGCCCAGCGTTTTTGAAGCGCACATAGGCTCTGAAAAGGGTCGTATTCTGGCACCGCATCGGTTTTAGCAAGTGTGATATTCTTTAATGCCTCTTCACTATCGTTCCTATCACCCTGAGCAAGATACTCTTCTGATAACAGTTTGCATGATCTTGCTATCTTCTCTTCAAGATCTCGTTTCAAAAAAGCGCCTGGATAAGGGTCAAAATCCTCAGGGTAAACCTTTGTCATTCCCTTTATCTCTTTTTGGTGCTCAATCTTTGCTCGCTCATACACAAACCGATAAATATCGACTCTCAACTGCAGCCAGGTGGGATGTATCTTAGGGGGTGGGAGGTGCGTAATGGATAGTTGATTATCCAGGAAAAAGGGAAATCCAAACATCTTTGCATTTATCAAAAAGTCTATATCCTCTCCTCTCGCGACCTTAGGATCAAAAGGCACAACACTAAAAAGATTTCGATGGATAATCATGTTCCCACCAAATACAAAAGGAGTCTCTTTTAACCTCGGTTCAGGCCCAATTATCTTCTCAAAAGCTTCATTCATCCTCTCATAAGGGTCCCAATATTTCATCCAGGGACGAAATGCTCTTTTAATGTGGTAATCCCCGTCTGGTTGAAGGTAATAACCCGCTACTGCATTGATAATTTGGCCTCCAACATTTTTACCGATAAATTCCTTAGCTTTTGACATAAATTCCGGATCTTTAAATATCTCGTCATCATCAATAAGCACTGCTACTTCTGAATCGAGGATGTGTGGAATAAAAATGCATACATTTCGAATATTAGAATAGCTCCGAAGTTGAAGAAGTTCAATATACTCCTGTTTGTCTTCACTGATGAATCGATCATGTATCTGCTTAAGCTTGGAAGGCCCGAATAGCAATACCTCTACTCCAATAGTCGCCGATGTTGATGTGACGATATCGGCTACCTTCTTTTCAACTTTGAGTTCGATATCTTCTGAAGTGGCAACAGCAATTATTACCAGTCGAAAATCCGTATCGCTTAAAATTTCTATACTCTTTATAGCTCTCGCTAATGTAGCTTCGCTATCTAAAGGTGCAGGATGGTCATAGATAGCATCAACTTCATTCCAGCCAATACTTCTTTCTCGTGTCCAATAAGATGGAATTACCATTGTAACTTTCAAGGATCCATCACCCACGTTCAATAGAAAAATGCTCCGATGACGAGCGAAGTTTACCACATTTACAAGTTCTAACCTGATCCAAACTCTAATACACTCACCCTATCCTCAAAATGCTTTCCCAATACCTAAAGTACGACAGAAGCTTTTAGCTATTCGGGTAGCCCTTCATTTGCTCCTCTGTGTATATGCCAAAAGCTCTTCAATTCCCTGTGATACCTCTTGCAATAGTTTCTTTTCCCCTTGACTCAGATTAGGCGATACCTGCAATCCCTTCAGAATACCTATAGCTTCAATAGTTCTGTTAATCTGATCTGACAGTTTTTCTTTCTCAACCCCTCTCTTTTCTCTTGTCTTTGCTCTTTTATGCGTGGATCTTACATGGCGAGCCAACAGTAATGGCTTCTCAAATGTTTCGCCACAATACTTGCATTTATATTCTTTCATCTCTTGCTTTTTACCTCCATGTTCCCACTATTTCATCTCAACAACATATTATATAAACTCTCTCTATCAAAAAGTGAATAATAGAATAATTTCGATTTAATATCAAAGACAACCCCCCTTTTCTTAAACAAAAAGTGAAACATCTCTTAGAGAATAGGAGATACGATGACCTGAAAGATGACGGACTCTTTTTTGTTCTTGCTATTGCTCTTTGCATTTTCGATGCTCGGCGTGCTGTTAGGCACAATAACAGGGCTTGTTCCAGGCTTCCATCCCAATAATGTTGCCTTTATCCTCCTCGCCATTACCCCGATGATAGTAGCTGGGTCACCTTTGTTAAATGCGCTTGTTCCTCCTGATATGTTACTTGTCTTGGTTGCGTCCATTATCCTTGCCGCTTCCGTAGCACATACTTTTTTGAATTTTATACCCGCAGCATTCATCGGAGCGCCCGAAGGGGATACCGCACTCGCTTTGCTGCCTGCACACCGCTTACTTCTGGAGGGTCGCGCCTACGAAGCAACAGTCCTTTCAGTAATAGGCAGTTTCGGTGCGGTTATCTTCTCTTTCCTCTTCATTATCCCGTTCTATTTCATCTTCTCCTCGTTTCACTTCTACGAACTGCTTCGAGGCTCGATGCTCTACCTGCTCATTGGAATATCCGCACTGCTTATCCTCACCGAGAGCTTCAGCGAACGAATGGCAGCATACCAGGCTATCCTTCTCTCTTCCTTTGTCTTTATCCTTTCCGGGTTGTTTGGTTATGTGGTACTGAACATGCCGGTGCACGCGCCATTCTTTCTTCGCTCTACAATGCTTTTTCCTGCACTTACCGGGTTGTTTGGACTCTCAACCATCTTATTTTCGCTCCTGTACACGCCTGAGATACCGGAGCAGAGGGTCGAAGAGCCGGTACTGGAGAAAGGAGGCGTTATAAAATCGGTTATATCAGGCTCGGTTTTTGGTACCTTAGTTAGCGTTCTGCCCGGAATCACCCCTGCACATGCAACCGTGATGGCAATGCTTGCAAGAAGAACGAGAGAGCCTGAGCAGGTAATTGTCACGTTGAGCAGCGTTAACACGGCAAATGTGTTTTTCTGCCTCGAAACACTCTTTCTCATCTCACGTGCGAGAAGTGGAGCCACGATAGCGATAAGCCGCCTCTTAGAGGTCCAAGCATGGGAAAGACTCATTCCGCCTTCAGCATTGATTTATCTGCTCATAGCAGCATTAATTGCATCCCCCTTCTCGTTTTTCATTACCAGATACGTCGGCAAGCAGTTCTCTGTACAATTCGTGAAAATACCGTATCGAAAGATGCTGAGCGGCATTGCAATTTTCCTCGCTGTGCTCGTTTTTCTTTTTACCGGTGCTCTAGGATTGCTGGTTCTTCTCATAGGCTCATGCATAGGGCTTATTCCGATTTATTTCGGCGTAAGACGGAGTAACTGTATGGGCGTGTTGCTCTTGCCGATAATCGTCATACTGTGGCAAATATGAATAAACTATATAAATGAAGAGAATCAACCTCCTTACATGGTAAAGGTAGCGATAAATGGATGGGGGAGAATTGGTCGAATTGTATTTAGAGCAGCGCTACGAGACAAATCAGATATAGATTTTGTGGCAATAAATAGCCGAGCGGCGGAGGCTTCTTGGGTTTCACATCTATTGAAGTATGATTCCGTGCATGGTGTGTTTGATGGAGAGGTAAGAGCGGATAAAGAGACGAACACGCTCGTGGTGAATGGAAAGGAGATAAAGATATTGGCCGAAACCGACCTTGAGAAGTTACCATGGAGCGATTTAGGCGTGGATGTGGTTGTAGAATCCACAGGGGCGTTCCGAGATAGGAAGACCGCATCGAAACATCTTGATGCGGGGAGCAAAAAGGTGATAATAACAGCGCCTGCGAAGGACCCTGATGTAACGATTGTTCCTGGAGCCAATGACGAGATGTATGACCACGCTGCGCATAACGTAATATCCCTTGCCTCCTGTACCACCAATTGCTTGGCTACCGTGGTAAAGGTATTAGACGATGAGTTTGGCATAACTAGGGGTTTGATGACCACTGTGCATTCGTACACAAACGACCAGAGGATTCTTGATGGACGGCATAAGGACTTGAGAAGAGCACGTGCGGCAGCAATGTCCATAATTCCAACGACCACAGGAGCAGCGGCATCAATAGGGATCGTATTACCTTCGCTAGCGGGAAAAATGGATGGGATTGCGTTGAGAGTGCCGACGTTTAATGTTTCCGTGGTTGACCTTGTGGCGGAGTTAGGGAGAGAAGTTACTGCGGAAGAGGTGAATGGTGCTTTTGAGAAAGCGTCGAAATCCTCTTTGAGCGGGATTCTCACCGTCTCTTATGAGCCTCTTGTTTCCATAGATTATATCGGCTCAACCTATTCGGCTGTGGTTGATGCAGAGTCTACCAGCGTGATAGGCGGTAAAGGTCGTTTCGTGAAAGTGCTTGCATGGTATGACAATGAATGGGGCTACTCGTGCAGAGTGGTAGACATGGTAAAGAGAATAGCGAAGATGGGACTGTGAATAAGAGCGATTAAAGAGGGCAAGGAGGATGAATGAAGAGTTAAAAGCCTTTTTGACCTTGGATGATTTCGATGTAGCGGGAAAAACGGTACTTTTCAGAGCTGATGTAAACTCCGTAGTCATAAACGGCAAAGTGCAGATGAAGGAGCGGATAGTGGAGAATGCAAAAACGATACGTGAACTTTCGGAGAAGAATGCAAAGGTTGTTATCCTCGCGCACCAGGGTCGTGCAGGCGGTAATGATTTCCTACCTCTCGAGCAGCATGCGCACTTGCTCGAAAGAATCGTGGAGTTAACGTATGTTGATGACATAATAGGACCCGCTGCGCAAGAGGCGATAAAAAATCTTGACAAAGGCGAAGTTTTATTGCTTGACAACGTGAGGATGCTTGCAGAGGAGACACTTGATAAAACGCCCGAGGAGCACGCAAAATCGATTTTTGTAAGAAGACTTGCTCCACTCGCTGATATTTACATAAATGATGCGTTCTCGGTCGCTCACCGGGCGCATGCATCGGTGGTTGGATTTCCAATGGTGTTAGATGCCGGCGTGGGGAGATTGATGGAACGAGAGCTGGAAGCATTGGAAAGAGCGGCCCATCGCATAGAAAGACCGTGTGTTTATGTTCTTGGAGGCGTGAAACCAGAAGAGGTATTTGATATCATAGATTTTGCATTGAAATCGCTGGAAGTGGATAGTATACTCACATCGGGTCTCATCGGAAATATTATTTTGTACGCTAACGGTATAATCCCGATGAAAGTAGATAAAGACCTTTTGGAGAGTGTGAGTAGAGCAAAGCGTATACTGGAACAAGCAGGTAATAAGATACTATATCCTGAAGATGTCGCAATTGAGGTGGAAGGTAGGAGAGAAGAGATTCCGGTAGAACAGGTAAAGCCAAACCAACCAATATACGATATTGGAGAGAAAACGATTGAGACCTATTCGGGGATAATAAGAAAGGCAAGAACGGTGATAATGAAAGGACCTATGGGATTTTATGAAAACGACGAATTTGCAAGAGGCACACGCGAGATTTTTAAAGCGATTTCAAATTCAGATGCGTTCTCGCTCCTCGGTGGCGGGCATACATCGGCGGCGATAAGCGAGGTGGGAATGGACAAAAGAGAGATGACCCATGCCCATGTGAGCCTTGCAGGCGGTGCATTCCTGCGCTATCTCTTAGGGAAGCCTCTGCCCGGGATAGAGGTGTTAAAGAGAAAAAAATAATTTTATCTTCTGGTTTGAGTTAGTAATACCGTGGGGGAGGGGTCGTAGGGTAGTGGATATCCTGTCAGGTTCCGGACCTGACGACCTGGGTTCGAATCCCAGCGACTCCGCTTAAAACTTTCTTTAGATAAGAAAGTTTTATCAAAGAAACCTGAAAAGAAAAGAGAAGCCTTTAAGCTCTTTTGGTAACGCTTGTCAGTTTAAGGAAAGGGTTTATGATACGAAAAATAAAAGCGCTCTGGGAATTAACGAGATTAGAACACGGGGTGATGTATGGGCTCGGGGTGATACTGGGGATAATCGTCGCTGGTGGGAGATTTTATGAACCAGCACCGATTTTTGGTGTAGCTTTGGTGATTCCCTCGCAAATAGCTCTCCTCGGCTTTTTTACCGCTCTCTTCATTCAAGCAGGTACATTTGCGTTGAATGATTTTTGTGATCTGGAATCAGATATTGCGAACCAGAGGATAGATAGACCTTTGGTGAGAGGTGAGCTGAGAAAAGAAGAGGCTTTGCTCGTCGCGATCCTCGCCACGACCCTCGGTATTATCTGCGCATCGTTCTTGAATCGCATTCTTTTCCTCTTGGCACTTATATCAGCGGCTTTGGGTATTCTTTACGACCTAAAAATAAAGGAATTCCTCGCAGTGAGCAATATTTATATCGCATTTACGATGGCAATACCTTTTATCTTTGGCGGATTAATCGTAGAACCCGAAAGGATAGAACTGGTGCTCCTGATCCTCTCTTCCATTGCGTTCCTTGCAGGTTTTGGACGAGAAGTGATGAAGGATATAGCTGATGTTAAAGGAGACACGCTGAGGAATATAAGGAGTATTGCACGGGTATACGGGACCGAGAAAGCGAAAAGAGTCGTGATTTTTTCTTATACCCTGGCAATCATACTGAGTGTGATACCCTTTTTCACGTACCACACCGCTTACTTCTTCAATCCCGCCTATCTACTCCCGGTTATAGCAGCCGATATGCTCCTGGTGCATACCTGTTTCAAGCTGCAAGAAGTGGATATAGACTATAACTATACGAGGAAAGAGACGTTGATAGCAATTGGTATTGGCTTATTTGCATTTGTAAGTGGTGCATTGGTTCGCTTGTAAACTTTATATTTGGATAACTGCTCAATGAAGAGCTGGCGAAAACTCGCGGAGAAGATATTGTATCTCGTTTTTGTGGCCTTACTATTGACTTTTTAAGTTATATCCTCTTCTTTAGTTTAGTGTGATGCCCAATTTCTTCGACCTCAACGTGCATGCATATCCAGAAACCGATGCACCAGTAGAGGAACTGCTCAGAGTTGCAAAACGATATGGCTATGCTGGGATCGCACTAACAAACCACGATGAGAGTGTGAAAGAGAGTGTGGAGTCAAATTTCATCATCACTGGTGTAGAGATAAGAGCAAATTCGGTTCTTGAACTGAAAAGAAAAATAACGCTCCACTGGGGAAAAGTGCCTCTCTTAGCGGTTCATGGCGGTGAGGATAAACTTAATAGAGCGGCGGTAGAGGATTCCCGGGTGGATATATTGGCTCATCCCTGTGGAGAAAACGGGGAAGGGGAGCTGAACCACGTATCGGTGAGATACGCTGCGGCAAACGGTGTTGCAATAGACTTTAATCTGGGGGCATTAATTCACAACAGAAGGAGTGATAGAGCACGAATCCTTGATAAAATGCGAGAGACTTTGAAGCTGGTGAGGAAATATAACGCCCCCATGATATTAACCAGCAATGCTCACTCGATATACGATTTAAGGGCGCCACGAGAGATGATTGCCCTCGCAGCGCTCTTCGGGATGAGTAAGGAGGAGGCTACAAGTGCGTTATGCGATATTCCCCAAGGCATATTAGAGAAGAGATGGAAAAAGGAAAAAGAAGTGGAGATAATATAAAAAATCCAAATTTCAAATACTACCAAATCCTAAGTAAATCCCAACTACCAAATCCCAAGCAAGTAAAAATAAAACAAAAGGTGGGTGCAAAATTGGTAGTATTGGGATTTAGGATTTGCTTGGTAGTATTGGTATGTATTGGTATGTATTGGGATTTGATGCTTTATATGCCGCCCTCGCTTCGTGAGAGGAGGAGGTATCTCCTCTTTGAGGTGCTGTGTGAGCGAGAAATAGATAAGAGGGATCTGTTGAAAGAGATATGGGATTCGATTTATTCATTATATGGCGATGTAGGAGCAAGTGAAATTAAGTTACGGCTGATCGAATACCACAATAGAGAGGAGAGCAAGAGCGGCGTGGGGATCCTGAGATGTGCTCATGATAAAGTCGAGGAAGTAAGGGCGTCGTTAGCGTGCATCCATTCGGTAAATGGAGCACGAGTTGGCATACGAGTGATCAAAATCTCGGGTACGATAAAAGGAGCAACCCGTCTACAGCGATAATGCTTTGGTTTGTTTAACTGCCCCCTTTCAATATTTCTATATGCATCACTATATCCCTCTTCGTTATAACTCCTATGATCTCCCCACTCCCCTCTTCTTCCACAGCCAAAATATTCTTTTTACCTCGTATCATTCTTTTGAGCGCTTCTATTGCTTCTTCCTCTTGTGAGATAACCGCGCTCAGCCGATCAACCGGGCTTATTATATCAGAAATCCTTAAAGAGTGCCGTTGCTCGGTTGACAGCTCCTTAATTTCACTGAATGTTATAAGCCCTTTTAAATCACCACTGTCACTCACCACCGCATATTCCGCGTTTTTCTCCTTAAGCATCTTCTCTGCGAGCTCCGTGATCAGCATGTCCGCCAGTACACTCACGTTCTCAGTTCTCATCACATTTCTTACCTTTGTTCCCTCTAACGTGGCAAACATGATCGTAGCACTTTCCTCTTCTGTTGCCGCCATGTATAAAAAAACGGCAACGAGCGTTAACCAGAGGTTAAAAGGCCTTACCTCTCCAGTCGAATAGAGCAGAAAGGGATCGGGCATAAATCCCACTATACCCATTATAACGGCAAATGTCTTCCCGACGAGCACTGCTCTCCTCGTCGCCTCGAGGAATTGCATTCTTTTTGCAAGAAAGGCTCTTAAAATCCGCCCTCCATCCATTGGAAACGCAGGTAATAGGTTAAACGATGCTAATACCACATTAAGAAGCCCGATGCTGAAGAGCAGGATAGCAAGCGGGTCGTAAATAACCAAATTTACTGTTTTTATACCAAAATAGGTGAATAGAAATATCCCCCCAATGGCAAAACTCATCAAAGGTCCAGCAATTGCTATCCTCCACTCCTTCTCTGATTCCTTTGGTAAATCCTCCATCATGGCCAAGCCACCGAAGATGAAAAGCGTAATGCTCCTTATTTTTGTCCCGTATTTCATCGCAACATAGGAATGGGACATCTCGTGGAGTAATAACGAGATAAAGAATAGAGAAGCTGCTATGGTCGCTAAGGAATAGCGGAAGGGTCCTGATATGTCCTTCGCATCTCTTAAGCCGAACGGTCCTGGAGCTACGGCAAACATCAATACAATCAGGGGTAATATAAAGAGAAAGGTGAAATGCAATCGTATGGGTATACCTATAATTCGACCAACTTGTATAGACGTTCGCATCTTTCTTAGTTAGGTTAATCCGTTAATTATATATATTGCCCCTAATCCATAAATAGCATTATGGAAATAGAATTGTCTTCCTTATATGGGCAGGATTTGTATACCGATAGAGGGATACGCGTCGGTAAGATAGAAGATGTAACGGTCGACATAAAAGAGAAGCGGATATCAGGATTGGCGGTGAAGAACGTGAATCCAAACGCTTTCAGCGTGGGCAAGAGGAAGGGAGTGATCATTCCCTACCGATGGGTAACGGCAATTGGGGATATAGTGCTGATAAAGCATGTGAAGAGAAGAGTAATGGAGAGCGAGACTGAGGAAGAGACGGAGAGGACAAAAGAGAGTAAATAAAAGAGGACGTGAAGAAAGAGCGCTGGGATGAAGATTTGGAACCGAGGAAGATTTACCAATAAGAACGGGGATAAGGAGATATACGCCGAGATAAAAGCTCATCCTCCGCTGATTGTGCGTGCTGACGGAAGGAACTTCAAGCGTCTCTTAAACGATTTTGAGAAACCTTACGACGAACGATTCGCACGGGGAATGGTGAAAGCAACAAAAATCTTCTTTGAGAAGAGCGGATTCGACCCAAAACTCGCTTATACCTTCTCGGATGAGATAAATCTCTTTTTCGCACAGGTCCCGTTTAAAGGAAGGATAGAGAAACTGGATTCTGTAATTGCAGGTTTTTTAGCAAGTGCTTTGACCATCGCTCTGGATTTTAAAGAGGCTCTCGCCTTCGATGCGCGGGTAATCCCTGTTTGCAGAGGAGAAGATGTTTGGGGCTATCTCGTGCAGCGGCAGGCAGAAGCATGGCGAAATCACCTTAATGCGTATGGATATTACGGGCTACGAGCAGCAGGGCTCAGTGAAACGGAGGCTGGGAAGCAACTGAAGGGAATGGAGGCGATGGAGGTGCATGAACTGCTCTTTCGTAGGGGAATCAACCTGAATGAAACGCCAAAATGGCAAAGAAGGGGCGTTTTGATTGCTAAGGAACGGTATGAAAAGGAGGGCTACAACCCAAGAGCGGCGAAGAAAGTTACTGCTACACGCTACAGGGTAGTTCAGCTCTGGGACCTGCCATTATTTGGATCTGAGGAAGGGCGAACCCTGATAGAGAACCTAATCGGAACTTCGTGATTATTTCTGTTAGTGACAGGCATTTGAACACTACTCAGGGTTTCTTCAGTCTGTGTTAATGCCGTCTGTTTGATGGGCCCGAAGGGATTTGAACCCTTGACCGCCCGGTTATGAGCCGGGCGCTCTAACCATGCTAAGCTACAGGCCCCTCTTAATAAACCTATAATAACTCTTTTAATATTATATAAAATAAAGAGAATTTTGAAAAACCGGAGTAAAAACCGTAAAAGTCATATGCGATTGTGACATAGCTCTATTCATGAAATCACTAACCGATTTTGCGTTTAATGAGGAGTATAAGCGAGTAAAGCGCCTTGGCGATCGACTTGCAGAGGTTGAGTCGTTGATTGATTGGGAGGCATTTCGTTCGATTATGGGTGGTATGTATGATAACAGGAGCGAGCGAGGTGGTAGACCAAACATCGACGAGGTGGTAATGGTCAAACTGCTCGTGCTCCAGCAATGGCACGGGCTCTCCGATCCGGAGCTTGAGAAGCAGGTTGCCGATCGGATCTCCTTCAGGAAATTCCTCGGCTTTCCTGAGGATATCCCCGATTATTCGACGGTTTGGTATTTCAGGGATCGCTTAGCTTAGCGAAAACCGGTAAAGACCGGGCGATCTGGGTGGAACTTCAAAGACAACTGGACTTCCTGGGGCTCAAGGTGAAGCAGGGAGTGGTTCAAGATGCGACGTTTATTACCGCTGATCCGGGACATGCGAAGGTGGATACGCCGCGTGGAGAAGAGGCGGAGACGCGAAGGAGCA
>JASEFB010000063.1 GCA_030019325.1 archaeon | reverse complement strand
CGGCAATCTTCTTTAGTAAGCCATGTTTCGCTTTATGGAACGTGACGGTGAGATGTGCTTTTACCGCTTTTTCCGCTTCACCAGTATCAGGGTCTAACCCAGAAGGAACGTCTACCGCAATAACGAATGCCTGCGATCCATTGATCAAATCGATTGCCGTTGCTTCTGGCTCTCTTATCGTACCTTTTACACCAGTGCCGAAGATCGCATCGATTATCACATCTGAAGCGTTGAAAACTGCCGCGGCTGCTTTTAACCCCGAAGAATCTGCAATTTCTTCGATGTCATAACCACTTTCCTTTAAAATGCGCCAGTTTCTCTTCGTCTCCTCGGTTCTCAGCTCATGTGAATGCCCAATAAGCAGTATTTTCACGTCAAATAACGGTGCTCCGCCCCGTTGACCCCGAAAACCCTGTAAGGGTTTACCGTGCAGATGCCGTGCGGCAGCAAACGCATCGCCACCATTATTGCCTTTGCCAGCGAGTATTGTTACCTTGACTCTTCTCTCTTTGCCTTCAAATTTCTTTTTTAATTCCTTTGCAACCTCAGCACCGGCATTTTCCATGAGTTGTAACGAGGAAAGCCCGAAGAAGTTGCAATTCTCGTCCAGCGCAGCCATCTCCTCTGAGGTGATGTAAGCCCTTACAGGGCTTGCGGGGTCGTGGGGCGGAGCCCCACATGATTCATCCTTTTTCATTTTTATTCATTCCTCCGAATTCTGGGGTCTTACCATCGATTATACTCATATTATTATGTTATGTTTATCCGTACGTGAGTAAAAGATATGTGCACTACATACATTTCATTGCCTCGAATCGGTCCCTCACCATCTTCCGGAGCACTTCCACATCAGCTTCCACTTCTGTTGGCGGTTCGCATATTTCTATCACGCGTTCAGGGTCTTTCAAGAGATGCCCCGTGGTAACGCAGACAATGCGCTCATCTCGTTCTATTTCGCCCATTGCTACTAATTTCTTTAGCAGAAGTATTTATATATTCCTTAATTAACATCATTATTGGTGGTAGAAATGGCAGAGACTGAGTTAAAGATTATGATTCCCGAAAGGATTAAGCAAGAGTTCCCACAGGTTGACTGGTCTAAGATTGCCGAGAGAGCAGTGCTTGAGGAGTTCAGGAAACTTGTCTCAATCAAGTTATTTGATGAATTATTCAAGCACAGTGAGCTAACAGATGAAGATTGCTTGAGATTGGGTAGGGAAGTAAATAGAGCTGTAAGGTTGAGGATAGAGAAAGAATTATCAGCGGAGAGATAGAAGAGGACAGCTTATGAAGCTGGTTGTTGATGCAAACATCTTGTTCTCGTTCTTCAAAAAGGACTCATTCACAAGAAGATTTATCCTATCACACCCAGAAATAGAGTTGTTTACCTCCTTATATGTGTTTGAGGAGTTAGAAGAGCATAAGGGGGAGATTAAATCCAAAGCCAGGATAGATGACACGATATTTGAGTTGTCAAGCAAAGAGTTGTCGGCATATGTTACTATTGTGCCATTAGACGAGTTCAAAGAATTCTGGGAAGAGGCTGAGCAAATATCTCCAGACCCTGATAATGCGCAATATCTTGCAGTTGCACTTTCTTTAGATTGTGCTATTTGGTCTAACGACAAAGATTTAAAGGAGAAACAATATCGGGTTGTGGTGGTCACAACAGAAGAATTGACGAAGCTCTTAGGAAACTCAACAAACCTTACATAAACTAATCCTAATGTCATTCACAAACTCAAAGTACTTTTCTTTACAAAAGAAACAAAATCGATGGACACTACACTAAGCGGCTCATCAAGCTCTCAGACTCTTTTGTTTTTATATCACTTCAACATCTTCCTAACCACTTCCACATCAGCATCCACTTCGATTGGCGCCTCGCATATCTCTATCACGCGTTCAGGATCTTTCAAGAGGTGCCCCGTGGTAATACAGACAATGCGCTCATCTCGTTCTATTTCTCCCATTTCGACTAATTTCTTCAGTCCCGCAATAGACGCTGCGCTCGCCGGCTCGACACCAATGCCTTCCACTCGTGCCAACAGGAGCTGTGCTTCGGTTATCTCCTCATCACTCACTGATTCCGCAACGCCACCTGAGCTCCTAATAGCATGCAACGCCTTGGCTGCATTCACGGGATTCCCTATTCGTATCGCCGATGCAATGGTCTCTGGTTTATCTTCTGGTATTATCTCCTCTTTATTTTCTTTAAAAGCGTTCACTATTGGCTTCGCCCCTGCCGCTTGAATGCCGGTCATCCTTGGAATGGTGTCGGCGATACCCAATGTTTTCAACTCTAAGAAGCCTTTAAAAATCGCACTTATGTTCCCCGCGTTCCCGACCGGCAAAATAACCCGGTCTGGTACTGCCCATCCGAGTTTTTCCGCAACCTCAAATGCTATCGTCTTCTGGCCTTCCAATCGGTACGGATTCACGGAATTTAGCAGGTAGATTGATTCTTCCTCACAGAGCACACGAACAACCCTGAGTGCGTCATCAAAATTGCCTCTCAACGAGAATATCTGTGCACCGTGCATCATCGCCTGTGCTACTTTCCCTAATGCTACTTTTCCCTTTGGGAGCAGAACGTAGCACGGAATACCTGCTTTTGCCGCAAAGATCGCAAGTGATGCAGAGGTATTGCCCGTCGATGCGCATGCGACGCCTTTCACACCCAATTCCACTCCCTTCGTCACACCGACGGTCATTCCCCGATCTTTAAACGATCCTGACGGGTTCAGTCCTTCGTGTTTCACCCATAAATCATCAATGCCAATGGCTTGTGCGAGTCTGTCGCACCGATACAACGGTGTATTCCCTTCATTTATAGTTATCGGCGTGGTTTCATCATCAAACGGCAATAAAGCTCGATATTTCCACACGCCTTCACCCTTCGCTTTGACGATTCGTTCCAGATCGAGCTTAGAATAATCATATTTTATATCCAGCAAGCCGCCACATTTCCTGCAGGTATATACAATATCATCCTTGGGGAAGCGTGCACCGCATCGTATGCATTTGACGTCGTATTCCTTCATGGTAAAAACCTCATACTGATGATAGTATAGAGATAATGAGAATATTTAAAAGGAAGATTTCAACAAACCGGACTATCGATAAGTTCATTCAAATCGCTTATGACAAACTCCTCTTCTTTTTTTACCTTTATTCCTTCATTTCCTTTGCTTTCCTCATCCGCTCGGGTTCTTCTCCTGTTTCTATCAAGATAATACGCGTTTATGCCTATCTTACGAGGATTGAGAAAATCAAACACCCAGTGGTCACCGGTATGAACCACCGCCTGCGGCTTCACACCCAGAAGCTCGCATACCCGTGCATAAAAATCATCGGATTTCTTTACCTCGCGGAAATCAGACGTTGCCGAGAACACCCGCGAAAAGAACTTTTTTAGCGGTTTTATTTGGAAATCAATGAACTCAGTTGCGGCATTGGAGCTTATTATCAGGTCATATCCCTCTTCCTTCAACACGTTCAAGACACTTTCTACCTCCTCATATATCCTTATCTCGCTTTGATACTCGTTAAAGAGCTTCTTATACGGTATTTCCAAGCCGAACTTCTTCAGCCAGTAATCTATCTTGTACCACTCTATTCGGTTCTCTCCTATCTTATCGTACTCGCTCTTTACACGTTCAAATGCCGCTTCAAAGCTCAATCCCTCTTTCTCCGCATACGCCGCTGGTATTCCTCGCAGCCAAACGCTATCGGCAAATCCCGGGGTCACTAACGTGCCGTCAACGTCAAAAGAGAAAACTTGTATGCCTTCTCCTGCCCGTTGTGCTCGTACCATCTTTTTTCCATGCTCCGAGAGAAGCTATATATAATTCCTTTAACGCTCCATTGAGTAATTTTTGGAAGTTAAGCTCAAAGTGGTTTGGATAATACTTCTTTTGCTTCCTCTGCCCCTATCCCTTCCTCTTCTATAAACTTATTTTCCAGCAACACCTCTTCCAACGCCTCGATGGTCCTCAACACTTCCTGGCCTGTTATATTCCCCATTGTGGCTATCCTGAAGATTTTACCTTTCAGTTTCTCTTGCCCTCCAGCTACTATCACACCTCTTTTTCGCATACCACCTCTAAGCTGCTCATCAGTGATGCCATTCGCCAGCGGAACATTTATCGCCGTGACCGTATTAGAGTAAGCGCTTACCTCATTCAGCTTTGGGAATAAGCTCAGCCCTAACCTTGTAACTGCCGCTCGCACGGCCTTTGACAGCATCCGGTGTCTCTCTATCCTTCTCTCCATACCTTCCTCGCTTATCACCTCTAAAGCTTCTCTGAGCGCGAAAAATAGGGGCAAAGCTGGCGTGTAAGGTGTTTGTCGCTTCTCCAAGCTCTTCTTATACGCAGGAAGGTCCATGTAAAAAGGTCTGCTTGGGTTGTCCCGCATCAAATCCAGAGCCTTTTCGCTAATCGAGATTGCTGATAACCCCGGTGGTGTCCCCAGGCATTTCTGTGACCCCACGATAGCGATATCCACACCTAACTGGTCCACGGGAACCTCATCACCGCCGATTGACGTAATGCAGTCGAGTACGAAAACGGCATCGTGCTTCTTCGCAAGATTCCCCACCTCCTTTGCGGGGTTAAGAATGCCTGTGGAGGTTTCATTGTGCACCATCGTAATGACCTTGGGATTGGGACTATTTTCCAACGCTTCTTTTACCCTTTCTAGTTCTACTGGCTGTCCCCATTCGAAATGAGCAGGTGTAACAGCATCTTCTCCATAACGCTCGGCTATCTCTTTGAAACGTTCACCAAATTTGCCGTTCGTTACTGTTATACACGCCATTTTCGTTTTCCCTCTGCTATTACTCCTCTGGATAAGATTCCCTATAGCCGCTTCCATTGCGCACGTTCCTGACCCACTTAACACGAAGATGTCATTCTTCGTTTGAAATATGTTCTTGAGGTTTTCAACTATCCCTTCATAGATCTCTGCAAATTCGTCTCCGCGATGGTGTATCATCGGTCTTGACATCGCTTCACGAATGCGTGGTATCACCGGTACCGGTCCAGGGATCATTAACAACTCTTCTTCCATAGCACTCGCACTAATTTTTTTTCTTAAAAGCATATAAAAGCCTGACACTTAGGTTTTTTAATTGTATACTGATGATATAATAGGTGAAAAGATAAGGAGATGACAGAGGAAGAAGAAAAAGATAAATCAGTAATACTAAGGGTAGCAGAGGCATATCATCGAGATGCGGGTAGAGGAATAGCACGAATAGATACAGAAACGATGCGAACGCTTGGACTCATACCGGGAGATGTGATAGAGATAGAGGGTGGGAGTCTTGCCACCGCTATTGTGCATCCTGGCTACACACCTGATAGTGGCAAGGCATTAGTACGCATAGATGGAAACATAAGGAGCAATGCGGGCGTCGCTATAGATGATAAGGTGAGGGTGAAGAAGACGACGGTGAAAGAGGCAAAAAGAATTACACTTGAGCCTACGCAACCTATAAGAATTGCGGGTGGCGAACGATACTTATTGAGCAGAGTAAAAGGTGTGCCAATTACTAAAGGGCAGATCATAAGGATTGAGTTGTTAGGAAATCCTGTTTCTTTTCTCGTTACTAATACTGTTCCCTTAGGCACCGTGATACCGAATATAGATACGGAGATTGTGCTTCGTAAGGCGAGGGAAGAGAAAATAGGTGTTCCCCATGTGACGTACGAGGACATCGGTGGATTAAAGCGCGAGATAGGTCTGATAAGAGAGCTGATAGAATTGCCGCTCAGACATCCTGAGCTGTTCGAGCGGCTGGGAATAGAGCCACCAAAAGGTGTTCTCCTGCATGGACCACCTGGGACTGGAAAGACGCTGATCGCGAAAGCAGTTGCGAATGAGACCGATGCCAATTTTCATTCTATTTCCGGTCCAGAAATAATGAGCAAATTTTATGGAGAAAGTGAAAGACATCTCCGAGAGATATTTGAGGAGGCGGAGAAAGACGCCCCTTCTATTATCTTTATTGACGAGTTGGATTCAATAGCACCAAAGCGAGGAGAGACAACTGGAGAAGTGGAAAGAAGAGTAGTAGCGCAACTTCTCTCGTTAATGGATGGTCTTGAATCGCGTGGGCAGGTAGTCGTAATAGGTGCCACGAACAGACCAAATGCGCTCGATGAGGCTTTGAGAAGAGGAGGTCGCTTTGATCGTGAGATCGAAATAGGCATTCCGGACAGGAACGGTCGTGAGGAGATATTACATGTGCATACGAGGGGAATGCCACTGGCAGATGATGTAAATCTCAAAGAACTTGCAAATCGCACGCACGGATTTGTCGGTGCAGACCTCGCTACGTTATGTAAAGAGGCTGCTATGCATGCTCTCCGAAAAGTAGCACCGGAGATAGATATAGAGAAGGAGATACCGCCAGAAGTGATGGAAGAGTTGAAAGTTACAAATGAGGATTTCAGTGAAGCGTTAAAAAACACAGAACCTTCGGCGCTCAGGGAAGTATTTGTCGAAGTGCCAAATGTGAAGTGGGAGGACATCGGTGGTTTGGAGCGTGTGAAAGATGAACTGAGGGAGGTTGTGGAGTGGCCGCTCAAATATCCTGATGCGTTCTCTCAGTTAAATACAAAGCCTCCGAAAGGTATCCTCCTGTTTGGACCGCCGGGCACGGGAAAGACGATGCTCGCAAAGGCAGTCGCAAATGAGAGTGAGGCGAATTTCATTTCGATTAAAGGACCTGAACTCTTGTCGAAATGGGTAGGAGAGTCAGAACGAGCGGTTCGCGAAGTATTCAGAAAGGCGAAGCAAGCTGCGCCCTGTATTATTTTCCTGGATGAGCTCGATTCAATTGCGCCGATAAGAGGGGCGGGCTATGACTCGCATGTAACCGAACGAGTAGTTTCACAGCTCTTAACAGAGATGGATGGATTAGAGGAGCTGAAGGATGTGATTGTCATAGCGGCTACCAACAGACCTGATATTGTAGATCCCGCAATGCTCAGACCCGGCAGGCTTGATCGATTGATCTACATCCAAATGCCGGATAAAGAGGCGAGGAAGGACATTTTCGCGGTTCACCTGCGAGGTAAACCCCTGGGAGAGGATGTAGATAGAGAAGAACTGGCGAAATGGACCGACCGGTATGTCGGTGCAGATATAGCGGCTATAATTAAAGAAGCAGTAATGGCTGCTTTGCGTGAGTTCATCGCTTCTGGAATAGCCGAGGAACACATGAAAGAAGCGGTAAAGAATGTGGTAATAAAGAAGAAGCATTTTGAAGCCGCTCTTAAGAGTGTGAAGCCGACTACAACACCGAGAGCACAACAGGAGTTTGAAGAAAAAGCAGAGGATTTGGTAAAACACGCTTATGCATAAATGAATGGAGGAGAACGAAACCAAAAATGGTAAAACATCAAAAACGGATCGCAGCACCTCGTAGCTGGAAAATAGAGAGAAAAGTATCATACTGGGCAGTAAAACCACGACCAGGTGCGCATCCAAAGGATAGAAGCATGCCTTTGCTTTTGGTTGTAAGGGATATGCTGAAGTTAGCGGATAATAGTCGGGAGGCAAAGCGGATACTGAACGAAGGCAACGTGGTAGTCAATGGAAGGGTGAGGAAAGACCGAAAGTTCGCTGTTGGTATCTTTGACATTCTTTCCATTCCACTCGTGAAGGCGTATTATATGGTGCTCTTGGACAAGAAGGGGAATTTATCGCTGGTAGAAATAGGTGAAGAAGAAGCCTCCACAAAACTATGCAGGGTGGATGGGAAACGGATGTTAAAAGAAGGAAAGATACAACTGAACTTGCATGACGGTAGAAACATTCTCCCCGAAGAGTCCGGTGAGGGGATACAAACGCATGATTCGTTGATGATTTCAATTCCCGATAACGAGATAGTGCAGCACTTTGCCTACGAGGAAGGGAGTAAAGTGGTAGTGATTGGCGGGAAGCACTCTGCTCAGACAGGTGAAATAGAGGAGATAAAAATAGTGCGAAGTTCACAGCCAAATATCGTGCGGATAAAACCCCTTGATGGAGGAGAGAGTTTCGAGACCGTTGAGGATTCTGTGTTCGTGGTGGGCGAGGAGAAGATAGAGGTCCCCGGATTGAGTACATCATAAATCCGAGATATTAGCGGATATTAAATTAAATACCAAAAATCGCGAATGGAGAGAAAGGAAATGCCAGAAAACCCGATGAGGAGAATAGAAGTGGAGAAGGTAGTGATAAACATGGGTGTGGGCGAAAGTGGTGAGAAGTTAGCAAAAGCGGAGAAGCTTTTAAATCACATCGCGGGTCAAAAATCGATTAAGAGAAAGACCAGGAGAACCATACAGCCCTTTGGTATAAAAAAAGGCGAGGCTATTGCATGCAAAGTCACGTTACGAGGAGAGCGTGCACGGGATTTCCTTAAGCGCTGTTTTAAAATACAGAATAAACTTCTAAAGAGTCAGTTTGACACGTACGGCAATTTTTCCTTTGGCATTGCAGAGCATACCGACTTTGGCATCCGTTACGACCCTAAAGTCGGGATATATGGAATGGATGTGTGTGTTTCGTTAAAGAGGCCTGGGTATAGGATACAAGAGAGGCGGATACAGAAAAGGAAGCTGCCGAATAAGCAGAGGATAAACAGAGCGGATGTCATTGCTTTTCTTGAGAAGGAATACGGCGTAGAAGTGTTGGAGGAGTAACGTAGCATTTTTCACTTCGCATTTATCCATTTTTCTCCAATAAATAAGGAGAAGGGGAAGTTAAAATCATGCACATCGGGATCATCACCTGCGAGATTTTAAGAAGAGAGATAAAAGAGGTGATTAGAGAATCCGGTGTGGATGAAGTATTTTTTGTGCTGCCGGAAACCACGAATTCGGTGATAACGGTACGGCATCAAACACTAATCGACCGATTTTCGAGTGAGTTCCTTGAGGACGGTTTGGTAGTAAAAGAGAAGACGCTGGAAAAGATAGCGCGGGAAATTCGTGAGAGGAACCTTAACGACTCCGTGATTATTAACGTGCTGGAGTTGCAGATGCATGATTATCCTGACAAACTACTGGTGGAGATTGAGGATAGTATAAAGAGAATGGGTTTGGTGGTGGATGTTATTGTAATAGGCTACGGGCTGTGTGGAAGCTCTGTGGGAGCAATGGAGCGCGTACTCAATGAGGCACCTGTTCCAGTGGTGATGCCGCGAGACGAAAAAGGCGAGATATTGAACAATTGTATTGAAATTGCGCTTGGGAGAGAGAGGGTTCAGGCGTTGCTGAACGAAGAAGTAGGGACGTTTTTCATGACTCCTGTTGGGGCGGCACTCATAAAGGAGCCACAGGTAATTTTAGAATCCTCTATCAATATCATAGCAGGACGGATGAACAGACATGCAGCGGCTGACACGCCACACATAATAAAGATCCTGAAGAATCATTATTACCGGGTCGTGAAGATCTGGTATTCCAAAGCGGACATAAAAGAAAGGGAATACGCACAAACGGTTAAGAACTTCGCTCGAAAGTTTAACTTGGAAATAAAACTGGTAAAAGGGTCATCACAGATTATGTGCGAGACACTGAACGCAGTAAAGGTACATAACTGGCTTACTGATAAACGGGGCTCCGCCCCGTTGACCCCGCAAGCCCTGTAAGGGCTTACCTGTAAGGGTTTAGTTGATGCAAAAACGTGATTTTTTATATTTAAACAGTACAAAACCTATCAGGCAAATTAAGGAGTGATTATTAATGAAACCAGGAAGGACCACACCTTCCACTTTTACACTTTTACCTCTGACGGCATCACATGGCTTAATGCACATCATGGCTGTTGCACTCCCCGCGCTGTCACTATTAGTAAAGGAGGAGTTTCACTTAACGAACACTGCGGTAGGTATGCTCTCCTTTGCGTTTGCAGCAGCTATTGGGTTGGGAAGCATTCCGGCAGGTCTGCTCTCGGATAGAGTTGAGGGACTAAGGCTGATAAGGTTCGGCTTCCTCTCTACTGCTCTTCTCTCAGCTCTTCTCCTGCTCTCTCGGGATTTTCTAGCCGTTACCCTTGTTTTTATCGCAATGGGCTTCTTTCTCAGTTTCTATCATCCCTCTGCGCTGTCTCACATCGCACGATCATTCAAAGCCCGCCTGGGGAAAACATATGGCGTACACGAGACCGGTGCGAGCATAGGACTTGCTATAACGCCCTTAATAGCGGGATTTATTTCTTATTACTACGAGTGGCGGTTCGTTTACCTATTTTTGGCAGTTCCAGCACTATTTATCGCCTTCTTACTTTTCAGAAAACGGAGGGGCGGAAACTTTAAAGTGGAAAGAACAAAGCAAAACACCGATGCTAATTCTCATGTTCATACCTTAAAAGCTTTTCTTCGCGAGATGATAAGGACGAGTTCGATACGAAGAGTTTACCTGACAGAGGGGCTCTTTGGGTTTGTTATCGGTGGTGCACTGACTTTTATCCCTATTTTCCTGAATGAAGCAAAAGGATTAAGTCCTGAGTTCGCAGTGGTAATAACCTCTGTCTTTACCGCTGGTGGTGCCTTAGGTAAACTTGTCGGTGGCCATTTAGCCGACTTTGTGGGCGAGCAAAAAGTAATGGCTATTGGGTTTTTCCTCGTTGCCCCGCTCTTTTTTATCGTTCCTTTTCTCCCTCTCTTCTGGGCCATTCTTGCGTTAGCACTCGCGGGCTTGATTTTCCCAGCGGTTCTTCCTGCGATAATAAGTACAATAAGCAAGGAAATCGAGCTGTCAAAAACAGGAGTGGCATTTGGCTTGTTAATGTTAGCCGGGTTCGGCTTCGGGTCGATTTCCCGGCCACTCATGGGTGTGGTCAGTGACAGTTTTGGTATCTCAACGGTTTTTTATCCAATTGTCATTGTTACGTTGGCTGGTGGACTCCTGAACTGCACCAAAACGTTTAGGAAAAGGTTTTAGCTTCGCATTTGCATCTCGATTCTCATGGGCCAGAATTTAGAAGAGCGATTTTGGGAGATTGATCTTTTACGCGGAGTTGCGATAATCATGATGATCGGTTACCATATACATTATGATCTGGATTATTTTGGTGCGTATAATCTCAATGTTCAATTTGGTTTTTGGTTATACTTTGCGCGCGCAATCGCTGCAATCTTTCTTCTTTTGGTTGGCATCTCACTCACGCTGAGTTTTTCACGAGCTACCAAAACACAGAGGACAGGGAGAACGTTATACCCAAAATATCTCAAGCGTGGTGTAAAGATCTTTTCATGGGGTCTGGTCATAACCTTAACGAGCTGGATCTTTCTGAGAGAGGGGTTTGTGGTATTTGGGATACTCCATCTTATCGGGATTTCGATTATTCTAGCCTATCCCCTGTTAAAACTCCGGTATTTGTATAGCTGGACAATAAATCCCAATGTCAAATACTACCAAATCCCAAG
>JASEFB010000062.1 GCA_030019325.1 archaeon | reverse complement strand
GAAAAGAGGAAAGAATGGTGGATGAAATATCATATTTAGCAACTTCGCACAACAGAGCGTATCTGGCGTCGTGCCTTCGGCACTCCGCCAAAATTCCCCTTCGGGGAACTTCAGATACGCTCGGAACGTTAGCCGAAATCACCTAAGGCAAGGAGGAATTCAATGAGCGCGAAAACAACAGTTATGCTTGGACTGAGGATAGTCGTCTTGACTTTCCTTCTGTTCGTTTGTTATTCGATAGCCTCAGTGGCGGTTGGTTTGACGGGTTCCACACAAACCGCCGATCCGATGGGTGCGACGGTGGCTCTGCTGATCGTGTGCGCTCTTCAGACCATCGTCCTAAGCTATCCAATCATCCGATCTCGATGGATCGGCTGGCGACTTATCATAACGATGTTCTTCGTGTTCTATGGCGTGATGACGTTCTTGTCTCAGATCGAAACTGTCGTGTTTCTCCAGTATCTCGAAGACATAGTGCCAGTAGAGGAAACGCCCAAGCTGTTCTTGAATGGGGCCATTACCGCAGCGCTCTTTTCGTCATTAGCCGTTCTGATCCACGGAAAGATGAAAGGGGTCGAGGAATCGCAGGAACACAGCCGGAGACTTGTCATGCCTTGGACGGAATGGATTTGGAAGCTGATATTGATTGCGGTTATCTATGTGTTCATTTACATCTCGTTTGGCATGTTCGTCTTTATGCCTCTCGCAGGCGAGGCATTCCAGGAGTATTACGCTGACCTCCAGCTACCTGCGTGGATACTTCCGTTCCAAATGGTAAGAGGGATTATTTGGGCGGCTTTGGCACTGCCGGTAATCCGAATGATGGAGGGCGCTTGTGGGAGGCTGGACTGGCAGTAGCCCTGCTATTCTCGGTGCTGATGGGGTCTCTTCTTTTAGTGCCGACGGAGTTTATGCTAGAAGCAATTCGAATGGCTCACTTGGTAGAAGTAACATCCTCAAATTTCTTATTCGGCTGGATCGTCGTCTGGCTACTGAATCACCACCACGGATCGCTACGCAAACTATTTCGGTGGTCAGAAAGAACTGGATAGGTGACTTCAGATACACGCCGTTAGCCGAAATATGTTTATCATTGATATCCAAAATAGATAAAGATAGGAAGGTTAGAAAATGGAAAAATACGACTTAGTGGCACCATGCGGTGATTATTGTGGTGGCTGTGGACAGTATAATGGACTAATTGTTGAAACAGCCAAGCAGATGAGGGAATTTGCAGATCTTTACGGGTTCGAATTTCGATCCGAGGGTGCGTTCGATTTCAAGCAATTTGTGAAAGGATTAGAATGGTTCATCGAGAATGCAAAATGCCCAGGGTGCCAACAAGGTGGGGGACCGCCTTGGTGTGAGGTAAGGAAATGCTGTTTTGAAAAAGGATTGCGTATCTGTTTTGACTGTGAAGAGTTGCCATGTTCCAAATTTAAGGACGTTGCCGACTCTGACACGATGGACAGGTATAAGAGATTTAAGGAAATAGGATTTGAGAAATGGGTTGAGGAACAAGCGCAGAAAGCCAAGGAAGGCTATGAAATACATTTGCAGAAAGTAGCATCTTTAAAACCGTAGCAACAAGATGGCAAGATTAATCTGTAGCGATTGCGCATAAGAGAGAATAAATATGGATAAATCACAAATCCAAGAGAGAACAAGGGAATTGCTTGAAAAAGCAGAGAAGCCAACGGAGTTTACAAAAGGATTGCAGGGACTCCTTAAATTCTATGTGGATAAAGACGCAACAAAAAATTACCAGAGGATCATTCCAGATACTGGAAAGTTTTTTGGAGTTCCACTTCCTATTTTGAGAGTAGTAGCTGCCGAGATAGGAAAATTTATCCAGAAAGAACCAACAAAAGCAAAACTTTTGTTAGAAACTATCTGGAACGAAGGTTCTTTTGAAGCAAGACAGCTAGCAGGGAAATGCCTGGAGAAGTTTGGTCCACAGAATCCAGATATTTGCTTAGATTTCATCGCTTCAGTATTGCCCGATCTTGATAACTGGGCAGTCTGTGATAACCTTGCCATGTTTGGAGTGGAGCCAATAGTGTATTCCAATCCAGAACTTGTTTTGCCTCTCTCTGAAAAATGGATTAAGAGCGAGAATAAATGGATCAGACGTTTTGGAGTGGTAACTTTGCGAGGATATAAGAAGGCTCAAACAACAAATGAGGTTTTCACGATTCTTGATTTGGTTATGGAAGATAATGAAAAGGACATAAAGAAAGCGGTGTCGTGGGTTTTGAGAGAAATAACAAAGAAGAATCCTGATGAGGTGGCTGAGTTTTTAACAAGACGGGCAAAAGCAAATCCGGATAAGGATGGAAGATGGATTATCAAAGAGGGATGAAGAAGTTGTCAAAAGAAAAGCAAACTGAAATCTTAGCTATTATAAGCTGATAACATGACGAAATTCATTGAAATCGAAGCCAAGAGCGTTCTACAAAGACAGAAGTATAGAGACAATTGGTTCTGGAATCGCTATAATCTCAATCCTTATCGCGGCTGCCAATTCGCCTGTAACTATTGCGATGCCATAACCGAGAAATATCTTGTGCATGCAGATTACGGGGATTTTTCGCGGATCATCTATGTAAAGAAGAATGCTCCTGAAGTTTTAGAAAAAGAGGTTAAAAAGGTCAAACCCGACGTTGTAGTGATATCTGGCGTTACTGACCCTTATCAGCCCGCGGAGAAAAAATATGGACTGACGAGAAAGATTTTGGAGATTTTAGCGGAGCATGAGTTTCCTGTTCATATTGGTACTAAAAGCGATTTGGTTTTGAGAGATGTTGATTTACTGAAAGAAATAGCAAAACAAACATGGTGCACGGTTTCCTTAACAATTATAACCTTTGATAAGAAGTTGTTGCCCTACCTGGAACCGTTTGCCCCTTCTCCGGAGAGGAGGTTAGAAGCCGTTAAGAACATAAATGAAGCGGGTGTGCAAGCAGGTGTCAACTTTACACCCATCGTGCCATATCTTTTAGACAACCCTGGCAATATTGAGGAAGTGATCAAAAGAGCATCAAAACAGGCAGAATATATTCTCATTGGCGCAGGAATGACCTTAAGGAGCAATCAGCGCATAAGATTCTTTGAATTATTAAAAACAAATTTTCCTGAACTCGTGGAGAGATATGAGAACTTATATGGCGAGCAGGAGAGTCCTCCAAAAGATTATATTCTGAGGTTGAATAGATGCGCATTCGAGTTTTGCAAGAAATACAAGATAAAGAATTACATTCCACCACCGGGTTTTGAAAGACACCCGAAACAGAAAGCTTTGATACCAACAGAAAGTTACGATAGAGATAATCTCGAGGTGGCAACTCTTTTATTACTAATGGCTTTTTTAAAAGAGTTTAAATCGGCAAATCCCTATTCAGCGTGGGCGTATCACAAAGCCTCGAATGCGATAGAAAACTTGAACGAGAGCATAAGGGATGTTTATAGGAGAGGAAAATTGAGAGAGATTCCCGGCGTAGGAGATAATATTGCCAAAGTCATTGAGGACGTTTTAGTAAATGGAAGGAGTGAGAGATTGGATAAGGAGTTAGTCGAAATTTCGTCCGTATTGAAAATTGGATAAGAAAGAATAGGAGAAGATAAATTAAGGTATAAACCATTAGGTGGCTTAAAGGCGATTGATGAGGTATGGCGAAAGTGGAAGATTACGTATCGGGCAAGATACTCGAAGATGCCGAAACGATGTTGAAAGCGCTTAATGCAGTTAAATTGCCGCTCATCGGGAGTTCTATCGGCAAAAAACTGCTTAAAAAGATAGAAAAGTTCGAACCCATGCAGATAACGGTTGCTGAAGCTTCTGGACTCAGGACAAAGACAGACTTTATCTCTGGGCTGAATCTTCCACCCTGCCAGTAGCAGCCCCAAGAAGTCGTGGTCGGAAGCCTAAGAAGCACAAAATAAAAGCACATCCTTTATCTCTCGCCGGAGATAAGTTGAGGGAAGTTATAGAGAGCATTTCCGATCAAACTTATCTAAAGTCTGCGAAGCATCTTGATCAAACTATCATAAAGTTTGAAACGAAAACGTTCCTCTTACCCTCAACACAAAACGGTCCGCTGCCGTCACCGTGGCTGATCCGAGAAGGGGATTACAGTGCTGAAAAAGCAACTGGGTTAGCGGGTTGGAATATTGAGACTTTGACTTTCAACGACCCCTATTTAGCATTTGATTTCTTACTCGGACTGCCAGAACAGCCCCCTCATGGCTTTGCCTTCGGTAGTTCCTTACGATTCTGGATTGAAGTAGCCAAGTTCTCACTTGAACTTATTGCGAGAGAGCAGTTTATAC
This sequence comes from archaeon, assembly GCA_030019325.1. Taxonomy (GTDB): domain Archaea; phylum Halobacteriota; class Syntropharchaeia; order Alkanophagales; family Methanospirareceae; genus ANME-1-THS. The sequence continues at coordinate 7,097 of JASEFB010000062.1, read as the reverse complement.
CCTCAATCAAAGCCGGTAAGCAAGACTTTCGGGCTGCAGCATGGGTGGTGGTTATTACTGAAGAGGACTCAGAACGCGTGCGTACGCTGTCAGAGGCGATGCCACCAAGCTGTCGAGCATTCTCGGACAAAGATAAATCGCCGATGTCATCATCGACAGACCTGGCCTTGAGTTTTGTCAACCGAACCGTTGACGCGTTTATACGCAAAAGCTTAGCATCTACTTCGCTACTCCCTCCTCGTCGTGGTCGCCGTCCAAAAGTTCTCCCCTTGCCGGAGCAATGGCTTCAAGCTCTTTCAACTGATAATCCTGTTCTTGTGGCGTCACCTGAGGAATTAAACTCCTTTTCCACTGAGATTCAGGCATGGCTCGCTCAACTTCGACCCGCCGCACCGGATGCACCGTTTCGCACTTGCTTTAGACTTGAACCACCTTCAGATTCAGGCGAAGAAGAAAATGGTGAGAGATGGAAGGTTCGTTTTCTTCTCCAGGCAAAGGACGACCGGAGTCTACTGGTCCCAGCGGAGGAGGTCTGGAAAACGAGGTCGAGCACGCTTACTTTTCTCAAACGGAGGTTTGAAAACCCGCAGGAACAATTACTTGCCGACCTCGGAAAAGCATCCCTAGTTTTTCCCGCTATTGAGATGAGTTTGCAAACCGCACGTCCCGTAGGACTGGAGCTGGACGCAGAGCAGGCTTATTCCTTTTTGCGACAGTCGGCACCACTTCTGGAACAGAGTGGTTTCGGCGTACTTCTCCCATCGTGGTGGGAGAAGCCGGGCGCACGTATTGGCGTAAAACTCAAGCTGAAGCCTGCATCTGCACCAGATGGAAGTGGCAAAGTGGTAACTTCCGGGCTTCTTGGCGTTAAAGGTATCATCGCTTATGACTGGGAAGTTGCTGTGGGCGACGAAACGCTTTCTGAAGTCGAATTAGAGCAGTTAGCCGGTTTGAAGGCCCCTTTGATTCAAGTACGAGGACAGTGGGTGGAATTGCGACCTGAGGATGTGGAAACTGCCATCGAATTCTTCAAAAAGAAGCACGATGGCGGCGAAATGACTTTGAGCGAGGCGATACAACTTGGATTGGGTGCAGGTACTGAGGATGTGGAAACAGAATTGGGTCTTCCCGTAGTGGAAGTGGAGACAGAGGGCTGGCTCGAAGATATGCTAAGCAGTTTCTCTGAAGGTGCTGAAATAACACCTGTTGAGACGCCGCGAACCTTCCGCGGCAAGCTCCGCCCTTATCAGGTAAAAGGCGTCTCATGGCTCGCATACATGAATAAATTCGGACTTGGCGCCTGCTTAGCGGACGACATGGGTTTGGGGAAGACGATCGAGCTGATCGCCCTTCTTCTGCATGAACGCTCCGGTAAACGAAGGAAGAAGCTGGCACCAACACTTCTAATCAGTCCCATGTCAGTGGTGGGCAACTGGCAAAAAGAGGTTGAACGTTTCGCACCATCGCTAAAAGTCATGGTTCATCACGGCGCCGATAGACTTACGGACAAAATCTTCGCGATGGAAGCAAAGAAGCACGACCTCGTCATCAGCACTTACGCACTGGCGCATCGAGACGAAGATACGCTTTCCACGGTTCACTGGCAGCACGTCGTGCTGGACGAGGCACAAAATATAAAAAATCCGGCTGCTAAACAGACGCAAGCGATAAGGAAGCTCAAAGCAGAGCACAGAATCGCACTCACCGGGACACCCGTAGAAAACCGTCTGTCTGAACTCTGGTCTATCATGGACTTCCTCAATCCCGGATACCTGAAATCCGCACGAGATTTCCGCACGAACTTCGCTTTGCCCATCGAGAGATATAGAAAGAAAGAGCGTGCCGAGATGCTTCGTCGCATAATTCAGCCCTTTGTCCTTCGGCGTGTGAAAACCGACCCCAAGATCATCAAGGATTTGCCTGAAAAGATGGAGATGAACGTTTACTACAACCTTACAAAAGAGCAGGCTTCGCTTTACGAAGCTGTTGTTGCGGAGATGATGGAAAGACTAGAGCAGTCCGAAGGAATCGAACGTAAAGGACTGGTGCTCGCTACTCTAATGAAGCTGAAGCAAATCTGCAATCACCCTGCGTTGTTCCTCCAGGATGGTAGTATCTTAGAAGGTCGCTCCGGGAAGCTTGCTCGAGTGGAAGAGATGCTTGAGGAGGTGCTTGCAGAAGGCGACAAAACGCTTATTTTTACGCAGTTCGCGGGAATGGGTGTTATGTTGCGGCACTATTTACAGGAGAAGTTAGGGTGCGAGACGCTATTCTTGCACGGGGGCACACCAAAGAAGCAGCGAGATGCTATGATCCAACGGTTCCAGAATGACCATTACGGTCCGCCGCTATTTATTCTTTCGCTTAAAGCGGGCGGTTTTGGACTCAACCTGACTGCTGCGAACCATGTTTTCCACTTTGACCGGTGGTGGAATCCAGCAGTTGAGAATCAGGCAACGGACCGCGTCTTCCGCATCGGGCAGAAGAAAAATGTTCAGGTTCATAAGTTCGTTTGCATCGGCACGCTTGAAGAGCGCATAGACCAGATGATAGAGCAGAAGAAGGAGCTTGCAGACTCTATTATCGGCACTGGTGAGGCTTGGCTCACGGAATTATCAACAGAGCAGCTCAAAGAGGTATTCACGTTGAGTCGTGATGCGATAGGGGGTGATTAAAAAATGGGCTGGAACAGCTATTGGGGCTATTACAAACCTGCGAAACCGAAAGAAGTGAAAGAGGGCATAAGAGCGAAGAGCAAACGAGGCGCAATTGGTGAGACCTGGTGGTCAAAACGATGGATTGACGTGCTTGAATCCTTCGATATGGGTGCAAGACTGAGCCGGGGACGCTCTTATGCTCGTAAAGGACAGGTAATCTCAATTGACGTCCAGAAAGGCATTGTTACCGCTAAGGTTCAGGGCACATGAGCAAAACCATACGAAGTCAGAATTCAATTGGACCCGATTTCTGAACCCGATTGGGACAATGTAACAGATGCAATGGCATCGAAAGCGATATTTGCAGCTAAGTTGCTTTCAGGCGAAATGCCGCTCGATATTGAGGATGCTTTTAGCGAAGCCAAAGTATCGCTATTTCCTGCATCGAAGAAAGAACTCAAGACCGAGTGCTCATGCCCCGATTGGGCTAATCCATGCAAACATATCGCCGCAGTTTATTACCTCCTGGCAGAACGGTTTGACGAAGACCCGTTTCTTATCTTCAAACTCCGTGGTCGAAGAAAGGGGGAGATTATTGATGCTCTTCGTGAAAAGCGTGCTGCTGCCGCAACTGCGGAAGAAAAAAGCGAAGCGATAACCGAAACCGCTGTTTCCATCTCTGGCGAGAAAGTCAGACCTTTGGAGGAATGTCTGGATTCTTTCTGGCAAGCGGGTGATGCGTTGGATTCGTTTTCCGTGAATCCTGCTCCTCCAGAGGTAGAGAATGCAATTCTTAAAAGACTGGGAGATGTTCCTTTCTCCGTTGGCAAAGTCAATCTCGTATCGTTGCTGCCAAAGGCATACAAAGTGGCGAGCAGAAGGGCATTGCAGAAGGCATCCGGGGAATTGGAAGAAGGTGCAGAAAACAGGAACGCTTAGATAATGGAATGGTCAACTGTGTTTAACATCCTATTCACCAGAACACCTATTACGAAAAACTGTTAAAGGGATGAACAGAAAATAAGATTGGAAAGGGAGCTAAGTATATGGTGAAATGCTCTTAAAATCGCTCACGCTGAGGAATTACCGGAAATATAAAAATACGTCTGTTGAGTTCCCGGATGGCGTTATAGGGATTATCGGGTTAAATGGTGTTGGGAAGACCACCCTGGTGGAGGCGATAGGCTGGGTTTTATTTGGCCACCATGCAGCTCGGACAACCAAAGAGCAGATAAAGAGGGAGGGTGCATCGCCCCACGAGCCGTGCAGCGTTGCCTTGGACTTTGAGCTGGATGGTGATAGGTATGAAGTAGTAAGAGAGATGGTAGGCAAGAATTTAGTGCCAAAAGCACGTCTCGTCATCAATAGAAAACTCATAACGGACAATGCCGATGAGGTCACCGCGGTTATAGAGGAAAAAATCGGTATGGATTACTTGTCTTTTTTCACCTCGGTCTTCGCACGGCAGAAGGAGTTGAATGCGCTCTCAGCTATGCGAGCCGCGGAGAGGAAGAAGCTTGTGCTCCGTATGCTTGGCATAGAGCGGATAGAAAGGAGTATACAGGCGATAAGGGAGGATAAGAGGGGGAAAGAGAAGCGGATAGAGGGTATAAAAGCAGCAACTGTGGATAAAGAAGGCAGAAGGAAGATAGATGTGCTTACAAGTAAACGAGAAGAAGCGGAGAACGCTAAAGAGGCACTTTTACCGATTATAAAAGATATAGAAGCCTCTACACGTGTTAAAGAGAAAGAGGTGGGGGAATCAAAGGAAGATTTGGAGATCGCCACGAGAACCTATGAGAGATACGTAGCGTTGAGCACTAATCTCGGCGAGAGGAGAAGTGACCTGGAGAATGTGAGGACGCGGAGGGACGAGAGGAAAAAGGAGCTCACCGATTTGTTTGTAAAGAAAGAACAGCTTGAAAGAATTGCTGATAAAGAAGCGCACTACTTCCAGATGAGGGAGAAGAAGGAGGAACTCGATTCGTTGCGAGAGAAATATCAACGCAAGCTCGAGTTAGTGGAAAGAGAAGAGAAAACCTCGCTGGAGCTCCAAACGCGTGAGGAGAACATAAGGGGGTTGAAACAGCAGAGTGCAGAATTTGAAGGTGTAGAAGCGGTTTATGGAGCGCAAATGCAAATCAAGGAAGAAATAGAAGAGATAAAAGAGAGAAACCGGCAGAAGGAAGAGTTAATGAGAAGAAAAGAGAAAACAATGCTAGAAATTGGAGACAGGGAGGAGCAAGCAAGGAGATTGAAAGATGAGAGAAAAGAATTTGAAGGCGTAGAGGAGCAGGTGGAAGTGGTGAAGGGGAGGATAGATGAGGTACAGAAACAAAAGGAGATTATACATTCTTCGCTCGGCGCTTTTAAATCACTGATAGTAGAGCATAAGAAGGAGATAGAAGAGAGTAAGGGAAAGAAGAAGGAAATAGAGGATTTGGGTCCTGAGGGCGAATGCCCGATGTGTGAAAGGAAATTGGGATTAGATTACGAAGGGCTCGTAAAGAAGATCCATGAGGGGATACAAACCAAAACGCGAAAACTCCATTCGATTTTTACTGAATACAAAAGTAAAAAAGAGGAACTTGCTTCTTTGGAACGTGAGGAGGAAGTGCTTATACAGAAGGATAAAGAGCTGGATAAACGTGTAACTAAGATGCGAGCATTGGACGTAGAGATAGAACACGACGAAAGGGAATTGAGAGGATGGAGAGAAGAGTTAAAGGGGATAACAAGAGATTTAGAACCTTTCGAGGCTGTGAAGTTTGATGAAAAAAGATATAAAGAAGTTATCATGAAGGTAAGCGAGCTTGAAAAACGAATGAGCACGAAAAAGGAATTAGAAGTGAAAATAAGGCATGAAGAGCGTGAGTTAGAGCGCTGGAAGAAGGAATTTGAGTTGATAAAGAGCGATTTGAAACCCCTCATGGCTCTGGAATTTGATGATAATGCTTATAAAGAGGTTATTTCCGCTATAAAGGATCTTGAAGTGGTTTATAGGGAGATACTTGGGTTACGAGCGGAGATAGGAAGGATTGAAGAGGTTGAAAATAATCTGCGAATGTTACGTGAATTGGAACGCACAACATCGGAGAATATAACGGTCCTGCAAAGGCAGATAGAAGAATTAGCATTTGATAAGAAGGAATATGATGAGAAGAGGGCGAGATACGAACGGAAGAAGGAGGAATTAAACGAATTGAAGCTCAAGCTTTTGGGGAAGAGAAACGAGTTTGAGAACCTATGCAGAGATATAGAGCGTCTCATAGAAGAACTGGAGGAGCAAAAGAGGTTACTGGAGGAGAAAGAGAAAGAAGAGACTGAGATACTGTATCTGAGCTTGCTAGAAAAACTCATGAACGACTTCAAGGTGTACATGGTCGGCAGGATTCGTCCGATGCTCTCTGATTATGCATCAGACATGCTGAGACGGTTAACGGACGGTAAATACAGCGCGTTGGAGCTGGATGAGAACTATGATGTCTTCATTTATGACGAGGGAACACCGTATGAGATAAACAGGTTCTCAGGCGGGGAGGAGGACTTAGCAAATCTCTGCCTCAGACTTGCGATTTCCGCAGTGGTTGCCGAACGGAGTGCGATCCAAACAAATTTTATCATTCTCGATGAGATCTTTGGCTCACAGGACGCCTTCCGGAAACGGAATATTATTCTCGCATTGAATGAGCTTTCGAAGAAGTTCAGACAGATATTTTTAATCACGCACATAGAGGACGTGAAGGATTATATGGAGTATGTGCTGCGGGTGACCGAAGATGAGGAGGGCGTGAGTTGGGTGAAGATGGGGGAGTAGGGCTAGGCTCTATCAAGTCCATAGGGAATCATCCAAAAGGCACATCTTCTTTTTTATCAAGCTATACAAATACAATATGTAATCCAACTTTGGGAGTTATGAGAATGTTATGAACAGAGCATTTGATGAGCTTTTCAATTTTTTAAAAATACACCCAATATACAGCCTAATAGTAACTTCCATTATTCTCGCGTTAATGATTAATGTGGCATCTGATCTTTTAAGTCAACTGTATGGTGCATACAATGCGATGATGATAGTTACAATTGCATTAGTAGCATTAGTCTTCCCAATTCTCATTTATTCTTGGGCGGAAAGTAGAAGTAGGGAGCGCTTAAAAGCCGTGATACAAAGCTTTGATGCCCTCAAGAAGAAGTATAAAGGTCTTATAGTATCAATCAGCAAGACAAATGAGACTAAGGAAAAAGTCATAAAAATGATAGACTCTGTAGAAGGACTCGAAGATGTAGAAGGGTTGAATAAACTCTACGCATTGAGAGGCATAGGCCAGACCTTCAGAGCAATCGTTCACCACTTCGGGGAGTTGAAAGTATGCTGGTTATTATATACCGTAACTCCGCAAGTTAACCCATAGGTAGAACCTGAGGGAATAATGAACACAT
>JASEFB010000061.1 GCA_030019325.1 archaeon | reverse complement strand
GACCTCTTACGGGTCATGTTTAGCACGGGCCAGCCGATGCACATTCTCCACCTATGGCAATAAATCCAAAAAAGTTTTTCATATCGTCAAATACTCCCTAGCTAACATTTGCATTTTCTTGTTACCTTTTTCTAGGTACAGTTACCCTTACTCGCTTCTTAAGGACAGGAACTAACCGTTTTATTTCTATCTCTCCGCCTTGTTCCATCTTATACTCATTGATCGGCATGGTTGGGAATTTGCCATCCACCTCATATATGTAAAAACCCTCTTCATTGTCTATTGATGCAATGAATTCTTTATCCCCGATTTTCTTTATCCCTATCCCCGCAACTTCCTTTAACGCATCCAATATGCTTGTTCCTTTCTGAACTTCTATTTCATATTCCTCACTAAACGTCTCCATCACTTCATACAGCTTTTCTTTGTTCACCTTTAACACGTGCGTCTTACCGAATTTCGTACTTTCCAGCAGCTCCGCCGCCTCTAAAATTCTGACGTGCTTCGCAGCAACGGGCACTGATATGCCCAATGCCTTTGCGAGACCTGTTACATGATAATCCTTCCTCATCAACAGTTTCAACATCTCCACTCTCGTTTTACTACCCAATGCTTTGAATATCATCTCATAACTCATACCTAATTTTATTAGCCGTATAGGTTATAACTCTTTGAGGTGATATAACTCCTCAGCCAACCGCTTTATATAACTCTTACCTTTTTCACCCTCTTCTAACTTCTCCACCCATTCGGTGGGAATTGCTCCTTCGCTATAATAAGCACCACTTATCGCACCCGTCATAGCCCCAATAGTGTCAGTATCGCCACCCAAACTTACCGCATAGACCACGCTATCCTCAAACTTATCGAAGCGAAGAAAGGAGTAAATAGCGGTAGGTACAGAGTTAAAAGCCGCTTCTCCATTACCCAATTCAGATATTACCTCCTTTTTGGAAGCATCTTTATCCAAAAGAATTGCTATCTTTCTTATCTTCTCCTTATACACGTCATTTTTGACAAACTCTTTCAGGGCGGACAACATACCTTCCTTTTGTCCACGAACCGCTAAGGCGATGGAAAAAGCCTGTAAAGCCGCTCCCTCTTTGCCAAGCTCGTGAGAATGAGTGATATGGCTTGATTTATACGCTATCTCCCTCAACGTATCTGCATTATCATAATACAAGATCCCTATTGGGGCGATTCGCATCGCAGCACCATTTCCGTACGAGCCTTCGCCACCAAACAGTTTCTCCGACGCCTCGTCCCAACGTTCTCCGTCCCGTATCCTTTTTAATGCCGCTTTCGACCCCGGACCATATCCCCTCGTCGCATCATAATTCTGAATGAACCTACGTGCCATATCCGCACCATTGAAGCCTTTATGCTCGATTAAAGACTCCGCGACCCCTATCATCATCTCCGTGTCGTCCGTGTAGCGACCGTAAATCATTTTCCACCCCTTCTCCTCGCTGTACATCGAACTCACCATCTCCATGCTCCATCCCTCCACAGGAGCGCCTATTGCATCTCCTACCGCACTGCCGATGAGCGCACCCCTAAATTCAGATTTCAGGTCTACATCCGCATTAAAGCTTGCTCTTTCTTTCACGTATCTCATTTTGAGAATCAAATAGAATTCAAATTCCTACGTCGTAACGATTTTATATCCACGAGGTGTCATTTGTATTAATGGTATACTATTAGCGAAGCAAATAATTTCGTTTCTGTAGCATGAAGAAAAATATTGTTATTATAATTAGAGATGGATGGGGTATAAATCCAAATTCAAGCTATAACGCAGTGGCAAATGCGCACACTCCTCACATAGATTCATTTTTAAAAAGGTGTCCCAGCACAATCTTAGAGGCGGCAGGAACCGCTGTCGGACTACCTCGAGGGTATCAGGGTTCTTCCGAAGTTGGTCACCTTAATATGGGTGCAGGGAGGGTAGTAAAGCAAGAGATAACGAGGATAAACGAGGCAATAGAGGACAAGTCGTTTTTTTCAAGTTCTTGCTTCCAGAGAGCCGTTAATAACTGCACGTCGAATAACTCATCGCTGCATCTCATGGGACTTATCCAGGATGCTGGCGTCCACGCGCATCAAGATCATCTCTTTGCTATAATGAGCTATGCGAAGGAGAAGGGTGTAAAACGGATATATATCCATTTCTTTTCTGATGGAAGGGATACCGCGCCAAGGAGTGCATTAGAATTCCTCCGCATCGTAAATGAGAAGATAGAGGAAGATCAAGCAGGCGCAATTGCTACCTTGATGGGTCGCTATTACGCTATGGACCGTGGAAAGAACTGGCATTTGACCTCTCAAGCCTATAACGCCCTGACAAAAGCAGAGGGTATCAAGGTGAGCAGTGCAGAAGAAGCGGTGAGAAGAGCATATAATGAAGACAAAACACCCGATGGCGGACAGATGACCGATGAGTACATCCCTCCCTCGATCATTGGCACTTTTTCCGGCATCACAGATGGTGATTCAGTCATTCATTGTAATTACAGACAGGATAGAGCGATCCAACTGACGATGGCTTTTCTTGAGGACGAATATCCTGGAGAGAGGTGGAAGAAGTTAGACATCGTGTATTGTGGCCTCACGCGGTACTATGATACCTTCCCCTTTTACATGATGGGACCGATCTCGGAAGGTGTAGAGATGGCTAATATTTTGGGGGAGGTAATAAGTGAAAAGGGGTTAAGACAACTCCGAATTGCAGAGACGCAGAAATTCAGGCACGTAACCTCTTTCTTTAATGGTAAACGGATCGAGCCATTTCCAAACGAAGAGCAAATTGAGATTAAGAGCATGTATGACCCTGCGATGTTTGCCGAATATCCTGAGATGAACGCCTTTGATGTTACTGAGGAAGTGATGAGGAGGATAGAATCCGAGGTCTACCACTTGATCGTTTTAAACTATGCAAACTGTGACATGGTTGGTCATACGGGCGATTATGAAGCGGCAAAGAGAGCGGTCGAAGTTGTAGATGAATGCGTGGGTGCAGTAGTTAATACAATCCTGGCACATGATGGGGTAGCCCTCATAACAGCGGATCATGGGAATGTCGAGGAGATGATGGATTACCAAACGGGGCTGCCTAAAACAAGCCATACGAACAATCCCGTAGAATTCATTTACGTTGCGAAAGATTATAAGGGGATTAAACTCAGACCTCGGGGAATTCTTTCGGATATCGCGCCAACAGTTTTGTTTCTGCTGGGAATAGATAAGCCACAGGAAATGACCAGTGAAAATTTAATTCAAGATTTCCTTCACTGAAAAATTATCTCCTCGGTATAAATTCATCAGCGTTACAGTAGGAAAAATGAAAGAGGAGACGCGACTATTTGTGAAGCGCAAATTTAAGGAGTATTATAGCCGGGCGAGGATAGAACTCCCGAAGGATTTCTGGATGCGAGAGTGGGGCTTTGTCCTCTTTGACCAGTACTTTCCCACAAAACTCGTGATGCGAAGGCATAAATCGTTTACTGCGAAGGCCGACGTCGTGGGTTTCCTTCGGGATAATGCCCCTGCTCACGCATATTACTCCTCAGCCCTTTACCAATATCCTGCAGCAGATATGGTAAAGAAGGGCTTGATTGGTGCTGACTTGATTTTTGACCTCGATGCGGATCATATCATAAGTGAGGTAGAATTCAAGCGCTATTCTTATGAGGAGATGTTAGAGCGCGTGAAAGAAGAAACGGTGAAACTGATTGATTTCTTGGTCAACGATTTTGGATTTGGTGAAGAGGATATAGAACTGGTATTTTCAGGCTCGAGGGGTTATCATATCCATATAAAAACAGAAGAGGTGCGGGGGCTTGGAAGCAGAGAAAGAAGGGAGATTGTTGATTACGTCATGGCAACAGGGCTCGATATGGATATATTTAAAGTCAAGGATTTGAAGAAGGAGAAATTTAGCGGTGAAAAACTGAAAATAGGGTTTTTGTTGAGACCAGAAGGATGGGGCAAACGGCTTCTTAAGGGATTAATCGATTTTCTTCATGAAATAGCGGAGATGGAAGACGAACGTGCGATCGAAGTGGTAAAAAACGTTGGAGAGCTAGAACGGAAGAAGGCAGAGGAGATAATAAGAATTGCAAAGGATGAGACCGTGATGAATCGAATAGAACGTGGTCTAATCCCCGAGTTCGTTAAGCCAATCTGGGAAGGAATAACAAAAACGGTAACAACTACCGTCCGTGTCAAATCCGCGGATAGAGTAGATGAACCTGTCACAGCAGACATAAAGAGGCTTATACGGCTGCCTACCTCGCTCCACGGGAAATCGAGTTTGGAGGTAAAACCCGTGAGGATCGAAACATTTAAAGAGTTCGACCCTGTAGAGGATGCTGTGGTATTCGGGGATTCGCCGGTCGAGGTAAGAGTTGTACGGGACTCCTCGATAACGCTTAAAGGTGAAAGATATAGGGTGGAAGAAGGCGAGATTGCCTCGGTGCCTGAGCATGCAGCACTGTATTTTATGTGCAGGGGTGTTGCGGAGATTAAGTGAAAAAGAAACGAAAATTATTTGTTCTTAGTAAAGATTCTTTCTTTAGAGAGAAAGTGCAATGGACATAGAGAAGCTCTGGGAGATCTTGTACAAGGAACGAAATACGGCATCACTGCAAGAGTTACCGGGGAATTTCTGCGAGGAGGTGAGGCACTATTTCGAGCGATTGAAGGAAGAGCGAGGAGAAGCGGATGAGAGGAGAGGAGAGCTTTTGGAAGATGAGATACGGAATGCGAGGATGAAAGTGGAGGATATAGTCAGAAGGCGGATAGGAAAGATAGTAAAGCTCGCCAGTTCTGGCATGAAGGCATCACCTAAGGGCATGTTAGGGGAAGAAGAGAGGATATTTGAGGGTGTAAAAAGTCACGTAGAAGCAGGCAAGGAGAGAATATTTGCATTGGTGTTGGGCGAGAAGCAGAGCGAAAGTGAAGGCAGGGGAGGAGAGAGAAGCGCAAAGAAGGAACCGTCGGGGGACATCTTAAAAACGGATGAGTCTCTCCCTCCAGGGAACAGAAATGAAGAACTGCATATAGTTCGGATATTAGAAGATATACCTACCTTCATGGGTACTGATGGAAGAATTTATAGAGTGAAAAAGGAAGATGTTATTATGTTGCCAAAGACTAACGCTGAGATATTGTGTAAGCGTGGGGTTGCAGTACGATTCGAAGGGAAAAAGAAGAGGTGAGTGCAGAGAAAGATGAAGATGCCGAAACGACTGAGGACTTATTGCCCTTTTTGTGGGAAGCACACCGTACACGAGGTGGAAAAGGTAAAAAGGGGAAGACCTTCTTCCTTGAACTGGATCGTAAGACAGAAGAAACGCCGGTCAGGCATAGGTAACACGGGTAAATTCTCAAAAGTGCCGGGGGGAGACAAGCCAACGAAGAAGGTTTCTCTCCGTTACAAGTGTATGGAATGCAAAAAAATGCATCAAAGAAAGGGCTTTCGGGTATCCAAGCTCGAGTTGGTGGAGTGAAAAATGGAGAGGAAAACGAGTAGCCAATTTTTGAGGGTTAAATGCAATGATTGTGAAAATGAGCAGGTCATCTTTGATCATGCGTCGACGAGTGTGAAATGCAGTGTCTGTGGGAGTACCTTAGTTGAACCAAAAGGAGGGAAGGCTGAGATAAAAGGCGAGATAATAGAGGGTCTTAAATAGATGGTAAGGGAAGAATGGCCGGAGAAGGGTGAATTAGTAGTTTGTACGGTAAAAGAACTCAAACCTTTTGGAGTTTTTGTTACGCTTGAAGAATATGGAGGAAAAGAAGGACTCATCAACATTGGTGAGGTATCTTCGGGGTGGGTGAAACATCTGAGGGATTATGTGCGAGAGGGGCAGAAAGTCGTGTGTAAAGTGCTCCACGTGGATGAACGGAGAGGACATATCGATTTATCCTTAAAGGCGGTAAAAGAGGGACAAAGAAGGAAGAAGATAAAGGAGTGGAAGAACGAGAAGAAAGCAATGAAGTGGCTTACTCTCGCCCTCGCTGCGCCCTCCTCTAAAATCGGGTTGAGCAAAGGTGAGCTCGAAGAGATTGAGGCGAAATTATTTGATGCGTATGGAAGTCTGTATGATGCATTTGAGGATATCTTAAGGGTTGGCAAAAAAGCGCTGATCGAACTTGAGATAAAGGAGGACTACGCAGAGGCAATACACGAGGTGGCTCTTGCCAATGTTAAACTCCCTTCTGTGCAGATTACAGGGTATGTAGAGCTGAAGTGTCCTCTGCCTGAAGGTGTGGAGATAATAAAGGAAGCATTGAGGAAGGCCGAAGAGGTGATAACGATAAAATCTTCAAAAAAAGACAAAGATACAGATGGTACCAAAGTAGAATGCTTCTATATCGGTGCACCGAAGTATAGGATACGTGTTACCGCTCCCAATTATAAGGAGGCAGAGAACGTATTGAGCGATGCGGCTAATGCTGCCATTGAGCTCATAAAAAGAAACGAAGGATACGGGAAGTTCTACCGAACTCTTCCTTAACAAACTTTCTTTAAAAAGAAAGTTTGATCAAAGAAACCTTCTCTCGAGAAGAAAAGCTTTGTTATAAAAAATTTTTCTTTAATAAACTTTTCTTTTTAAAAAGAAAAGTTTTATGAAGTCAAAGATAAGGAAATGTGAAGCGTGTGGAGAATATACATTAAAGGAGGTTTGTGAGAAGTGTGGAAGAGTGACAAAGAATCCACTACCTCCAAGGTTCTCCCCGAAAGATCCGTATGGAAAGTATAGAAGGATGATGAAATATGCAAGAGATAGAAATACGCGAGCTAAAAAAGGTGAAATTGAAGAAGCCCGTGATGATAGAGGGGCTTCCAGGAGTGGGAAACGTCGGAAAGTTGGTAGCTGAGCATATAATACATGAGCTGAATGCCGAGAAGATCATTGAGATCTACTCATGGCATTTTCCACCACAAGTATTGGTAAATAACGATGGAACAGTTCGTTTAAGCAAAAATGAGTTCTATGCATGGAAATCAGAGAAGCTGGACCTATTGATTCTCAGCGGGGACCAGCAGAGCGTCACCAATGAGGGGCATTATCTTCTCGCCGAGTCCTTGCTTGACATCGCAGAACAGTATGAGGTTTCCCGCATCTACACACTGGGTGGATATGGCATAGGTCAGCTTGTGGAAAGACAAAAGGTGCTTGGGGCTGCGAATGAAGCTGAACTTGTAGAGGAGATGAAGAGATACGGAGTGGAATTCAGAGAGGAAGAACCGGGGGGGAGTATAGTAGGAGCTTCAGGGCTTTTGTTGGGTCTTGGGAAACTGCGGGGTATTCAAGCGGTGTGTTTGCTGGGCCTTACCTCGGGTTATTTAGTAGATCCAAAGAGCGCACAGGCAGTTCTCGAAATACTGTGCCGTGCATTAGATCTCGAAATAGACATGCAGGCTTTGAAAGACCGTGCAGAAGAGATGGAAAAAGTCGTCGAGCGACTGAAAGAGATGGAACAAGCGCAGATTCCGAGAAGGAGAGAGGAAGAGTTAGAATACATTAGATAAAGGCAAATTGCTCAGGGATCTCTGCCAAAAGGTTTTTTTCCTTTGCGCTTTCTCTTCTTCGCTATCGTCGTCAGGCGGAATCGGGCGTTAGTATCTTCAGAGATGTAGGCATTTTAACGACATCTCCTATCTTTATCCCCACTACGTATTCCAAATCCTTCTCTTTTGCGATATCCACGATCCTTTGTGTGATTACACCATCAAACACCACGCTCTTTGCATTTTCGTGTGCATCCTTCAATTCTTTTGCGAGGTCTCTGACCGTCGTCTCCTTTAGTATGTTCTTCTCTTTGTCTAACAACCGTGCCTTAAACGTGCCTTCGAGTTCTTCGAGATGGATTTTAAAGGGGTTCGGAGCTTTTTCCTCTTTCTCTTCCTTGGTCTTCTTTCTTTGGATTACTCTCTGCTGCTCTTGTTCTTGCTCCTTTTTCTCACCAACGTATCCTTCCTGCTCTACGGGTGTTTTGTTATGCAGTGCTTTCATTATCTCTTTGTACGTCATGTCCTCCACACTCCTCCCCTCAGGCGCTAATGCAATATAATCGATATCAGCGACCTGTAAGAGCTCCTTTAAGATGAGGTCACCGCCTCGGTCACCGTCGACGAAAGCTGTAACCGTCTTTCTCTTGCTCAGCTTGTTTATTACCGGCGAGATATTCGTGCCTTCTACCGCTATTGCATTTTTAATCCCATATTTAAGCAGATTTAACACATCTGCTCTTCCCTCTACCACTAATATGGCATCAGAACTCTCTACATTCGGTCCTGCCGGCAATCCCTTATAATACGTGATTTCTTCCATTCTCACTGCCTGCTTCACTTCGCTCAACATCACCTCACTATCTATACCTTTCTCGATAGATTCTTGCATCAGCTTTTTTGCTCGCTCTATTATCTTCCTTCTCTTCGTCGCTCTTATGTCCTCTACCTTGGTAACTGCCACCTTCGCAATACAGGGCCCTACCCGATCGATGGTCTCCAACGAAGCAGCCAGTATCGCGGTTTCTACCTTATCCAAACCAGAGGGTATGAGTATCTCTCCACTTGATTTCCCGCCTTTCGACTCTACGTTCACCTCTATTCTGCCAATTCGGCTACTCTTCTGCAAGTCTCTCAGGTCCAATTCTTCACCCAATAACCCTTCTGTCTGACCAAATATTGCACCCACCACATCGGATTTCTCAACAAAACCCTCAGCTGTGATGTTAGCATGAATAACATATTTTGTTGTATCTACATCGTGCATTTTATTTTTCTCCTCAAACGTTTCAGCTCCTTTATCTTTTAACTTTGCCATCGCTCCATCTATCTTGGCAACAGAATTTTTCCAGATATATATATGGTGAGGATAAAAGATAAACGTTGAACATATGAGGTAACAATAAAATTTAAGAGAATCGAGTTTTCGCGAGATATACATACCTACCTATTACTACCTCAAAAAATTGTCTGAGGAGTTACTGGAATGGGCCCGATGCGATTCGAACGCATGACCTCCGCCTCGTGAAGGCGGTGTCATAACCAGCTAGACCACGAGCCCTTCACTCTTTATTTAATTAGAGAATAAAAATGGAGTGATTTAAATAACTTTTCGTGTACAATCCAGAAGTAAGAGAAAAGCATGAAGATAAAAATGGTGAAAGGTGGAATTTGTGCTGCGAAAGGAGTAAGAGCATACGGAATAAAAGAAGGGACTAAGGGGTTAGCCTTGATAGAAGGGGAAGGAAGAGCGGTAGGTATGTTTACTTCAAACAACCTAAAAGCTGCATCGGTGAGGTATACGAAGAAGCAGCTTGAGACAGGAAGAATAAGCGCGATAATAGCGAACAGTGGCTGTGCAAATAGTTTTACAGGCGAGAGGGGGATGAGGAATGCAGAAAGAATGGCAGAGCTTGCTTCGTCATGTTTAGGTGTTGAGAGGGAGGAGGTAGCTGTTGCGTCTACAGGTCCTATTGGGGTACAACTGGATATGGACCTAATAGAACGGCAGCTCGGAGAAGTTGTGAAGGGATTGACTTCTGGAGAAGGAGGGAGCACAACCGCAGCGAAGGCTATAATGACCACTGACACCTTCCCTAAGGAGAAGGCGATACGTATCGATACGGGCAATGATGAGCAAGTGGTAATAGGAGGAATAGCAAAAGGTGCAGGGATGATATTCCCTCATCTTGCTACCGCTACCATGCTCTCTTTTATTTATACCGATGCTTCTTTGGAGGAAGAAGTCCTAGGCAGGAGTTTGAAAGAAGCAGTTGACAATTCATTCAATATGGTGGTAGTGGATGGCGATATGAGCACGAACGACATGGTATTGCTTGTATCCACGGGGAGGAGTGGTAAGATAAGCAAAGAGGATTTTAAAGTGGGATTAACTTTTGTTTGCCAGGAGCTTGCAAAGCTGATGGCGCGGGATGGCGAAGGTGCAACGAAGTTCATCGAGGTGAGAGTAAAAGGTGCTCCATCCATTGCGGATGCAAGGGAAGTAGCGCGGTCAATACTCAGGTCACCGTTAGTGAAAAGTGCTCTTTTTGGTGAACGCCCTGATCTTACCTGTGGTCGTATAATAGCAGCTATCGGGAGCTCAGCTATCGCCGGAGATGTCGACCCCAGTAGGATATCTATAAGCTTAAAAAGCGATAAGGAGATTTTAGCAGTGAAGAACGGAGAATTTATGGATCTTTTTGGGTTGGCAAGAACCATAATGAAGGGTAAGGAGCTCCTCATCGATGTGGATCTAGGAACTGGAGAAGAAGTGGAGGCGAGAGCGTGGGGTTGCGATTTGACCTATGATTATGTCAGAATAAATGCGGGCTTGCATTAAAGGGGTATCAGGTACTTAAGATTTCGACCATAATCTCCCTTCCCAAAGTCTCACTTTTACGATTCGGAATGTGGGATTTAGTTCGGATTTGTTGTTGAAGCAAGAACTTTACGCTTAGCTTCTTCACTTATCTCTTCATACAGGCTATTACCGTTGGCATCTATGCCGACCACAAGCGGACCGAAATCTTCGATAAGGAATTGCCAAACTGCCTCAGCCATACCGAGGTCTGTCCAATATACCGCTTTTATCGCTTTTATACGTGTAGCAGCCAAGACTGCTGCGCCACCCGTCATCGCGAAATACACACAGCCATATTGTTGCATAGCAGCTCGCGCGGAACTTCCCATTCCCCCTTTGCCGATAATTCCTCGAATCCGCAGCGTTTCTATTACTTGCGGCGTTGTCGCTTCCATTCTCGAACTGGTGGTAGGACCTGCTGCTATAATTTCCCAATTCTCATTGCTCTTCCTCATAAGCGGACCGCAATGATAGAGTACCGCACCTTTTTCTATCGGTATTTCCTCTTCTGCATCCTTGATTTTATATTCTATGATTCGATTATGCGCTTTGTCTCTCGCTGTATATACTTCGCCACTGAGATATACGATATCCCCCACCTGCAATTCCTTTATTTCTTCTTCCTTGAGAGGTGTGAATAATCTCTTTTTCATCATTGCATTTTCTTTCTAAAGAAAGAACCTGCACTAAGAAAGAGTATAATTCTTCTGACATTTGGAATTAGCAAATGTAGATGATAGAAATATTGCTTATTTATGACAATATCATAATTTGTTAACTATAAATATTACCAATAAAATTATTGTATTACCTTTTTAATACAAAGATAAGGTGAAAGGTGTGGAAAAGATAAAAGCGTGAATATAAAAAAGGTGTCCCGTGCGTGGTGCGAATCCCGGACGGGCGAAAAGGCGAAGAAGGAAGGCGAGGCGCCGAGGAGGGGCGCTAAGAAGGAAGTGATGTGAAAAATGGAAGGAAAAAGAAGAAGGGTTAAATATTTAGGAGGTGAAAAAGGAGAAAAATGAAAAAAGTAATAAGCATATTGATTGCAATGCTGTTGGTCATGGCGGCAGTAGCGCCTGCGGTGGCATCATGCCCCTGCGAAAGCGGGAATGAAAAAGGCGTTAATGAGGCGGTAAATGTTCTTGCGGGA
>JASEFB010000060.1 GCA_030019325.1 archaeon | reverse complement strand
AGACATTTGTGGCATATTTGAGGTCATTGTTGCTGCCGTCATAATAGCTGATATGCACATTGTTGTTTGAATCTATGGCTATGGAGGTATACTCTCCTCCCACATACCCATACCCTGGACTATCAATGATGGATGTCACCCATGCTCCAGAGGCATCTGTGGCATATTTGAGGTCATCATTGGTGGCATCATAGTAGCTGATATGCACCTTGTCATTTGAATCTACGGCTATGGAGGTATACCATCCCACACCCCCTGCACCATCAATGGTAGATCTCACCCATGTACCCGAGGCATTTGTGGCATATTTGAGGTCATTGTTGGGGTAACCGCGGTAATAGCTGATATGCACCTTGTTGTTTGAATCTATGGCTATGGATGTATACCATCCCACAGACCCTCCACTATCAATGGTGGATGTCACCCATGCACCAGAGACATTTGTGGCATATTTAAGGTCATCGTTGGTGAGATCAAAATAGCTGATATGCACCTTGTTGTTTGAATCTATGGCTATGGAGGTATACCGTCCCACAGACCCTTCACTATCAATGGTAGATATCATCCATGCACCAGAGACATTTGTGGCATATTTAAGGTCATCGTTGGTGAGATCAAAATAGCTGATATGCACCTTGTTGTTTGAATCTATGGCTATGGAGGCATATCTTCCTACCTCTGGCGAGTTGTCAACGGTCTCATACCGCCACTCTATCCCATCAAAATAGGCATGATAGAGGTGGTCGCCTCCATAAGCTATGTGAGGGCGATTAAATCCATCAATGGCAATAGCCCTCGGATAAAAATCAGTAAAATACTTATCTGCATCTACTGTCTCCGTTGTCCAGGAAGCAGAAAATGCACTCTTGTTGTTATTCTGCTGGGTAAAGGATGACTCGGCGGATACGCATCCAATGCTTATGATTATGAATGCCAGCGTTGCGCATAGAACCGCGAATGTCAATGCCACTTCATATTTTCTTCTTTTGCTTTTCATTTTCTTTTTCTTTTTCTTTTAAAACTTCAAGCCCCATACCTCGTACTTAAGATACGGGGCCTGTAACCGTAAAAAATTTTGTCTTAAGTGCATAAAAGCTTTTCGATTGCTTTTCTTCTCGAAAATATTTGATATTTCCGTAAACAATTCCATTCGAGGTGTTTTTCCGTAAACGCTTTTTCTAAAAGGGTTTAGTTGAGAAAATGAGACTGGGTTAAAGAAATCGAACTCGAAAACTAGTGATAATCGCTAAAATCAGAAAAGAAGAAATTTATCTCGGTAAAGTTTCGGAAAGGAGCAAAGAGAAAAGAAGTTGAATACCGTAGAGTAGGAGGAGGTCTTTCAACCTCCATCCCCTCATCGAACCGCACGTACGGATTTCCCGTATACGGCTCTCCTCTGGCGTTGCCCCAATGCAGGGAGTGAGATCAACCCTCTCTTCTCACCAACCTCCAACAGGCTGTTTCATTACCCAATCCATTTCAGTAATCGACGCAGCGTCGTTCTCATGAATCTACTTCCGCCAATCACCTACTTGAATTGTGCAACTATCTCACCCATTGACTGACTGATTTCGCCAAAGCAGGACCCCTTCGCATAGCTGGTGTTTTATCCTCCCGGCTGTTACCAGCCATTCACTGGCACCGACATCCATCGCTACTATGAGTCCGTCCGACTTCTCGCATCGCATCATTCCGGCTTTCCCGTCCAGGTGGTTATACCTTCCTTACCTCAGAGCCTCTGCCATATCTCAGGACAAGGTTGAGGACGATACGAGACCTCCCGCGGTCACCTAACCTCCCTTTCGTCTTCATCCCGACCCTAAGCAGACATGCTAACACTGTTTGCTTCTGCACCGATACGGGTAAACAGCGTAGGAGGGATTTAAACCCTCTGGCTGATTAAGCTACAAGGCACGCTTTTGATCAAACTTTTTTAAAAAGTTTGTTTTACGATATCTCCGTGCCCTGATGCTTTCCATGAACAGCATCGACAATATTCTGAGGGTTGCTTCCATTAATAACGATGGTCTTTATGCCACTCCGTTCGATTATCTTCGCGGCAACGGGGTCGATAACAATTCTCGAGCCTGCCTTGAGTTCCTCTTTCATGGTAAGGGCAACGAGTTCCTTTGGTGAGAGTTTGTCGTATTTTCTTGCACCCGGATATTTGCGAGGATCAGCGTCGTAGATCCCATCTACCGATGTCACATTTAGAAGGAGCTCTGCATTCACGTATTCTGCAAGGATCGCAGCCACTGCATCAGTGGTATACCCAGGGCTTACGCCGCCCATCACCGCTATTTTACCACTGTGGGGCTCTGCCCCACGACCCCGCAAGCCCTGTAAGGGCTTATCGTGCGCCTTAGCGAGTGCAGCTTCTTTGTAATCAGAAAAGGGCTCCGGATACGCATGTTTTAAAGCAGCGATGAGCAATTTCGCATTTATTCGGGTCAAAGCAATTCCTAGATAATCACACAGCGCTTCGTTCGCACCTAAATCACGTGCGATCTTTATATATTCACGAGCTCTTTCGCCACCACCGGTCACCACGCACAAATTGTACGATTGCGCAAGTTCATCGAATACCGCGGCAATTTTTTTTAGCTTCTCAGCGTCCGAAAAAAATATGCCGCCCAACGAAATGACGACCTTCATGATCTCATCTCCCCCTCATCCTTATATTCACACACGTGTTCATGTAATAAAGCGCTCTTTAAAAAGAAAGAGTTACCAACAAACTCTTTCTTACCCTATGCTTACTCTGGAGAACTATCTGTTTATCCGAAGTTTAAGGGAAAAGCGGCGGGAAATAGAGAAACTTCTCCTTTATCTCCCAGCCGCCTGCTTCAATCTCTTCTCGTCTCTCGCAGTTAAAAATTCGTGGTATACGTCAGCACCTGCGGTAAAGCTTTCTTTTTAAAAGAAAGCTTTTTATTCAGTCGCTTCAAACCGTCCCTCAAGCTTCTTTAACACGTTCGGTAGTGTTGTGTACTCCATCTCCTCTATGGGAAGCCGATGTGGCTCGAACGGACCATGTGCTCTCATGTAGTCAGCTATCTCTTCCGCCTTTCTCCTCGCAAGGTCATAAGCAGGATCATCAAACAGATCCGCAGTCCCCACTAACCGCCCATGGCTTATCTGGAATCCAGCAGCAACAACTCGTGGCGGGCCATCAAACCGCGTGCATTTCGAATAGATGAAAGGCACCGGCATGAGCGGTCCATTATGTGAACCACGCATCCAGCCACTGACGAGATGAGGCATGGTAAACGGTTCTAAAACCTCACCCAACGCTGGCAAGCCCGATTGTGCTCGCACCAATGCGGCAGGATCATCCTTACCCACATATCGACCCGCGGTAAAGAACAATTTCTCCGTGCTTATTACAGCTACCGGTTCATCCTTTGGTAACGGGCTCGTCTCCTTTGGATACACCCTCTTTATCACGTACTTGCTCTTCGCGCCTATCAACGCTAACAGCGCATACAACTCCTCCGGGCATTTTAAAAATACCCGTGTCTTCTCCTTTATGTCCCACACCTCAAACACGAACCCATCATGCATGGTTGGGTCTACGACAAGCCCAGCGGTATTGAACGGGTCTGCAAACATCTTGTATATGGGATAGTTGAACGCGCCAGGCTCTGTTTTGTCCATCATAAACGCAACTAATGGCTCAGATCCACGTTCCGTGAATTCCATCTCCGCTATTCCGGGCCCCATGCCACGTATGTTCCCACTAAACGCATCCACCAGCAGATCTTGTCCCGCACCATGTAACTTGAGTTCCTTCGCCACCTTCGTCGCCTCTTCAAAGGTTTTCCATGCCAATCCATGGATCTCTTCCGCATCCACTCCTTTCCGGTGACTCATCACCAGTTCCAAGTCGTCACCAGCATTTAAGACATGATAATCCACAAGCAAACCATCTTTTTTCGCCTTCTCCAACTGCTCCCGTGCCTTCTCCTTGAGCTCGGGACGCACCGTCGAATGCCCTGGAAATCCTCCTACATCCGCTTTTATCAAACTTACGGTTATTTTCTCCATCTTCTCCACCCCCTATTCTCCTTTAATATCATTCCCTAATAAAAAGTATTCGTAGTGCTTAAGAAACCTCCAATTCCTATTGGTTATTCTCAGCGTGCCTATTTCCCTTTTTTGGGCTATTCAGAGCCGAAGCTTTAAAGAGCAGAAGAGAACATACGTTGTGCCTCTTCATCCCGGCGTTTATGTTCTCGCTTTAACGCCTCTCCACGCATGAAACATTGCTCCGCTTTCTCCTCATCCCCCATAATCTTGTATACCTGCCCAAGATTGTAGTAAGCCGATATACCTTCATCCATAAGATACTGCTTGAGGTTCAGTGCTGCGGTGAAGAACCCAATCGCCGCATCATACTGCTCTAAGCTCGCGTAAGCAACTCCACAATCATTACAAGCCTTGGCCAGCGTCGGAAGAGTTGGCTCTCCCTTTACGATCTCCTTGTAAATTTTTATTGCCCCCTCATATCGCCCTTCCGCAAGATACTCCTCCGCGAGGATCAGCAAATCCTCAGCACTCTTCCCTTCTATCTCCTCCGGCTCTCTTTCTTCTGCCATAACACTATAAATATAACATGTTACCCTATATACAACTTCTGAATTAGTTGCAGAGCCTCCGAGCGAGGAATATCTAACGTTTTTTTGAAGGGTAAAGAGGCGATTGTAAAGAAGGCGAAGTGCAAATGTTTTTCCAACTTAAAAGAAAACGCTTCACCCCTTCCAAAATGCAGGTGTAAGCAGAACTAAAACGGTAAAAAGCTCTAACCTCCCCGCCCACATGCAAAAGGTTAAAATAAGTTTACCTGCAACCGGAACAGATGCGTAATTAACTGATACGAGACCGAAGCCAGGTCCAACATTTCCGAGTGTCGCCGCTACTGAAGATGTAGCACTAATCATATCAAAGCCCAGCGCGGTCATCGCAATAGAGCAAACGACGAATATCAAAGTATAAGAGAAAATAAAGGCGATAATCCCTTGGAGAATGTCATCAGAGATGGGCTGTTTCCCACTCTTCAACACAAAAATTGCATGGGGGTAAAGAATTTGGCGAATTCGTTGTCCGATGTATTTGAGCAAAACGTATACCCTGATGACTTTAATGCTTCCTCCGGTTGATCCACCGCAGGCGCCAATGAACATCAAGCTGAATAAAATGATTTTGGATAAATGAGACCAGGTATCAAAATTAGCAGTTGTGAATCCAGTAGTGGTCATGATGGAAATAGACTGGAATCCTCCATAACGGAATGCTTCAAGTAGAGAATTGGCAAATTTATGGATATAGAGATCCGCAGCTATTATGGAAATAGCTGCGAAGAGGAAGAGGCAATAGACCTGAAATTCCCTGTTTGCTATAAGTCTTCGGGGGTTTCTTACTAACGAGTAGTGTAAGATGAAATTCATCCCTGCGAGAAACATGAATACCATTATGATCAGCTCCGCTTTTGGATTCAGGTAACCACCAATGTTTGCCGGATTGGGGGAGAAGCCTCCGGTTGGCATCGTGCTAAACGCGGTGCAAAGGGAGCCGTACAAAGGCATCTTCGCTACAAAAAAAGTGCCAGAATTTCTAAACCTGTCAAAACCACGTAAATTGACCACAGCATTCTTGCTGTGACTTGAACCCTCGGTCTAATCCGTTCGGACAGCGGTCCAGGAAATTCACGGTCGAATAACTGGCTGCCGGCAATCCCGAAGGTTGGCAGTATAGCAATGAAGAGCAAAATAACACCCATTCCTCCAATCCACTGCGTGAAGCTCCTCCACAGAAGTATGCTTCGATCCACGTGCTCCAAATTGAGCATCACTGAAGAGCCCGTGGTTGTGAAGCCGGACATAGACTCAAAAAAAGCATCAACGGGACCTAATGTCGATGAGAAGATGTACGGAAGAGAACCAAAAATGGCAACAAAGAGCCACCCGAAGGCAACAATGGCAAATCCTTCCCGACGTTTTATTTCTCCTTTTCGTACCCCTATCTTTCTTTCCAAAATCAAGCCAGAGATAATGGTTATTGCAAGCGGTAGAATCCACGTTTTAATAAGAAAAGGGGAAGGGTATACTATTTCCTCACCATACCAAATCGCCACACCGAGCGGAAAGATCATTAAGATGCCAAGGTACTTTACAATGCTTCCAACACTACCAAAAACGATCTTTTTGCCCATTTACTATTAAAGAGTAGGGTGCATCGAAGATTTATTTATATAGATGTGTGAATATTATGATTTCATTTTATTTACAAAACGAGGACAAGAATAAAGTAAAGAGGGGAGGAAAAAGAGAATTTAAGGCTCGAGTTTTGTCATGCAGGAGCTGATGGGGAAGTGTTTTCAAACCTGAAGACCGTGCTTAAAGACCTTGGCAGTATCTTGGTTATTCTTGGATTACTGATGTTAGTGCTGATGATCGTCTCTTACATTTTTAAGGAATTTGATGTGCTGAGCGTGTTGTTTTTCACGATGTTTTTTACTCTTTGTTTCGGGTTATTACTCAGATACTCGTGCAGGAACGCAAAAGAGCCTGAGTTGAAACATGCAATGATTACTGCAGCATCGGCATGGTTGGTTGTCCCCGCGATCAGCTCGCTTTTCTTTATCTTCATCGAAGGAATGCATCCCTTAGACTCTTTTTTTGAAGGTATGTCTGGCTGGACAGGAACAGGATTGACGATGATTGCACATCCTTCCTCGCTCACCTTTACCATGCAGTTCTGGAGAAGCCTGATGCAGTGGGTAGGCGGCATAGGTGTGATTGTGCTGATGGTATCCATCCTGGCGCGTCCAGGGACAGGATCTTTCATGATGTACAAAGCGGAGACGAGGGAGGAGAAAATTCGACCGAGCGTTATATCCACCGTGAGGATAATATGGTGGATTTACCTTTTGCTAACTTCTATCGGCATCGTTTTATTTTATTTTGCCGGAATGGCCCTTTGGGAAGCGATAAACCATGCAATGACCGCGATAGGGACCGGTGGATTCAGCGTCACCGAGAACAGCATGGCTTTCTATAGAAATCCGGTGATCGAACTGGCAATCATGCCCATGATGATTCTTGGCGCTATTCCATTTTTAATACATTACAGGGTGTTAACCGGCAACTTACGAGCGTTTTTAAAAGATATGCAATGCCGAGCTCTTTTTATCATTCTGCTTCTACTGCTCATTCCGCTGCTGATAGAGAACTATGTCAACTCCTACGGGGATATGTTGAGCTCTCTCCGGTTCTCTTCCTTTCAACTCATCTCTGGGCTCACATGCACGGGCTTTCAGACATATGATGTACATCTATGGTCAGGAACTGCGCTTGGTATAGTAAGCATAGCGATGCTCATTGGTGGTGGGGCGGGCTCTACGGCTGGCGGCGTGAAACTCATACGAGCAGTAACAGTATGGAAGAATATAAGCTGGTCATTAACAAAGTCACTCCTGCCAAAAAGAGCAATCAAGCCATTTAGATTTGGGGATAGGTTGTTAAACGAAGACGAAACGAATAGGATTGTATCAGAAGCGAATTTGATTATCATCCTCTGGATTTTATTTTTGTTCCTCGGCGTAGGAGTATTATCGCATGTCGTAGTACCGAGCCACACGCTGGGTGAGATTATATTTGAGGTTGCATCGGCACAAGGCAATGTAGGGCTGTCCACAGGTATCACCAATGCCGATATGTCCTCCATTGGGAAGGTAATGTTGATATTGAACATGTGGATAGGTCGTTTGGAGATAATCCCTGTATTGATGCTCATTCGTGCTTTTGTTAAAGGGCTTGAGCCGATCTAAAAATCAACCCTTTTCTTTTAAATTTAAAAAGAAAGTTTGTGCGGGCACGCTCTCGGTCGACACCTTCGCTCTCAATCAGACCCTCAAAGTCTTTCTCGGCACCGCTTCCCTCCGAGCGCCAACGTCCACAGTGAGTCCGCTCCCTTCCGGGCCTAAACCAGTATCCGTGGCGAAGGCATGGCAGCAAGCTCTCCAGCCAACCATCATACCACCGTCAACCCCGCAGGACGGTGCGTCTTCGTCTAACCTTGAGCTGAAGTTGATGGCTACGGAGCCTTCCTCGAGCTTCGCCTCTCGCATATCGGCGATTTCGAGTTGCAGAGGACGCCGAACCCTCCAGGCTAGCCCGCACAAATTTATGTTGGTGTTAGCTATAAATAAGCCTTTCGAAAGACCGTGCGAAAGAGTTTTCAAAAAGCATTTCTAAAAAGGGCTATTCACGAATACGAATATTTCCAGATCTCACCTTCCCTGGTTTCCATGCCTATCTCAACATCTTTCCGCGCAGGTATCGCTGTAGGAACCCGAGCAAAAGCCAAAACCTGTGCATAAACACTGATAGTGGCCTCTGAAATCCTATCCCAGTTTAATGAAAGAGCTTTTTGAAATCCTTTTTCTACCCTCTCATCGAGTTCAATTCTGCTGTTATTCTCGTCTTCGGCGGTTAGAACATTTATAATGACTTCTGCAAGACTTTCAGAATTGTCCGGTGGCACTTTTATACCCTCTCCATTACTCAATAGCTCAGAAAGCCCCCCAACATCTGATGCCACCACCGGGGTCCTGGCAGCCATCGCCTCCAATGCGACAATTCCAAATGGCTCGTAGAGGGAGGGGAGAACAACCACATCAGCAGCTTTTAATAAACTCCTGACGGTGTAATCATCTAGATATCCAGTAAAAACAACGTTGTTTGACACACCGAGATAAGCAGCGTCTCTTTCAAATTGCGGTCTCATAGGTCCTTCTCCTACAATCAGGAGTTTCACATCACCATTTACCCGTGAACACGAGGCCAAAATGCTTGGCATTGCTCCTATCAAAACGTTTATACCCTTTTGATAAACGAGTCGCCCGATAAATAAGATCATCTTTGAACGTTTCGAACCACAAAATTTCTCTTTGATCGCAGCTCTATCAAGAGAGAAATCGAATTTCGATGCATCTACCCCGTTTGGGATAACGGATATTTTATTCGTGACACCGAACAAGCTTTGTATCTCACGCTTCATGCTCTCGCTGCACACAATCACATGCGCGGATAATCGTACAAGCCGGTCTTCCATCTCATGTATTCTCATCTGATGTCCTTCCTTTATCCCTTGTGACCGTCCGAACTCAGTACTGTGTATCGTTGAGACCAGGGGCTTTTGGTATCTAAATGCCAGGTCTATTGCAGCACTACTGACCATCCAGTCATGCGCATGTATTATTATATCTCTATCAGTGTCCGGGGCTTCAATAATCGAGGTGCCAAGTTTCTTCATCTCCTCATTCATACGGGATATAAAATCAGGCCTCGAGGTATCAATAGCAATTCCATGCAAACACACCCCACCAATTTCCTCGTAAGGAAAAGTCCCTAAGGTAACTACGTGCACTTCCTGTCCTTTTCTTGTTAGCGCCTTTGACAGCTCATAGACGTGCTCCGCAAGTCCACCTACCTTATGTGGGGGGTACTCCCACGAGAGCGTCAATATCCGACTTGCACTCGTTCTTTCTTCAACTCTTCTCACTTCAATTTGACGAAAACCCCTCTGCTCTTTTTTACAAACTCGAGCTTATTCTCCCGTGCGAGCCATCCAAGACCCATGTAAACCGTGCTTGGTGATGCATTTATCTCTGAGGCCACTCCGGATATGCTTAACTCACCTCTTTCCTCCAATAAATGCCATATCTCCCCCGCAACTTTTCCTATCTCTTCAATCATGCTCCTATACCCTCACCTTCTTCTTTTTTTCCAATCTTAGATTTATTAGCTAGCATCTAATAAATAAGTTTGTTCTGTATACTTATATTGTAGCAGTCTCATCCCCTACAAAGAATCTCAGATATCCGCTCTCGTAATTCATCTCCATCGTATTTCTGCTTCTTCATGCTTACACTTAAATTTCGTACCTCCTTCGCAATCCCCTCTTCCCCCACACTTTCCCTTATCCATCGCTCAAAATCCCCCCTCTCCATATATTCTTTTATCCTATATTCTGCTTCCTCTCCCGATATCCTCTTTATATACTCACACAATCCCTTTAAACTCCACACCTTCTCCCCATCGTGAAAAACGAAAGGATATTCCGCTTTTTTAATCGCCGCTCTTAAGCGGACATCGAGATCGTGAATGACGGAGAATAACGTGACAAAAGCATCGTAGGGCTTTTCAAAATGGGAGAAATAACTATGTACGTCACCTGATGCACCACCTACCGTGAACATATAATAAAGATGGTCGCTTATTCCGAGGTATCGCCATATTCTCAGCAGTTCTTCATCCTTTGACTCTTTTACATACGGTTCAAGCCATCTTAGATATTCATAACATGCCCACTGCATGGTATTGCCAATGAAGCACGATGTGTCTTTCTCCACATCAGCCCAGGACGTCGTCTCTAAATTCCTCACATCTATTACCCCTATCGGCTTATACTTCTCTACCATCTCGGAAGGGGTCAAAAAATCCATTTCATAGCTCAATACCTGCCGGGGAAGATCATGGAGAAACTCAAATATTCCGGTATCTTCCCAATGATGCTCTCCAAACGTTTCGTAATCCAAAAAGATGGTTATACATTGCCCCGGTGTTGCATTGAGCCAAGATGCGTATTTAGAGGCACTCAACGGATACTCGTTCCAGCTCTTAAGAGAAAATCGAAACCCTACGTCGTCTGTTAAATGGTAATCCCTGAGAAGCACTTTCAGTTTCTTGCAGCCTATGGGCTCATAGACGTAGTTTGGTGACCTCCCATTCAATACCCTCTCCACGCCCTCGGCAAAAATCCCTCGATAACCCATCCTCTCCGCAAGCCTCGCTATTCGGTTGTTGTACAGCAGTTCGGTGTTTTCAAAAAAAGTGGGTTTGTATCCCACCAAATCTCGCATTGATTCTCGATGCATTCGCACCTGCTCGATAAATTCCTCTTCTTCTTCATAAAGACCTACGAGCGAATGGTAATACGTTTGATCAAGGAACTCCACTTTTCTACTCGCCGCGAGCTGCCGGAAATCTTCCAATATCTCCTTACCGAATCGGTATCTCTCGCATTGCTCCACAAACACGCCGGAGATGCTATATGCGACTTTAAAATCCTTGTATTCGTCTATCAGCCTCAATATCAGTTCATTTGTAGGGCAATAGCATTTTCTCGCCACTTTCTCAAACACTTCTTTATCCTTCTCTTCGAAGAAGTAATAATCGAAAAGGTCTCCTTCCTTCACGCTTCTCTTGTACATTTGTTTAGTCCAGAAAAAATCTTTTCTCAGCCTGAACGGCTGATGAACCTCAAAAGCAAGGCAGATGCTCTTCTTTACCATGTCCGTTAGTTCTCCTCACACTCCGCTTCCCTTATCCCCTTGTCTAATTTTAGATTTTGGTATAATAAAGTTTTATCTTCTTTGGAAAATACAAATCCTTAAATATATTGTTATAATCAACCAGATACCACACACATAATCCTCCTCTCACACTCATTTGGA
>JASEFB010000059.1 GCA_030019325.1 archaeon | reverse complement strand
GGGCTTATTGGTATATATTGGATTTTTGGATTTTCTACAGAGCTAAACAAATACGTTCTATTTATATGAATCAAACCACCATAACTAGGTACCCGAGAGCAAACCCAATTATTGCACCTGAATTGAGCAGAGGCAAGCCTGCATGCGGTTTCCCTCTGCCAGCGAAACTGCTCAGCGCCGCATACCCTGCTAAAGTTCCTATGAGCGCACCTAACGCTGGAGCGACACTTGCATATGTTACTGATGAAGTCACCACCAGCAAAGAAGGGATGATCGCATCGCCGAGCCCCATGAAGAATGCATCTTCCATCTCACTGTGGGACCGTTTCTCAGTGATAAAGGTTTTATCAAAAGTCTTTCTTAATAAACGTTCTTTCTTTAGAAAGAAAGTTTGTAAGGGCTTATTCAATAAAGAAAAACTCCGTTTTCGAGGCAGTACAAAAAGAACAGGCATCCGCAAATCGATGACTGATTCTGCTAATGCTACCATATGCTTCGTCTTGTAAACCGCAATGGCATCGTATATCGCTAAGATTATCATGAGGAGCAGCACGGGAAGGATGCCAAGGGAGATACCAAATATCGCCGCTGCTCCCCCTCCTATTATCAGGCCCGTCACATCGAGGACATACCATTCAGGATATGTAAAAAGGAGAAGCGCAAGCGCAAGCGTAACGACAACGGGAATATAGGGATAAGGAAGGAGGACAGCCATTACATAATAGATCGTTACTGCCACTGCTGTGAGCATTACGAAATAAACAAGCCTTTTTCCTCCGAACCTGAGCACAACAAGGATGAACGCCGTGAAAGCGATGATAAAGATAAAAAAGATTATTGGGTTACGTGGATCTTCTGGATTTTCAAATGCTGTTACGCCTGCTACTTTAAAGGGTGCCGCAAGCAGTAACGCAATGATCTGCGTGAGCAGGATGAAACTCCCCATCCCGATAAACAGAGCGATACTCGCTCTTCGTTCTTGTAGTTTTTCTTCTTTTTCTTCTTCATTCATCTCTTCATCAAATAATTTTTCAGGAACAGTGCCAATCTTTTGCTATCTCTATCTTTTTTTATCATAATATCTGTTTTGAGCACCTCCACCCCGGTATCTCCGGGGCAATCGTCATGCTTATCGATGACCAGCACATCTAAGAAATCCTTGTAACACGTATACACACCATAGGGCGAAACGTCAAACCCTTTTGCGCGCATAAATTTCCCCGCGGGGCCACTTACCGCTTCAGTGCCAACGATTGGTGAAATCGCCATCACGATTTTCCACTTTAGACGTTCCCCTATTCCCTTCAAACTGAGAATAGGTCCTATGCTTGTTATTGGATTGCTCGGCCCTATGAGCAATAGGGCGTCAGATTCTTTCTCCAGCACCTGGACAACTGCCTCAGACGGTTTTACCTCATCTATACCATCGAACGAGATATCTAAAACGTCAGGCTCACCCTTTCGTGCTACCCAGAACTCATGAAAATAGAGTTCGCCTTCAGGCGTACGAATTTTCGTACGCACCGATGCAGGGTCATCGGTCATCGGCAGTATCGTTATGCGTGCAGGTATGCCAAGATTTCGTGCGAGCACCGCAGTAGTTTCGGTCAGGCTTTTTCCTTGACGCAGCAGCTCAGATCTGATTATATGCGTTGCTCTGTCCTTATCCCCGATCATCAGGGGTTCAGGATACTGCGACTGCTCCAAAGCGTTATGCGTATAAAAAGTATCACCTTTGATGCCCCACCATCTATCCGCGTCTATTATCCCGGCTAAAGTGTACAACACCGAATCGATATCCGGACAAAGCAAGTTTCCCGAAATCCAGATGTCTTCCGCGGTATTTACTATTATATTCAGCTCTTCTTCTTTGAATACCTTTATCAGTCCTACCAGGAGCTTTGGTGTCCCCGTACCGCCTGAAAGAATAATCATATGCTCTTTAAAGCAGTATTGCAAGATAAACCATATAAAAATGTGGTCTATTGTAATTTGACATTGTCAGATTAACCGCAGAGCTCACAGAGAACGCAGAGAATGTAGCGGATAAGCATTCATTTAAATCCTGAGTTACATATTTCCTCTGTGGACTCAGCGTTCTCCGCGGTAAATTTTAAATGTGACAAAGTCAAGGTAACCGTGCCCATAGAATAAAATGCTACAGATCGAACTTAGAGCAAAAACCGGATTATCGAGCTCCAAACGAAGAATTGGATTAACACCGCTTCTTACAACTTTCCATATCAGCGTGCGATAACGTGTATGGAAAACGTCTCCAAAGGTTCCACATCCGTCTCCCAAGGGCGATGGTAGACCAATTTAAGGGCTGTCTGACCAGCATTTACGATCTCAAATCTGATGATCTGCACACCGCCAGCACCTATAGCTTCAGATTCAGGCTTAAATTCTATTTCACCCACTTGCCGCACGACCTGTTCATCGAGAGGTTCGACCACTTCCCACGTGTATCCAGTAGTTGGGTTCGCTTCCAGAGTGATGCTCACGACTTGTCCTTCCTTGAGTTCAATCGTGCCGTCGTTATCAGCTGCGGTGAGATGAACCTCACGGGGGCCATACATCATCAAAACTACGACGATGAGCAGTAGGGCGAGAAGCACCCCGCTGACGATATACACTCCTTTTCTCACGATGCACCACCCTTAACATAGATTTGGCACTTTGATATAAAAGTTCTCAAGTGCAACTGCAGGGATAACCCTCGTTAATTTAGTTCGATCTCCCAAGTTAATGCTTCGCTTAAAATTGTAATCATTGTTGTTTTTTGGTCAAACGTCACCCAAGGTAGGAGTGGTTCTTATCAGATCCTGTATAAAGGTAACGAAAATTTAAGTATCTTAAAACCAAAGAGAAAACACGATAGAAAGGGTAAAATGGACGCGATAAAAAAAGGGACTATCTTCACTATATCCGATTTGGAAAACGTGCGGATAAGCATAGGAGAGATAGTAGAAGAACTGGAAGCGAAAGAATGGGAGCCAATGGGGCCCCATCCGATGCCAGGCATAGCCACGCTCAGAAACTGGGACCTCAAGCTTTTGAATAGGTATAAGCCCTTTTATGCACCGTTATGCGATATGTGTTGCCTCTGCACCTATGGAAAATGTGACCTCACATGTGGTAAAAAGGGTGCTTGCGGGATAAAAATAGACGCACAGCAGGCAAGAATCGTTCTGATAGCGTGTTGTATAGGGACTGCTGCTCATGCTGGACATGCGCGTCATTTAGTTGACCATTTGATAGGAAAATATGGCAGGGATTGCCCGATAGATCTCGGGCCGTCTATAGACATCGAAGCTCCGATAATAAGGACAGTCACAGGAATAAGACCGCGGAAATTGGGTGATTTGGAGGATGCATTGAATTATGTCGAAAGGGAACTTATGAACTGTTTATCTGCTGCGCACACGGGACAAGAAGGAGCTTTCATCGATTTTGAGTCTAAAAATTTGCATGTTAGCATGGTTGACAACTTGGCAAAGGAAATAGCTGATATAGCACAAATAGTAGGTTATGACTTCCCAAAAGGTGATCCTGAAGCTCCTTTAGTTGAAATAGGTCTTGGCGTTGTTGATCGGTCTAAGCCCGTAATATTGTGTATCGGACATAATGTCATGCCTGGGGCAGAAGTGGTGAATTATCTTTCGGCAAGGGGAATAGAAGGAGAAGTGGAAGTCTGTGGGATGTGTTGCACTGCGATAGACATAACGAGATACGAGCCAAGGGCGAAGATCGTCGGTCATATAGCTCAGCAGTTGTATGCGGTGAGGTCAGGGATAGCGGATGTTATCGTAGTGGATGAGCAATGTGTGCGGACTGATATCGTAGAAGAGGCGATGAAGGTAAAGACGCGGGTGATAGCAAGCAACGATAAGATATGCTACGGTCTCCCAGATAGGATCGACGATCCAACGGAGGAGATAATAGATGATTTGGTGAACGGAGCGCCGGGTGCATTGATACTTGATGCGGAGAAGGTGGGCGAAGTTGCGGTTGAGGTTGCCCTGCGAATGGCACCAAAGCGAGCGCAGTTAAAAGCTTTGCCTGATAGGCAGGAGCTTAAAAGGCTTGCGGAATCATGTGTGCAGTGTGACGAATGCAGGAGGGCATGTCCAAATGATTTGCACATTCCAGATGCGATGGCATCAGCGGCGAAAAGCAACTTTGATCCGCTGGCGAAGTTATACGAGTCGTGTGTAGGCTGTGCGAGGTGCGAATCAGTGTGCAGGGCTGAACTATCGCCGCTGAACATGATAAAAGTGGCAGCAGAATACGAAATAAAGGAGGAGAAGTATAAATTAAGAGCAGGAAGAGGGCCGGTCTTGGATACCGAGATACGGAACGTCGGCGCACCTATTGTGTTCGGTGACATTCCCGGTGTTGTTGCATATGTCGGGTGTCCAAATTACCCCAAAGGGGGACGAGAAGTTGCAGAGATGGCAGAGGAGTTCATAAAACGGGGTTATATCGTGGTGGCGACAGGGTGCTCTGCAATGGAGATAGCCAGATATAAGGATGAAGAAGGGAAGACGTTGTATGAGAAATATACCGGTGCCTTTGATAGGGGCTGCATGGTGAATATCGGCTCGTGCGTCGCAAATGCACATGTCATTGGTGCAGCGATAAAAATAGCAGGGATATTCGCACGAAGGAAGCTGAGAGGTAACTTCGAGGAAATTGCTGATTATATATTAAATAGGGTTGGCGCATGTGGTGTTGCATGGGGGGCGATGTCGCAGAAAGCAGCTTCAATCGCAACGGGATGCAACAGATGGGGAATTCCTGTAATATTAGGGCCGCATGGCTCCACGGCTTATAGAAGACTGTATCTCGGCAGAAAGGATAAGGAAGAAGATTGGTATGCCTACAACGTCAAGGAAGGAGGCGAACCATTCTATTTTGGTCCCGCACCCGAGCATCTGATATATGCGGCGGAAACGAAGGAAGAAGCGATGATGATGACTGCAAAGCTCTGCATAAGACCGAGTGACAACCCCAGAGGGAGACTGATAAAACTGAGCAACTATATCGATCTGCACGAGCGGTTTTATGGGAGACTGCCAGACGATTGGCATTTATTCGTGCGTGATGTAACTGAGTTACCACCTGGGAGAAGAAAGGAGTTGGCGAGGGAATTGGAAAAAATAGGCTGGAAGCCAATGAAAATGCCACCCGGAAAGATATTTGACCCCACGAACTTAGAGCGGTTTAGAAACGGATGGAAGTGAAAAAAATGGAACTAGAAGAACTCATTCAGGAAACGAAGGTTTATAACTGCTTGGAATGCGGTGAGTGTACTGCTAATTGCCCGATAGCCTGGTTTGAACCTGATTATTCCCCGCGCGTGATTGCTAAAAAGGCTCTGGAGGGGGTTATTGATCTTCGTGATGAAAAGATATGGTCATGCATGAGCTGCCAAATATGCAGTGAGCGATGTCCGTCGAAGGTGGATTATCCTAAGTTTATATGGGGGCTCAGAGCGGAAGCACTAAAATCCGGGGTTGAAGAAGAGGCATACCTAAAGGAGCTCGAGCAGTTGTTCCTCTCTGGGGAGAGGGACAAGGATATCGGCATTGTGAGGGAAATGGTAGCAGGAAAAACTACCATTAAAGGGCAGGATGGCGGTATAGTCACCTCGATGTTGACCGCAGGTATGGAAAAGGGGCTTTTTGAGAGTGCGATTGTCGTGCATAGGCAAGATGGCTTCAGAGCTCAAGCGATTGTAGCAGAAAACGTGGATGATATCATCAAGGCGCGCGGCTCCAAATATCAATTCTCACCTACGGTAGAAAGACTGGTAGAAGCGATGATAGGAGGAGGGAAGAAGAGGATCGCAATTGTTGCCCTCCCTTGCGGTATTTACGGAATTAGAAGGATTCAACGGTTTTATCCCGATGTGGAGTTGTACACTATCGGGCTTTTCTGTTTCGAGAATTTTTACTATGAAATGCTCAAGCCGATTGTGAGTGAAATACTGGAGGTTGACCTCGGGCGTGCGGATAAAATAGAGGTGAAGAGGGGTAAGTTCGTTGTTCATATAGCAGACGCGTCAAAGGCATGTGAAGTGAAAGAACTGGAGAGCGCGGTTCGAGGGAGCTGCCATTTCTGCACTGATTTCACTGCAAGGTTGGCTGATGTCTCTGTTGGTAGTGTGGGTAGTCCCGATGGCTATTCGACGGTGATCATAAGGTCAAAGAAGGGCGAGGAGTTGTTTGGGTTATTGAAGGATCTGGAGAGGACGGAGGTTGACCGTGAAGAGATAGTGGAGTTAGCGCGTTTGAAAAAGAAGAGAGGCATGGAGGAGTTAGAAAAATTAGGAGGAATTGAACAGAACATAAGGAGGCGGTAAAGATGCCGGAACCGAAAAAGAAGAGAAGGAAGCAAAAAATTGAGGATACCGATGCATGGATGGCGGCGGAGTTAGATTATATAGATCTAACTACGACCAATATGATGCCGCTATTAAGAGGACCGATAGTTGGGGAAGAGAAAATCGAATGGTTAGAGGGAATCGTAGAAGAGTGCCCGGAATATTACCCCGCATTGTTTGATTTGGCGTCAGAAAATATAAAGAACGGGAATGATGAAGCGGGTAAGAGATGCATAGACAGGGGTCTGCAATCACTACGGGAGCATTTTTCAAGGAGTGATTTGATAGATGCGTATTACAAAACTTGCGAGTTCCTGGAATATTACCTTCGTTTTGAGCTCGCACTGGAATATTACAACCAACTGCTGGGAATAGAGAAAGATAAGCAGAAACCAGCGGTGTATGACCGCATTGCCCATTGTTATGCCGGTTTGAATAAGATGGATAAAGCAATTGAGTATCAACAGAGAGCCATCGAGTCGGGCTCAAGCTCTAAGTTCTACTCGAACATGGGCTGGCTGGAGATGATTCGTGGAAATGTTGAAGAAGCGGAGAAGACGTTGAAGAAAGCGGTTGAACTGGATAAAAAAGATGACATTGCGAAGACCAATTACGAAATCTGTAAAACGCTGATAAAGAGCAAAAAAATGCATAATTGGGATGATTATTTATTGCGGGAAGTGGATTACGAAAAGCTCAATAAATTAGAGGAGAAGGAGGAATGGGAAGAATACGAAGACTTTGTGGTAGATTATAATCAATCACGGGTTAACGCTTTTAGAAGACATCTACTGCAGAATCCAAAGTACAGCGCAGGCGAGAGGTATGACATCATGTTCAGTCTCTGGTACATTTTGGATTTTGTTTTTGGCATTTATGATGATGGCTACTTCTTATACGACGATATAGAAGTAATAACCGATAATTTTGAACGTATTATGCATAAACTCATATTCAAAACTGGGGATATTGACGACGAGATTTTTGACGGTGTATATGCTGCGGTGTTGGAGTTCTACAACTTCCTCAGCAAACACAAACTGGTGGAGCGGGATGAGTTCAAAGAACTTAAAAATGAAATGAAGCGGTTTAAACCACCCTTGAGGGAAAAGATGCTGCGATATAATGAGGTTCGGCACAATGACGATTACACAGAGGAGGAAAAAGAGGAAATTCGTGAAGAGCTTTTTGAGGGCGACCATGAATGGCCGATTTTATAGAATGACCGGAAATAAAAGTGTACTGGTGATCGGGGGAGGAGTAGCAGGGATTCAGGCGTCGCTCGACTTAGCGGAGCAAGACTTCGAGGTGTATTTGGTAGAGAAGAATCCTTCTATCGGCGGTCGAATGGCTCAGTTGGATAAGACATTCCCGACAAATGACTGCTCGATGTGCATTCTTGCGCCGAAGATGCTCGAATGTTTTGGGCATGAGAACATCACCGTGCTTTCGTATTCTGAAGTGAAAGAGGTATCAGGCGAGAAAGGTGACTTTACGGTAAAGGTTCGTAGGAAGCCGAGATATGTGGATGAAGAGAAATGCACGGGATGTGGTGCTTGTGTAGATGCGTGTTTACTTAAAGAAAGAATCCCGGACGAATTTGATATGGGGCTCAGGAAGAGGGGTGCGGCATATCTGCCGTTTGTGCAGGCAGTTCCAAAGGTTGCGGTAATTGATGAGGAGGAGTGCGTGTTCATAACGAAGGGTAAATGTGGGAAGACGCCAGCGTGTAAAGAGGCGTGCGAACGGGATGCAATTGATTTCGACCAGAGGGGGGAAGAGGTTGAGCTTCATGTTGGTGCTATCATAGTTGCAACAGGACTCGAGGTGTATGAGCCTTACGATATCGAGGAATATGGGTATGGGCGAATAGCGAATGTGATTATAGGATTACAATACGAGCGGATGATAAATGCTGGAGGACCCACTGGTGGGCATCTCATCCGGTTAAGTGATGGAAAACCGGCGAAGAGGTTAGCTTTTATCCTCTGCGTGGGGTCGAGGGACCTGAAGAGATATCCGTATTGCTCGTCCGTCTGTTGTATGTATGCAACAAAGAGCGGGATGCTGGCGAGGGAACATGAGGAGGATATGGAATCGTTTGTATTTTATACCGATTTGAGAGCTTTTGGGAGAGGATTTCAGGAATATATCGAGCGAGGAATGGAAGAGTATGGTATCAATTACATTAGGGCGAAACCGGGGAAAATAACCGAGAATGGAGATAAAAGCCCGGTGATATGGTATGAAGATACTTTGACCGGGGAACTCAAAAGGATGGAGGTTGACCTGGTTATATTAGGTACAGCGCTGGTGCCGAGTAAGGGAGTAGAAGAGCTGGCAAAGGCATTGGGCGTCGAATTGGACGAATATGGGTTCTTTAAGGCTAAGGATTCGTTATATGCACCGGTTGATACCACCCGAGAGGGGATATTTGTTTGTGGGTTTGCGCAGTATCCAAAGGATATATCGGATTCGGTTGCACAGGCGAGTGGCGCGGCTGGTAGGGCGGGAGAGGTTATTTCACAGGTGTCTTTAAAGTAACCGGAAAATAAAATGGCAAAAGAAGAGGTAAGAATAGGAGTTTTTGTCTGCCACTGCGGCACGAATATCGGTGGTACGGTGGATGTGCCATCGGAAATAGAATACGTGAAAGGGCTTCCCGGGGTTGTATATGCGGAACGCAATTTATACACCTGTTCAGATGAAGGCGTGAGCGCAATAAAAAATGCGATAAAGGAATATGGGCTTAACAGGATAGTGGTGGCGGCATGCACGCCTCGAACACACGAGCCTTTATTCCGAAGCGCGTGTCAGGAGGCAGGACTAAACCCTTACTTGTTCGATTTCGTGAACATTCGAGACCAGTGTAGCTGGGTGCACATGCGAGAGCCGGAAAAAGCAACGGAGAAGGCGAAGGATTTGATCAGGATGGGCGTTGCCAGAGCTGCACGGTTAGAGCCCCTGGAATACATAAACATCGGTGTCGAGAATACTACGATGGTTATCGGCGCAGGGATATCTGGTATGACTGCAGCGCTAAGCATAGCAAATCGAGGCTTCGAGGTGTATCTCGTGGAGAAAGAAGCGGAAATTGGTGGCATGCTGCGAAAAATAAACAAGCTCTATCCGGGAAATGTTGATGCTCACGCTTCTCTAGAACCTACAATTGAGAAAGTACAAGAACATCCACGCATAAAACTCTTCACTTCTTCCCGCGTTAAGAGAGTGGACGGGTATGTCGGTAACTTTGAGGTAACAGTCGTGCAAAATGGAAATGGAGAGGAGAGGAAACACAGTTTCAAAGTAGGCACGATAATTGTTGCTACGGGTGCTGAGGTTCTCAAGCCAGATGGCCTTTATGGATACGGCGAATATGAAGAAGTAATTACACAGATGGAATTGGAAGAGAGGTTGAAAGAGAACAACCTTGGCGAAAAGAGAGATGTGGTGATGATCCAATGTGTGGGTTCCCGAGGGCAAAGGGTAGCATACTGCTCGCGAATCTGTTGTGCAGTGGCGATAAAAAATGCGATCCTCCTCAAGGAGAAAAATCCTGAAGCGAATATCCACTTACTCCACAATGGGATTCATGTATATGGCGTGGAGTACGAGAAGCTTTACCGAAAAGCAATGCAA
Organism: archaeon; assembly: GCA_030019325.1. Taxonomy (GTDB): domain Archaea; phylum Halobacteriota; class Syntropharchaeia; order Alkanophagales; family Methanospirareceae; genus ANME-1-THS. The sequence continues at coordinate 2,214 of JASEFB010000059.1, read as the reverse complement.
ACTGGCATACGATTCGATAGGTATAGTCCTGAGAACCTTCCGGAAGTGGTGAAAGAGGATGGGGGACTGAAAGTGAAGTTCTTCTCTGAGCTCGTGAGGGATGAGCGAGAATACAATGCCGATCTGGTGGTTCTATCCACACCGCTGGTGCAGCACCCGGATGCATCGGAGCTTTCCAAGCTCTTAAAGGTTCCGCTGGGCTTGGATAGGTTCTTCTTCGAGGCACATGTCAAACTGCGACCCATTGACTTCTCTACTGATGGTATCTTTCTGTGCGGGACGGCGCATTCACCGAAGTTCGTGCCTGAAAGCGTAGCGGAGGCGTATGGAACAGCATCACGGGCTTCTACCATATTGACAAAGAGTGAAGTGGAGACAGAGGGAATTGTTTCGGACATCAGCCAGAGTATATGCAAGGGATGCGGATTATGTGCGGAGGTCTGCGAATACGGCGCTCTTACCATAAACAGGTATGGACCAGGGGAGTTTGGTGCGGAAGTGAACCGGGCGTTGTGCAAAGGATGCGGAACCTGTGCGGCTGCGTGCCCCTATCAGGCGATCACAATGCGGCATTTCAGAGATGAGCAGATTTTAGCACAGATAAAAAGTGCGTATGTGCCTGAAGAGGAGCGAATAGAGATAAGACCAAGGATATTAGCGTTCAGTTGTAACTGGTGCTCGTACGCAGGAGCAGATATGGCAGGTGTATCACGGTTCCAGTATCCGCCAAATGCAAAGCTGATCAGAGTGATGTGCGCAGGGCGAATAGACCCCTGGATGATGGTCGAGCCGTTCTTCCACAATGTAGATGGCGTGCTCGTTACCGGATGTCATATCGGCGATTGTCATTATGTTGTGGGGAACTATCATGCGGAGATGAGGGTGAAGTTCATGAAGAAACTGCTTGAATTCGCAGGAATAGACCCGGGGAGGTTAAGACTCGGCTGGATCTCGGCAGCGGAGGGGCAGAAGTTCAAGGAATTGATCGAGAGTTCGGTGAAGGAGATAAATGAGTTGGGACCGTTTGAACTTGAGAAGCATTATGATGCACTCCTCACGGTAAAAGAGGGTGTGAATAATCCTAAACTACGATGGATTGTCGGTAAGGTAGCAGAGATTGCGCGATATGTCAAATTGGAGGATAAGGATATAGATGCCTTCTTTGAGGAGATAGTAAAGAGCGAGATCATGGAAAGAAAGGTAACTTCGATGTTAGAGAGTGGTGAACATACACTCGAAGGGATTTCGGAAACGCTTTCAATACCTGTGCAGGATGTCTTGAAGTACGTGGCTCCGCTTATGGATCGAGGAACAGTGCAGATAAGCAGGATGGAAGGTAAAAAACCGTTTTTCATCAGCGGGCGCGTGTGGTAAAGGGAGGATAAAGAGAGAAATGGTAGAAAAAGATGATCCCTGGGAGATAGCGAACATACCTGGTCCACGGCGTGGCGAGATTTTAACACCGGTAATAGCAGCGAGGATGATAAAAGAGGCAGAAAGACCGCTTTTCATCGTTGGCTCGCTCGCATTAGAAACAGAGCTTAATGGGAAGAGTTTGGTAGAGTATGCGATAGAAATAGCAAAGGAATCGAAAATGCCAATGGTTGCCGTTGCGCACACCCTAAAAGCATTCTTGGAGAAGGGATTCGAGCCAGATGCGAGCATGCCACTTATAAACATAATAGACAGGCTGAGAGATGCAGACTGGGAAGGACTAAAAGGTGCAGGGCAGCATGACCTTGTCGTATTCCTCGGCATGCTTTATTATATAGGGTCGCAAGGGTTGTCCACCCTGAAACATTTCGCACCCTGGCTGAGGACAATCACGCTGTGCAGGTTCTTCCACCCAAATGCCGATATGTCGTTTCCGAACATGAGCGAAGAGGAATGGGCAAATTATTTGGATGAATTGGTTGCAAAGTTGAGGATGGGTTGAAAAGGTGGGTATAACAGTTGCTTCTTTCTCTAGCCTCCATGGCCGTGGGTTGGGATTTCGACTTGGCAGAAAGTCTCTGGTGACTTGTTCTGGAGCCTGAACAAACCCTACAAAGAAGAGTACTGGTCTTCGGTATGTGGAGACGAGGGAACGAAAGAGTTTCACTTCTGGATGCCCACCAGCGTACTTACCTGTATATACACAGACGGAGAAGAAGAAATAGAAACTTCCCAACTGGGATGGAGGTACATTTCCTGTATGTTCTCATAATTTACTTT
>JASEFB010000005.1 GCA_030019325.1 archaeon | reverse complement strand
ACTATACTATCTATCCATCGTCATGAACTTGGCACACTTATTCTGTGACGCCCCCTTATGGTGTGGATGCAACACTGCGGATAAAAGCGAGCATGTACTTGAACGGTGATGGGATGCCGGAAACAAAAATTGCCACGTTGTTACAGAAAATGGTTAAGGGCTCACGCCGTGTTCTTTATAATCAGCTGGTGACACGAGACAGCACGTTTAAGATGAATGTCGTGTTGAATTGGGGCAAGGAATACGATGAAGCGATGGTTGTGGCGACAACACTCGCTAAACCACACAGAGCTGATATATTATACGGGCAGCGCTTTGGCATCGAGCCGATGCACAAAGATTGGAAAACCAACGCTTTTGAGCTTGAGAAAACCCGAGTAACCGATCCAAAACGGATAGAAACACTCCTGATCCCGATTGCCTTCGCGTATATCCTATGCGTGTTCGAAGGGGAAAAAAAGAAGAAACATGCGACGTCCGCGACCCACCAAAAGGCAAAAAGAGAATGGTAGGACTTTTCCTGAGTGGTCTCAGAGCTATCTCGATGTATCTCAGACGTGCTACCATCAAGCAGTTCAAGATTTTTATCCGGAATTTGCTTCAACCATTCTTTAAGGCTTGGAAAATACAGGCATTCTCTTAGTGAATAGCGGTGGATAATTTAAGCAGATACCGAAGCCCCATATGTTGGATGAGTGGAACCTATCTTCGTTGGATGGTATTATAGATATCAGGATGAGAAAAAATCTGATATTGGTTTGAAGTTTCACGAAAAGCCTCTATAATAAGGAGTATGATCAGCTATGACCATCTTCTTCAATTTTAATTAGGGATTCAAATTACTTTTTGGAGTCTGCTTGGAATAAAAGTGTTAGCTACTGAACTCATCGGTATATATTTTTTAGTATTTGTATAGAACCACAGATTGCACAAGATTAACACAGAAGGGGAAATGGAAGGTGTGAATGAAAAATATACGCCTGATTTGATTGTCGAGAATAAAGTCATAGTAGAGATAAAATCAACATTGGGCTTAACGGAAGTTGAAGAAGCACAGTTATTAAATTTTGGTAAGAAGAGTCTGGAGGTAAAAAGAAGAATCTCGTGAAAATTATGGGGCTCTGCCCCATGTCCCCGCAAGCCCTGAAAGGGCTTATGCGTAATCTTGTGGTTATAAAAGGAGCTGAAAAAAACGAAAAGTTTTTATTGCAAACCTTCTTATATATAAAAAACAAAACATTATAAGCAACATGACTAGCAGAATACCACCTGAATTGGGGGAGGCGCTATCGACGGGGATGGGATATTCATTGCTGCTAAAGGGAGAGCCGGGAACGGGAAAGACGATGCTCGCTTTTGAGATACTCGACGAGTTCGGGGGCGAGAATGCCATATATCTTTCAACGAGGGTTTCACTACCCGCTCTTTACGAGCAATTTCCATGGCTGGCAGAACGTCCCGGCTTTGGCGTGGTAGATGCAACTAAGTTGTATATCTCATCAAAAGCGTTTCCAAGACCTCGCTCTTTCTCTGACATTCTATACACGAAGTTGACAGAGGCAGAAAAACCCGCTATACTCGTCATTGATAGCTGGGAGGCGATAATAGAAGGGGGAAAAGAGGAGAAGCGGGAAGTGCTGGAAGATGCAATAACTGACCTGGTAAGGCATTACGCAACGGAATACAAGATGAATTTGATACTCGTATCAGAAACAAGTGGTACTACTCCGCTCGATTATATGGTTGATGGAATAACAGAGCTCAGCCGGATAAGCATAGATTACCGGCGGGGGAGGGAAATTGTGCTAAAGAAGCTCAGAGGCGTCAGAATAGACCAGCATAAATATGGTTTTACCCTGGATGGTGGCAGATTCCGTTATTTCCCTCCTTTCGAGAGGCGGAAAATAGAGAAGCCGAGAAGAGTTGAGGTTGTGCCCAATACCGCCACACAACTATCTACGGGGTGTGAGGGGATAGATACGATTATAGGAGGGGGGATGAAGAGGGGAACCACCAATCTGGTAGAATACGGAGATGATTTATCGCTCTTAGGATACCAATCCATCGTCGCTCACATGATTATAAACAGTGTACAGCAAGGGGTTCATGTTGTGAAGATCCCGAGTAGTGGGTGGGATGAGCGGAGATTAAGGAGGGGGATATTGCCCTTCGTGAAGGAAGAGGATTATCTGAAGTATTTTACTGTCATTGAGATACGAAAGGAGGAGAAAGAGGCACGAAAGAACGTGAAAGTTTTGAAAGGCGAGTCAATAGAGGAAGATTTCTCAATATTCGCAGATTTCATTTCCAGTTTTAAACCCCCGGTCCTGGTTATCATTGGAACGGATTTGTTGGAGTATCAATATCGGTTGAAAATGCCGGGCAACCTTGAGAAAATGGCGGAGCTATTCTCACGCTGGGCAATGGAGTTCAGGGCGGCTGGAAATGTCGCTGTATTTTCAATGCCTGCGGGAGGCATATTAGGCACAGAGCTGGCTCATATGGTAACAAATCACTTTAAGATGACGGTGCTCGACAGGAGTGTTATCCTTTATTGCAATCGCCCGGATACTAAATTACACAGCCTCGAAAATGTCATCACTGAAGAAGCTCTTACGTTAAGAACCACTCCTTTTGTGTGAAGTGTGAATGAAGAAGATGGAGCCCCTCCTCAGAGGCGTCGAAAAGTAAGTGAAAAGAGTAAAAGGCAAAAAGAGGGCTTGGCAGATAGATAATGACAAAGGTATTACCTGAATTGGATGAGGCATTGTCCTCAGAGAAGGGATTTTCACTGCTGATAAAGGGCTTGCATGGAACAGGGAAGACAATGCTCGTTTTTGAGATACTCAACGAGTTCGGGGGTGACAATGCGGTATATCTTTCAACGAGGGTCTCACTACCCGCTCTTTACGAGCAATTTCCATGGCTGGAAGAACGTGCCCACTTTAGCGTTATAGATGCAACGAAGTTGTATATCTCATCAAAACCGTTTCCGGGATTGCGCTCCTTTTCTGACGTTCTTTACGAGAAATTGAAAGAGGCAGAGAAACCCGCTATTCTCGTCATTGATAGCTGGGAGGCGATAGCATCAGCGGAAGCAAAAGAGGAGAAGATAGAAGTGCTGGAAGCTGCGATAACTGACCTCGTAAGGCATTACGCAACGGAATACAAGATGAATTTGATACTCGTATCTGAAGGAATTGAGGCAACTCCGTTTGATTATATGGTTGACGGGATAGTGGAGCTCAGCCGGATAACCATAGATTACCGAAGGGCGAGGGAATTGGTGATAAAGAAACTAAGAGGAGTCAGAATAGACCAGCATAAATATGGGTTTACGCTGGACGGAGGAAGATTTCGTTATTTCAGTCCTTTCGAGATGAGGAAAGTAGAGAAGCCGAGAAGAGTTGAGATTGTGCCAAATACTCCTGCATACATATCTACGGGTTGTGTGGAGATGGATAGGATTCTGGAAGGTGGATTAAGCAGGGGAAGCACTGCTCTGGTAGAATATGGAGATGATTTATCGCTCTTAGGATATCAATCCATCATCGCTCACCTGATTATAAACAGTGTACAGCAAGGGAATCATTGTGTGAAGATCCCGAGTAGTGGATGGGATGAGAGGAGGTTGAGGAGGGGGATATTGCCCTTCGTGAAGGAAGAGGATTATCTGAAGTATCTCACCGTCTTTGAGGTAAGAAGGGAGAAGAAAGAGGTAAGAGAGAACGTGAAGGTTTTGGCAGGTCTGTCAATGGAGGAAGATTTTTCAATGTTCAGGGATTTCATTTCCAGTTTAGAACCTCCGGTCACGGTTATTATCGGAACGGATACGTTAGATTATCAATATCGTTTGAAAACACTGGACAATCTTGAGAGAATGCTGGAGTTATTCTCTTATTGGATACCGGAGTTAAGGGAGGCAGGAAACATAGGAGTATTTGGAATGCCTACCGGATGCACATTGGGCGAAGAGCTGAGTCACATGGTAACAAATCGCTTTAAGTTGACTGTGCTCGACAGGAGTGTTATCCTCTATTACAACCGCCCGGATACCCAATTACATTGCCTGGAGAATGTGATCACCGAAGACGTTCTTAAGCTAACGCTCACGTCTTTTGTATAGAATAACCTCTATTCTTTTGCATGATATAAACTATAATTTTGCTCTTTACTCAGCGTCTCTTTTCTCTTTGAGGGTGAGCTTCTCCAAGCTATTACCGGGGAATGCGCCCAGGAGTACTTGTTTACCGCGGAGCCCGCAGAGTGTGGGGCTCCGCCCCACGTCCCCGCAAGCCCTGAAAGGGCTTACACAGAGAGTCAGGAAAAATATTTACTATCTTATTTCATCATCTCAGCGCTCTCCGTGATCTCGGCGGTAAACAAATATCCTTTATTTTATGTAAGTTAATATTTAAGGGCATTCATGGAGAGAGTTCCTCTCCGCCCGAAGAGGTGAAAGTAGTAACACGAATGAGGGAAAGAAAAGAACCTGACTTTGATGCGGACCCCTTTTTACAAGTTGATAAGTGGGCTCCGGAAACGCCTGAAGAGACACCGACAGACCTCGCACATCAACATGACCATTACCTCTATGGGGTGGAGAAGAAAATAGCCTCCTCCACCGGTCTTTATTTCCTTCCATGCTAAGAATTCCTTCTTTATTTCCACCTTCCTTCTCCTAATTTAATATCTATAACAGCGATTATTTAAATGACTTCTCACCAGCGGATGATATTATGATGCCTGATCTTTTACTAAAAACCTCCACTCCTTCTTCTAAAGCTTTTCTTATGAAGAAATTCCCTTCGCCCTTCATCTTTTCCACCTCTTTCTCTGTATAAGGAAATACATCCACCCCTACCGGGAACCGAGAAGGTAAAAATTGTGGTATCCTTTTCAAGAAAGACTCTTCTGACCCTTTCAATATCACAAGCAAATCTATATCACTCCCCGGAACGCTTTCATTACGAACAAAGGAGCCGAAGAGGAGTACCCGCTCTACTTCAGGGTGTTTTCCCTCTATCTCTTTCAGATACCCCCTGAGTGATTCTTCCACTAACTTCTTATCGAAATATCTTATCCTCACAGAATGTGATAATTTCCTCTGCATATCCTATTACTCTTTTTGCTCCTTCTCCCGTGTAAAAATCTAAAGGTGCACCGGAAGGATAGGAATTAGGATAACGAGAAGGGATATAATGCATATCTAGTTCCTTTGCTTTATCTATTAATACATCTCCTGGGTAAATGTGAGAGGGTAGATTAGAAAGCAGAGTGCTTACTGAATGTCCCCATGCATCAGCACCGATTCTCTGATAAAGAGCTTTCACCGCTTTTTCCGCAGCCTGCTGAGCAGCAAAACAAGACCATTCATAATCCCTATCATCAAGAGCATGCCGAGCATGCTCCAAATCTCTTTTTGCCTGCCTTAGCCAATCTTCATCTCTTCTCGCCATTTTCTTATTATTTGCATCTAATATTTATAAAATTTCCTGAAAAAAGATCAATTTCAAATCAAAACTTTTGTCGGGTCACTTACTGCCTTGCCCTCGATACTTCCGCGGATAGCAACGTATATTCCTCATACGCCCTTTTTAGAAACTTCGAGAGCACTATTGATGCACAATAAAATATCACCAGCGCAAAATAGCTGGCATCTCTGAAAAGGAAATCCAGTGGCACAAAAGCTTCTTCTCCTAAGACCGCAAGGCTATACCACCTCATTCCATAGTAAACAAGAGCATACAGGTTTATAGCCAGTACACCAAGGGCAATGCTATGGTAGACCTTGACCAAATCCAACCAGTCCCTTTGTTTTCTAGACTGAGAATAGATATAAGCGAAAAGGAGCCAGCCCATGATGAACAGAGCAATACCTGAGCACATACTTTCCCAAAGCGCTATTTTGAAGTCAAAGCTTATGAATGTTCGCCATAAAAAGGTGAGACCTATGATCACTATTAATGTTCGTTCATCAGTTATCACCGTGCCTATTAATTCACTCACGCTCATTTCGCTCAGCTTTTTAACCCGAGGGTATAAATAGGGTGATATGAGCTTGATAAGCGTCTTCTCTTTAAACCGCGATATATAAACCTCGTGCACCTTTTTTACATACTTCGCCGACCATATTACTGCGCAATAAAACACCACCAATGCGATGTATCGTATATCTCTGAACAGGAGATCCAGGGGCGGATAAGCTTCTACAGTCAGCAACTCATGCCATCTCAGCCCGTAGTAAATAAGAGCATAAATGTTTATAGTGACCAGGCAAACGGTAATCCCCTGATAGATATACTTTGAAATTATCCAGCCTATCACTTCCCTGGGCATGGAATACAGGTAAGCGAAGAGAACCCACCCAAATATGATAAGAGCAATGCCCGAGCACATACTCTCCCAAAGGGCTATCTCTCCATCAAGGCTTATGAATGTTCGCCATAAAATCGCTACAAGGAGTATCGCTATTAATGTCCGACCATCCAGTATCACCTTCTCAAAGGATTCTTTTATGCCCATTATTATCTGAAACTCCTATCCCTTATCATCGTCCGTTTTGTATCTTTGTAAAGGATATATAAATATATTTCGATTTCTCTCGAAGAAAGGATAGTTTAAGGCGTGCCACGGGTGTCTTTGCTGAAAAAATCGAAAGCTTTAAGGCATCCGTGACACAAGTTGGATGTGGGAAAAATGTGCCACAGTCTCATGGAACCGAGGGGGTAATAAAAGCGGATGCTGATAGTTGAACATTTTCCCGTGCTGGTGGTCGCACTATCGCTGCTTTCCGCGTTCACTATTTTGATTGCCGGCTGGCTAAACAAGAAGTCGTGCTGTTTCATCTCCAGTGCTACCATTCTCGTTCAACTCGTCATGGCTATTTTTATCCTGCATCACGTCCTCACGGTAGGAACTATACATTACTGGCTTGGTGGGTGGAAGCCACCATGGGGCATAGAATATGCCATTGATGCGTTGAATGCTTACATATTGATCATACTCCTCTTCTTAGCCCTGTTATGCGTGATATATTCAAAGAGAAGCATAGAGCACGAGTTACCTCACAAAATTGTCCCCTTTTATACCATTTATCAACTCCTCATCACCGGACTATGCGGTATAACGGTGACCGGCGATATATTCAATATGTACGTGTTCATCGAGATAACGGCTTTATCTGGCTATGCGTTAATAGCTTCGAGAGGGGGAATAGCACTGAAAGCAAGCTTTGTTTATCTCGTAATGGGTTCTATCGGTGCGTGTTTCTTTTTGTTGGGGATAGGTTTCCTGTATTCGGTCACGGGTTCGCTGAACATGCATGACCTCTCGCTTTTATTACCACCTTTGTATGGGAATAGAGTAGTTCAGGCTGCTTTTGTCCTCTTCCTCGTGGGACTGAGCATAAAAATGGCGCTCTTCCCGCTTCATATATGGTTACCTGATGCGCATGCGTTTGCACCCTCGGAGATAAGTGCACTGCTTTCCGGCATTATCATCGAGGTCTGCACCTATGCATTCATAAGGGTCTGCTTTTCCGTATTCACTTTAGATTTTATCAAATTCTTGCCACTATTCGATTTTCTTTGCTGGGTAGCGGCGATAGCCATGCTTTATGGCTCTATCCTTGCGATAGCGCAGATAAATTTAAAGCGGATGCTTGCCTATTCCTCGGTGGCAAACATGGGATATATTATGCTCGCTGTGGGGCTTTCCACTTCCACCACTTTCGGACTGACTCCAGCATTGATGCATATACTGAACCATGCATTGATGAAGGCCTGTATGTTTTTAGCTGCCGGTGCTTTTATTTACAAGTTTGATCTGTGGGATATAACCGATTTCCGTGGTTTGGGAAGGAAAATGCCGTATACAAACATTGCCTTCATTTTAGCTGCTCTCGCGATGATAGGAATGCCACCAAGCGTGGGTTTCGTCACGAAATTGTATTTAGCACTCGCCTGCCTGGAGGCAGGCAAATTTGTATTCGTAGGGGTGATATTCTTCAGCACGCTTCTTATCGTATTTTATTTCTGGCGTGTGATTGAATATATGTATATAAGGGTAGAAGAGGAGGAAGAAAAGGAAGTGAAGATAGAAGAGATACCGTGGAGTATGCTCATCCCGGTGTTACTCCTCGCATTTCTCTGTTTCATCATGGGGATTATCTGGATCTTTTTGATGCCGTATCCTCCAATATTGAGGGATATTAATTCAATGTTTGGATTGGGGGTGGTGCCATAATGATAGCGGCGGAAGTTGCCTGGTTATGTTTCCTTTTTCCTTTTGCCGGTGCGCTCTTATCTCCCGTTTTAGCCAGAATCCATCCCAGGCTCAGAGATTATGGAGCATTATTCTTCTCTTTCCTCGCAGCTCTGTGCAGCGTGATGTTCATACCCTATTTATTCCATCCAGAGAAGTTGCCGCTCGAGAGCGCCTTTGTGTGGCTTTCCTCGCCCATAGAATTGAAAGCCGGCGTTTTGATTGATCCCCTGAGCATAGTGATGGCAAATGTAGTTGCGGTTATAAGCTTCATTATAATGGTCTACTCCCTGGGGTATATGAAGGGGGACCCTTCCTTAGCAAGGTGGTGGATGTGGATGAACCTTTTCATTGGAAGTATGCTCCTCCTGGTTCTTTCCAATAACCTGGTATTTCTCTTCGTTGGCTGGAAAATGGTAGGTCTGTGTAGCTGGGGGCTGATAGGTTTTTACAATAAGGATGAGAAGAAATACTGGATTGGTGGTCCTCCTCCCACTAAATACACCACTCCTTCCCATTGCGGCTTAAAAGCAATGGTTGTAACATCTGCTGGTGATGTTCTCATGTTGGGTGGGATCTTAATAATGTATTCCTATGCGGGGACTTTAAACATCCTGGAACTCTATGAAACTTCATCAATCTGGATACCGGAAATGGCAAAGTCATCGGGAATGATCTTACTGATGAGTATTATGCTTATTGCGGGACCCATCGGTAAGTCAGCACAGTTTCCACTTCACGAGTGGCTTCCGGAAGCTATGGCAGGTCCTGGTCCCGTTTCAGCACTGATTCACGCAGCAACGATGGTTAAAAGCGGGGTTTATATGGTTGCCAGATTAGTACCAATTTTCTTCTACGGCTATTGGGTAGCTGGGTGCAGCGAAGCTTCTTATTTCTTCATTTTAATCGCATGGGTGGGTGCAATCACCGCCTTCGTGGCTGCTACTCAAGGTATGACTGCTCTGGAGCTGAAAAAAGCGCTTGCATTTTCTACCGTTAGTCAGATAGGCTACATGATGCTTGCATTAGGAGTAGCAGGATTAACTATCTCCAGTTTAGAGGGAGGTTTTACATCAGGAATATTTCACTTGGTAAATCATGCTCTGTTCAAGGCTTGTCTCTTCCTCTGCGCTGGCTCGGTCATTCACACTGCACATTCTATCTATATGGACGATATGGGCTCCATCAGGAAGTACATGCCGTTTACCTGGATTTTTATGTTTATTGCGGCTCTATCCCTGATGGGTGTTCCGCCACTGCCTGGCTTCTGGAGTAAAGATGCAATTCTTGCGTCATCTCTGGCAACCCATAATTACCCCTTATTCTTACTCGCTTTAATTACCGTAGTCATAACTGCATTCTACACAACTCGCTTCGTGGGGATGGTCTTTCATGGCAGGGAGAGTAAAAACGTAGAAAAATTAAAGCAAAAAGGTGCGCATCTCGGTGAAGCCCACCGTACAATGGTAGTTGCATGCGGTGTTTTAGCTATCACGATTATCGTACTTGGCATATTGGGTCTCCCCTTAGAGCATTTATTGGGAGAAGGATTCGGCTATACCCTGATAGAAAAACTTCATCTGCCCGTTGAACATGCTGGAGAGCATTCGATGTCTCATTTATTAGTTCCTCTTCTATCAGTAATTTCCGTGGTTATAGGTATCGTGCCAGCATATTTACTTTACTTTTCGGGCAAGTTAGATCCTGTGGGTATGTTGGAGAAGCATGCATCTCTGAAGATGCTCCATAAGTTCTTCTGGAATAGGTGGTACATAGATAGTTTCTATTATATGTTTTTTGTAGGTGGAATAACCAGGCTTTTTACTTCTGTACCCAGGTATATTGAAAATCCACTCGATAAAGTGTATCATAAGATAATTCCCTCTATTCCCGGAAGATTCTATAGCGGTGGGAGAGACATTCTGGCAAGCAGGTATGGGCGAGAGGAGGTAGTAGAGGGGGCACCAGCAGAACCAGTGATAGGAATAAGCCTGGGATTCGCATTGCTGGTGGTGCTTCTCTTTATCGCTTTATATTTGATAGCCATATTTATACGTGGGTGGCTTACAAGTCCCTAAACTTCTTTATATCATTCTTCATTCAGCAAATGAGCACGAAAAAAATGATTGGGAATCTGAATGTGGCGGATGCGCCAAAAGAGGGTGAGATGATAAAATGATACCCCATATTCTTCTTCAAATAGTAGTAATGCCGGTCATAGCCTCCATACTCGTATTTTTAACCAGGTATAAGACAGGTAGGAGAGCGGGCTGGATAGCAGGTATTACCCTCTTATACACGACTGCTCTTCTTTGCATGGTTGGCATCAGAGTTTATCAGGGTGAACTAATTTTTGAGGAATACCCATTTGGACCGATGATAAATTTCAATCTTTTAGCCGACGGTTTGAGCATACCAATTGCATTGATAATGAATCTGTGTTGTATAGTCCTGGCATTTTACTCTATACACTATGTAGAACACAGAATAGAGATAATACATGGAGAACTGGATGAAAGGACATGGCTTATGTATTACACGAGGTTTTTCTTTTTGTTTCCCTTCTTTTCCACAGGTTTTATGGGTATCTCCTTTTCTACAAACCTTATAGCGATGTATTTTTTCATGGAACTATTGACCATTATTCCCCTTTATTTCATAATGGCTCAATTTGGCTATTCTGATTTTATAGAGCGTTATAAAGTAGCCCTGATGTGTCTTTTCTGGGGAATTGCTGGGGCGACCGTCTTCCTGATTGGTATCCTTTTAGCATATACCACTACAGGTAGCTTTGAAATCTCGTCGTTAAGCACTCTTTCGGGAAATCCAGCAGTTACCTGGGTTATCTTATGTATGCTTCTTGGGTTGTTTACCAAGCTGGCAATATTTCCTCTTCACGTTTGGATGCCCTGGGTTCACGCAGAGCATCCCACATGCATAGCTGGATTGCTTGCGGTTTATGCGAATATAGCGGCTTATGTGATGGTTAGGGTTCTCATCTTGCCACTTTATAATGATTTCAAAGTTTTTGGCATACCTATCATGGCGATGGCTCTACTAACCATGGTATATGGCTCTCTTCTTGCTATGGCTCAAAATGACGTGAAACGATTCGCTGCGTGCTCAACGATAAGCCAGATATCATACTCTGTCCTTGGGCTGGGAGCACTCACCATCTGGAGTATTGAAGGAGGGCTCTTCTTCTTTCTGAGTCACATCATGGGTAAAGCAATTCTCTTCTCAACCGCGGGTATATTAGTCTATGTAACGGGTGTCAGGGATATGAGAGAGATGGGCGGACTTGTATCCAGGATGCCAATAACAGCTCTGCTCTGGATAATGGGTGCTATGATGCTCTCGGGTCTTCCGCCTTTCAGCACCTTCGCGGCGGAATGGATAATGTTTACAGGCATCTTCATATTTGGGACACATGGTCCTTCTATTGCACTAGCGATTGCAATTCTGGGTATTACCGCAGTTGGATTAACGATTGCTTACACCTTCTGGTCAATAAAGAGGATATTCTTTGGTCCTTTGAATCCAAATCTAGCAAATAACAATAAGATTAGAGACCCTCCAGTATTGATGTGGCTTCCACTTCTACTTTTAGCTGTTGTATCAACCATCCTGGGTCTGTATCCTAAACCCATAATGGACCTTTTTCATCTTGTATTAGGAAGAATATTATGAGTTGCGAGAAAGCAGTGATGACATCTGCGCACTACGTTGACCAGAATGTAATGAGAATGGCAAGCTTTTTTGCTCAGCAGGAATCCTACGGGTGCGCTGAGACCCCCTAAGATTGACTTTGGGTGCCTCTCTGTCCCGATTCTTTTGTTTTTCGCGATTTATTTGGTGTTGTTTTTTTGTTATTTTGATGGTGTAGATACGAATGTTAAGATAAGAAGAGATGAAAATCAAAATTCACTGGAAGAAAACTGATGTCGAACATATAGCAAAGCATGGAGTAAGGGCAGAAGAGGTGGAGCGAGCATTGGAGAACAGAAATGTCTATTTGTGGAAAGAAAAGCATAAAGACATTCCTTATCTTTACTGTATTGGCAACACGGGGAAAGATACCTCTTTATCGTTTTGAAATATTCTAAGTATCGTAAGAAATATAAGGTCAAATCTGCAAGGGAAGCAACAGAAAAAGAGAAGAAGTTATATAAACGTAAAAGATAAAAACATTATAATGACAAAAATGAAGGAACTACCTCCACTGATCGAGGTCAATTCAAAGGACCTGCGATCGATCGAGTATCTGGAGTATGGAAAGCATTATCGAATCAAAGGAGGTCTCCAGGTAGAATCTAACCTATCTGAGCTTATCGAAGAGATTGAACTCAACACGAAGATTCAAATCGTAGGAAGGGAAGTTGAAATACCTGTTGGAAAATTTATCTATGAGAAACTTAAGGGGAGGAGGATAAAATTTGTGAGGAAAGAATAAAATAAAAATTCAGTATTCAAGTTTTGCAGACTTTCTAATTTCTTCGATAAGTACTCCCTCGTTTTTCCGTGTGAATCATCAATTTTTCTTCAATTGAAATCACCCATAACCTTTCTTTGTGTGGGGCTCTGCCCCATCATGGGCTCCGCCCATGCCCCCGCAATCGCGGGCTCTGCCCGCGTTCCCGCGAGCCTGAAAGGCTCAGTAAGGGCTTATAAGAGATCGTGACCAAAGCAACAAAAGGGAAAACTAAATATATAATAAAAAATAAGAATAAGCAAGCGAGGGAAAGTATCATGGAGATAGATGTGCAGGTACTGGTGGGCGGCAATGTAATCATCACGTTTGGCAGGGTAGACGTGGAGCTAACGCAGAAGCAGGCTGAGAAATTAAAGGTACTTCTTGTGAATGCCCTTGAGCGAAGTGAAAGTGATCTTCTCCTCAGCAGGGTCAACAAAAGCAAGTAAAGTCCTTTCGGTAAATAAGAAGAAGTCATCGCCGCATTTTTCCCTTATCTCTTCTATGCTTTTACTATCGAAATAAATTCGCTTCCCCCTTTCATTCCCTGCTCGCTGAACAGAAGCCACAAGTTCGATAATCTTCTTCTCCTTTGACTCTTCCTCTAGCTCTTCATCAGCCATTTTATCACCTTTCCCTATCGCTTTTTGTTCATGGGAACTTTAAAGAGAAAAGCTTTACTAAAATATCAAGTACCTTTCCGCCTTTTTCCTCCCTGTAAATTTTGAGACACAAGAGACAAATAAATATCGAAATATTTATAACTTATCATAGGTAACATAATGCAACACTGTTTGAAATAAGAAGAGAAGATGAAGATGGTGCCATTAAAAGGGATAAAGGGGATGCAAGGGAATGGGAAGTAAGTTCATCAGTGCGCTGAAATGCTTTATTAAATGTCCAGCGGAGACAATGAGACTCATGCTGACTTTGAATCCTCCTTATGACCCACGGTCAGTGGAATCAATAAAGGCGCATTGCCCAGGAGTAGAGGTGGAGAGTTTAGGGTTTTACGCCGGTCTTTTCCTGGCGATTCTCTTCCTTGCCTGCTCTGTGGTAGCATATATATTGTCGCTGCTTTATGGCGCGGGTGGATTTTAGAAATAGAATTCCCTTACATACTCCGGCTTCCATGTCAACAGGTCTCGAATACTAACAATGCCCACAAGCACCCCATTTTCAACCACTGGCAGTCTCTTTATGCGCTTCTTCGCTGCGAGCTTGCACACTTCGTCTACTGATACTTCTGGCTCGATGGTTACCAAAGGGAATGCCATTATTTCTTTTGCTTTCACCTCGCTTGCCTTCCTATCCTTTAATACAACTTTCAATACTATGTCGCGCTCAGTAATAATTCCTGTGGGTTTACCTTCTTTTGTTATAACTACACTCCCTACCCTCGACTCGTTCATATCTTCCGCTATCTTGGTGACCAACGTGTCTTCATCTTCCGCGATGATTGGAGTTGTCATTATCTCTCTAACTTTCAGCTCCCCTATTTCACTTCTTTTCTCTGTTCTAAATAAAAAATAGGGGACTACCAAACGGACCGCCTGTTTACATCTACCTGCTAAAACACGCACTTCGGGATAAAATCTTTTTACATACCCTGGCTTCTTTGTCAATATGTTTCTAATACTTACAATACCGATGAGTACATCGTTTTCAACCACCGGCAGCCTTTTTATGCCCTTCTTTGCTACGAGCTCACATGCTTCTTCAACTGACGTTTCGGGCTCGAGGGTAATCAAAGGGAAAGACATTATTTCTTTTGCTTTTACCTCGCTTGCCCTTTTATTCTTTAATAGAACTTTTAATGCTATATCCCGCTCAGTAATAATTCCTGTGGGTTTACCTTCTGAGGTTATAACTACACTCCCTACCCCCAGTTCTGCCATATCCTCCGCTATCTTAGTGACCAAAGCCTCTTCATCTTCAGCGATGATTGGACGTGTCATTATCTCTCTAACTTTCAACAAATCAACTCGCTTATGCGGATATGCTGGGTCCTCCATGGGTTCTACTCCCTCTCTCACATACAGAGTGAGTTCCTGAAAAGAAGTCATTCTCTTATGCCCCGGTTCCGAAAAGTCCTCATCTGCAATCAGATCAAAATCAAGTTCATATCTTCCAGGACACGGCGGTATGAAATCTAATATTGCCACATTGCCCTTGTGGATTGCAGTGTATCTTCCCAACCATAGCCGACCAGTATAAGTTGTCTTGAAAAGTGAAATAAAATCCATAAATGATCTATCCTCGAAGAACAAGCAATTTCCCAGGCGATCGGCGATTGATAACTTATAATTGTTGAATTGAAATCCAAGAGAGGGCTCATATTCGTACCACTTAATAGTTTCACTAAACCTGAAGATGAGCCCTATTCTGCACCATTTCTGAAAGGTTGTTATTTCAAAAGAGCCGGATATCTTTATCCTTCCATTCTTTTTTTCACCTTCAAACCTTACCACTTCCCTCTCTTTTAACTTCCGGGCAGGTACGGTATAATCCTCGTATGCCTTTACTAAATGCTTCGCTAATAGTATTTCTGTGCAATAAAATGTCACTATCATGACATATCTCACATTCCTAAAGACGATATCCAGCGGCTGCGGCACGTACGTTTCCTCCACTTCTCCCATGATTCTGCCTATCAGTCCATACCACCTCAGCCCGTAATAAAAAACAGCGTAAATGTTTATAGCGCAAAGCCCAAGGGCTATTCTCTGGATGGCTTTAGTCAAATCCATTTTGTGTTTCACTTTCACGGTCAATGCACAGAGGTAACCGAAGAGGAACCAGCCGATTATGATGAGCGAAATACCTGAGAGCGTACTTTCCCAGAAGGTGATATTGTTGTCACCGCTTATGACTATTCGCCATAAAATTGCCGCCGCTATAATCACCACCAATGTTCCTCCATGCGTCACCACCCTGAATATAGCTTCTTTTATGCTCTTCGCACGTTTCTTCGGTCTCTCTTTAATCAACAGTCTGTAATTCTCATGCACGCCCTTTAGATATCGCGCCGAGCCAATTGCTGCGCAATAAAACATCACGAACAGGACATAACACATATCTCGGTAAATGAAATCCTGCGGCACAGAAACTTCGACGCCCAGTAATCCAACCCATCTCATTCCATAGTAAATCATAACATAAATGTTTAGCACGAGAAGGCTAACGGCAATACCGTGATAAATCTTATTCGAAACCGGCCAGTCTGTCGGTTTCGCGCTCATGGAGTATATATATCCAAAGAGGACCCAGCCAATTATAAAAAGACTTATACCGGAACACGCACTTTCCCATAAGGTTATTTTTCCATCAGAGCTTACGAACGCTCGCCATAAGAACGCTATGCCCCCTATTACTATTAATACCCTTTCGTCGGTTATTAACCTGAATATAAATTCTCTCTTGTTCATCTTCAAAAATCCAAAATCTCAATTAACGGGGCTCCGCCCCGTTGACCCTGAAAACCCTGTAAGGGTTTACTTGACATTGTCAGATTAACCGCAGAGTTCACGGAGAACGCAGAGGATGTAGGTTTAGAAGTTTAGGTTTTAGGGTTACTAATACCTTACAACTAACTCCTAATCCTTTATTTTCTCTGTGAACTCAGCGTTCTCTGCGGTAAATTTTAAATATGACAAAGTCAAGATATTACTCCTTATACATTTCTTCTCCTTTTTTAATCAGATATTCACACTCCTCAGAGGCCTTTTCCAGCCACTTTGACATGACTAATACCGAGCAGTAAAATATCACGAGCATAAAAAATCGTATGTCCCTAAAGACAAAATCCAGCGGCACCAGATCTTCTTCTGCACCCGCAAAGGCTAATCTATACCACCTCATCGCATAGTAAACAACAACATACATGTTTATGCTGAATAGAGCGATGCAAATACCCTGATAAATCTTTGCAACGCTTGGTCTGATTGTTCTCACTGACAGTGAACTTATGTAACCGAAGAGGACCCAGCCCAATATGATAAGAGCAACACCTGAGCACATACTCTCCCAGAGAAGTATCTCTCTGTCAAGGCTTATGAATGACCGCCAGAAAAATGCGAGTGCTATGATCACTATTGCTGTTCGTTCATCGGTTATTATTTTGAATATTGCTTCTGGCACGGCCGGTTTTCGCATCTCCGGCATTTTCTCGGTTACCAACAGGTAATTATCGTGCATCTTCTTTAGATACCTCATCGCAAAGATTATTCCACAATAAGCCATCACGAACAGAATATATCTCGCATCCCTTAAGAGAAAATCATAGGGCAGATATACTTCTGTACGAAGTACTCTGTACCATCTCATTCCATAGTAAATAAGAACGTAAACATTTAGGGCGGTGAGGCTAACCGCAATCCCCTGAGCCATCTTATTCGAGATTAACCAGCTCGTCTCTTTCCGGGACAGAGAATAGACGTAACCGAAGAGAGACCAGCCCAATATGATAAGCGCAATGCCTGAGCACATACTTTCCCAAAGAGCAATCTCGTGGTCGAGGCTTATGTATGTCCGCCATAAAATCGCCGCAAGTGCTACCACCACCGCTGTTCGCCAATCCATTATTACCTCCTCGAAGGATTCTTTTATGCCCATTTTATCTGAAACCCCTATCTCTCCCCCATTATCTCCTACGTTATACACGACATAGTAGGAGAAGAGTATATAAATATATTTCGATTTTTTATTTTGTACTCACATCCTCAATTTTGATACCGCTATGCAAGGCGCTCAGTCAAAAAATTCGCTTGTTTGCATAGAGGGGATAAGAATTAAAAAATAAAAGGAGGCCTGATCAGCAGACCCTCCATTCACATCTCCCTTGCAAACGCAACCCAGGTTTCCGTTGTTGAGACCTCTCTACTTTGGTGAAGGAACTCTTCAATCACTTTTGCGTCTTCAGCCTCATAAATCCATATCGCATCATACCTGCCCAGCGTGTGATAAACTTGCAAGAACTTGACACCTTTAGGTGGCTCTTTAAGTATCTTGTCACCGAATTTTCTCGCTTCCTCCACCATGCCTGGATTGACTCTCACGCAGGTTATGAATAACATCTTTTTATCACCTCTTTTTATCTTAGAGATTAAGGTAATTAATAGCTTTTGTTTTTTGGTTTTTGCTGCACGATTTACCGTATTCCCATCCAATTGCTAAATCATTAAAACAAATATTTTCGTACATGCAGTGGCTCTCCTGTCACTATATTTCTAAGACTTATAATGCCCACGAGTTCACCCTCCTCAATCACAGGCAGTCTTCTTATACCCTTCTCTACCAGGAGTTTGCATGCACTCCTAAGAGATGCATCTGACTCGATGGTCATCAAAGGGGAGGACATTATCTCTTTTGCTTTTACCTTATTAGGTTTTCTATCCTTCATTATCACTTTTATCACTATGTCACGGTCAGTAACTATTCCTACGGGTTTATCTTCTTTGGTTATGATCACACTTCCTATTCCCGACAATTTCATGTCTTTCGATATTTTAGCGACTGATGCGTCTTCATCTTCAGTGATAGCTGGATAGGTCATTACATCCCTAACTTCTAATGTAAATCCTGCCGCCATCTTCTTCTTTCACCTCCACTCAAAATAGATACTTTCTCACATGCTCTGACTCTCCGGTCAATATATTTCTAATACTTATAACACCAACGAGTTCACCCTCCTCAATCACAGGTAGTCTTCTTATACCCTTCCTTGCTAAGAGCCCGCATGCCTCCTCCACGGATGCATCTGACTCCACGGTGATCAAAGGTGAAGACATGATTTCTTTCGCTCTCACCTCGTCTGGATTTCTATCCTTCAGTATAACTTTTGCCGCTATGTCATAGTCAACGGTTATTCCTACAGGTTTACCTTCTTTTGTTATCACTACACTCCCTACTCGCGACTGCTCCATGTGCTTCAATATTCTATTGACCGAAGCATCTTCGTCTTCGGTGATAGCTGGGGAACTCATTATCTCCTTAACTCCCATCTTCTTCGCCTGCGAAAATTTGTCTATATTTACCATTTTTTCAGTCCTATTCATTAGCATGTTAAGCCTTAATTAAATCCTTTTGCGTGCATCTACATCTAATATAAAATAAAGCAAAAAGATAATAGTAATAATAGTGATCGAGTAAAGGGAATAATGGAGAAGCTTACTGTAAAAGGATTGCTCGTATTGTCTTTCGCCGGAGCATGTGCACTCCTTGCTTTTTATCTTGGTGTCTTCACGGGTGAAACAAGGGTTTATCCCCATCTGTTCTATATCCCGGTCATTTTAGCTGGAGTATGGTATCGTAAGAAGGCTATTTACGTCGCTTTGTTTCTCAGCGGCGTCTATATTCTTGTAACTCATTATTCTCTGACCTATCTTTCGGTCGATGTCTTTGAACGAAGTACTATTCTTATCGTAGTAGCGTATATTATCGGGCTTGTAAGCGAGAAGAGGGCACAAGTGGAAGCGGAGATAGTAAGAGAAAGAGATAAGTTCCAGAAAATACTCAGCACCATCAGTGAAATAATATTCCTTATTGACCGTGATTTTAAAGTGTTAGAGTTGAGCAAGCCCCAACTCAGGGCTGATATAGAAATGGAAGATGTTATTCCCGCGCCCTATCGACGAATGCCTTCCAGCCAATTTATAAAAAAGAAAGATGTTATAGGTAAAAAGTGCTATAAGTGGTTCTGGGGAAAAGAAAAGATTTGTAGTGATTGTCCTGTTCCTTCTGTTTTTGAAAATGGGGAAGGCACACGCAAAGTGGGGTCATTTGTTCTTGCTGATGGCACAATGATGTATTTGGATGTGGAATATATTCCAGTGTTCGATGAAAAGGGTAACGTGGTTCAAGTAATTGGCGACATAAGAGACATCACCGAGCGAAAGCGAATGGAAGAGCAGTTAAAGAGTGCTGAGGAGCAACTAAGAGAAACAAAAGATTATCTGGATGAGATTATCAAGAGTTCTGCGGATGCGATTGTGGTTGTGGACATGGAAGGGAATGTGCGTTCATGGAACAAAGGGGCTGAAGCCTACATGGGTTATACCGCAGATGAGGTGATAGGAATACCTAACAGGAAATTTTTCGCTGACCCCGAAGAAGCGGACAGGATAATGGAGCTTGTGCTGAGAGAGGGAGAGCTTAAAAATTACAGGACAATCGTGTTAAGAAAAGATAAAGAACCAGTACACATCAGCATGTCTGCGGCATTGTTAAGGGACAAAAATGGCGTGTCTATTGGAACTGTTCGCGTGAGCAGGGATATAACAAAAGAAGTGGAACTGGAGCAAAAAATAAAAGAGGAGCGGGATAAGCTGAATTTAATATTTGAAAGCATGCCTGACGGCGTGTACATTGTCTCAATGGACTATAACGTGGAGTTTATGAATAAGGTCTTGATTGATGAGTTTGGAGACCGGGTCGGGGGTATTTGCTATGAGGTGTTTCATGGCAGGGAAGAACCCTGCCCTCTCTGCAAGAATACAGAGGTAATGAACGGGAAGACCGTGAGGTGGGAGTGGCACTCTCGGAGGAAGAATAAGACGTATGACCTCATTGAGGCGCCTCTAAGAAATATTAACGGTATGCTCTCAAAATTAACGATATTTCGGGACATCAGTGATCGAAAGCGAATGGAGGAGGAGCTGCGGGAGACGTGTAAAAGACTTGCGGAGCTGGACAAAATGAAGCTGGATTTCCTGAGCGTGGCGTATCATGAGATGCGGTCCCCGCTTGCGCCAATTATTGGCTATGCAAGTCTGCTGGAGCCTAAACTGTCTGATAAGGAGAGAAGATATATCTGTAATATAGAGAAGTGTGCAAGGGATCTTGAGGAGATGATTAACCGGATGTTGGAACTCGCACGCATTGACGGGAGGAAGGTAGAGCTGACCTTCGAAGAGTTATCCATCCCAGAAGTTGTGCAGAAAGTAGCGAAGAAGCTTAAACCAGCAGCGGAGGCGAAGAACCAAATAATCTCCCTGCTCATCCCTGAGCTAACAATTCAAGCGGATGAGCAGAAGCTCCTCGCTATTTTTACCAACCTGATCTCAAATGCAATCCGATACACGCCGGAAGGGGGAGGAATAGGCATCATGGTTGAGGAGAGGGGAGAAGATATCCGTGGGTGCGTCGCCGATACGGGGCCCGGCATTCCAGCGGAACATCTGCCAAAGATCTTTGAGCGATTCTACATGGCTGATACCTCTATGACCAGGAAGTCTGGAGGGTTTGGGCTGGGTTTATCCATAGTCAAGGAGTATGTAAGGTTGCATGGGGGGAGAGTTTGGGCGACCAGTGAACCTGGAAAAGGATCAAAATTTTTCTTTACTCTACCCAAAAGACAAATAAGTAAAAGTAAAAGGGGTGAGTGAGATGAAGAAGAGGATACTGATTGTGGAAGATGCGCCATACATGCGCGAGATGCTGGTTGAGATGCTGGAACAGGAAAAGGGAAGCTATGAAGTGGTGGGCTTCGCGGTTAATGGAAAGGAAGCGGTGGAGAAATATAAAGAATTGAAGCCCGACCTCGTTACCATGGACCTGGTGATGGAAGTGATGGATGGGATCCAGGCGATAGAGGAGATAAAGAAGTATGACCAAAATGCCTTGATTCTCGTTGTCTCCGCATTGGGCACGCCTGAGTACAGGGATGCAGCGATGCGCGCGGGAGCAGATGGATACCTGTGGAAACCGTTCACGGTGAAGAATTTGACCGATGTACTGACAGAACTGTTAGAAAGCCAAGAGAAATGAATGCGGAAGTGGGGTTTGAGGAGATACTGCGTTCCCTCAGAAGGAGCAGGGTAAGGACTGAGATACTCATGTACCTGTATAAAATTTATCCCCGAGCTTCATATCCCGCAGAGATCTCCAGGAACACCGGAATCGATTCCACCAATATCCTTGGGGGACTGAGAGGAATGAGCAGCAGGTTTGATGAGTCTAGTTCGCTGCTCAGCCAGGGGGTTGTGGAGAAGATCGAGCTCAGGGATGCGACATACTACCGGCTTTCAGAGCGTGGTAAAGCGTTAGTAGAGAGCCTGCAAAAAACGTAGCGGTTTCAAGGTTGCTTTTATCAGTTCTCTTGTGCCTTTTGAAGGTCATCAATCCCTTTCTTCTTCCTCTTCGTCATTTTTAAGAAAGCTTTATATATAAGTAAAAACCGAAAAGCTTTTTATTACATGTATACATAGTAACATATGCAGATGTGTATGCACACCAGATGCGGCGGATGTATGGAGGTGAAAAGGAAGGGTGAAAGAAGAAGAAATGGATGTTAAAAAATCTGTGGATGCACCCCCGTTTCTTAGAAGGAGTCGAGTGAGGACTGAGATTCTAATGTACCTGTATGGTAATTATCCGAAGGCTTCGCATCCTGAAGAGATTTCGAGGGACACAGGGATAGAACTCAAAAATGTCCTCAGAGGATTGACAGGGAGGGGCGGCTGGTTCAAGGAGTCAGATTCTCTGCTCAAACAGGGAGTGGTGGAGCAGATAGAGCAAGGTGGTACAACATACTACCGGCTAACAGAGCGTGGTAAATCGATGATCGAGAGCATGCATAAGAGTCAGGGGGAGGATGAAAAGGTGAAGGTGAAGGGGGTGACCCCGGAGGGATAAAAAGGAGGTGAAAGGAAAAAAAAATGGGAATAACTGGAATTTTTGAGTCGTGGAGATGTTTTGGCAAGAACCCGATGCTTGCCACCCGGGTTCTGCTAGATACGGCGGTGCTGCCTTCTAATCCGGTGCGCTATGTGCTGGAATTAGAAAAAGAAGGCTACTTAGAGGATACCCGAACCTTAGCGGCAGGGACTGCGATGCTGTATTCGATTGCGTTTACCGTGGCGTATTCGTTCATTTACATGACATACGGTCTGCTGTGGATATAAGCGGGAAGGGGTATAAGTAACGTGGAAAAAGGAGAAGGAGCGGAATGAGTGGTATAGAAAGCATACTGAACATACCACCTGCGCTTATCTATATCGCAGGAGCTGCATTACTACCCTTGTTTGGAAAGGGTAAAGCGAGGAAGATTTATCTTATCGTCTTAGCAGCGCTCGGATTGCTCGGTGTGGCGATGCTCAAGCCACAGACAACATGGGGATTTTCTGTTCTCCACGGACTTGAGCTCACCTTCCTGCACGTTGATAGCCTGAGTCTTATCATGGGCTATATATTCGCAATAATCGGTGGTGCCGCGATACTCTATTCGATAGATGTAACAAGAGAGACTGGGGAGCATATCTGTGGACTCCTGTATCTAGGAAGCGCCTTAGGTGCGGTGTTTGCAGGTGACTTCTTCACGTTATATATCTTCTGGGAGATAATGGCGTTCTCCTCCCTTGGATTAATATGGTACAGTAAAACAGAGCGGGCGACAAATGCGGGGATGCGCTATATTCTGTTTCATCTGTTCGGCGGCTGCGCGCTCCTCGGTGGAATAATAATCCATTACATGAACACCGGCTCCATTGCGGTCGGACCGGTCGAGCTCGGTATAGGATATCTGCTTGTGCTGATCGGCATAGGAGTGAACACCGCATTCATACCACTCCATACCTGGCTACCGGATTCATATCCAAAGGCCACAATAGCCGGCGCCGTATTTATGTGTGTGTTTACAACAAAGACCGGGGTATATGTGCTTGCGAGGACCTTTCCGGGTGTAGAAGCGGTCGCATACATGGGCGGTCTGATGGTTCTCTACGGAGTTGCATTTGCACTGTTACAGAATGATGTGAGGAAACTCCTCTCGTATCACATCGTGAGTCAGGTCGGCTACATGGTGGCTGGAGTAGGAATAGGCACGTATATCGGGATAAACGGAGGAATAGCACACGTTTTTAACCACATTCTGTACAAAGCACTCCTGTTCATGTGTATGGGTGCCGTTATCTTTGGAACGGGAAAGAACAACCTCACCGAGCTTGGTGGGTTGGCGAAGAAGATGCCAATAACAATGATAACGTGTATAATAGCAGCATTCTCCATTTCAGGCGTTCCGGGCTTTAATGGATATGTGAGCAAAGGTATGGTAATCCACGCTGCGGAAGTCGAAGGAATGCATATCCTTGCACTTGCTTTGATATTGGGTTCGGTAGGCACTTTCCTCTCGTTCTTAAAACTGACGTATTTCACCTTCTTCAGGAAAAACGGTGAAATAGAGGCAAAAGAAGCACCATTACCCATGCTCATCGCGATGAGCGTTACCGCTTTCCTTTGTGTCGCTATTGGGGTATATCCCAAACTGCTCTACGGAATACTTCCATATGCAGAGGAAGCATTCCACTATCACGCATACGGATTTGGACATACGATAGGCACACTGGAGTTATTGATGATGACAGCGGGCGGGTTCTTCGCATTGCAATTCGTATTTTCACCGCACGAGAGGATAACGTATGACCTCGATTATTTGTACAGAAAAGCAGGTAAAGGATTCATATGGTTCTGCGAGCAGCCGTTAGTGACCGTTGCGGAGTTCATTGACAAGGGCTTGTTGAAAATTGCTGATTCTCTCGTATGGGTCAGCAAGAATCCAACAGCAGCATCACGAATGATGGTGGCTATGGTGGGTGCTGTAGTACTGAGATCGTTCAATTCTGATAACCCCTACGGGCGAGATTTAGAGAAGCTTAAGAGGCAAGCAGTAGATGAACCAATAAGTTTAAGCTTAGGAGCTGGCGTGCTGCTGGTACTCATACTGTTCACGCTCTATCTGACCATTTATCTGACCCACGGAGTGCTATGGATTTAACGGTGAAAGCCTTAGTTAATCAACGTTATGACATCACATTTCCAACCGCTATCTCCACAAGCCTATAGACATACATTGAGATTATGTCCAGCCTGAGAATAAAATCGAGAAGGAATATAACAGAAAAGACAGCCGTTAAAGTTAACGGAATGAGCATAGACAAAGGTGCTTCTTTTACCTCTACCTCTTTCTCCGCTCCCTCTGGTTCCTTGAAGAACGCGGTGTGTATAATAGGGAAGAAATAAACGACATCCAGCAGGGAAGCTATCAAAAGGACAAATAGGAAGGTTATCATTACAGGTGAAATGGTCTGGTACGCCCGGTAGGACCCCAGGCATAAAAACCATTTACTTATGAAACCCACCGCAGGTGGAATACCCGTCATTCCAAATGCGGTTATGGTGAATGCGAGCATCGTTCTCGGCATGATCTTTCCTACGCCTGCCATCTCACTTATGTTCTTCTTTCCCGTAACGACCATTATCGCACCAGCACACAGAAAAAGCGTTATCTTCATGAACCCATGAAACGGAATGTGCATCATTGCACCTCTTATTCCATCGGGTGTTAACAACGCTGCACCCAGGATGATATAAGATAGCTGGTTAATGGTGGAGTACGCAAGTCTTCTCTTCAAGTTATCTTGAGCGATGGCAAACAGATTGGCAACGATCATGGTAAAGCCTGCTATGCACGCAAGTGCCAATCCGAGCGTAAGATGTTCGTTTATTACATATACCGCGCCCATCAAATCCACGCCATAGATATAGCATACAATCCTGACGATGCCAAATACGCCAGCCTTCACCACTGCTACCGCATGCAAGAGCGCACTTACCGGTGTAGGTGCGACCATTGCTGTTGGCAACCATGAGTGGAAAGGCATCCATGCAGCCTTCAAGAACCCCAGCAAGAAACAGAAGAATAATATTACCAGTGTAAGTCGAGGTACGGAACCAAGCGCGGGTATGCCGCCATTCGTGAAATCGGTAGTCCCTGTAAGATAATAGGTCATCATCACGGCGAAGAGGAAGAAGACGCCCGAGGTGAGCAGATACGCGAAATATTTACGACCCGCGCTCAACGCTTCTGGCGTCTGGTCGTGAATAACCAACGGATATGTTGAGACGGTTAAGATCTCATAAAATATGAACATCGTGAGCAGATTTTCAGATAGTGCGATGCCTATGGCACCGAATATGGCGACAGCGAAGGAGAAAAAGTATCTCGTCTGGGCATGCTCCTTCAGTGCACGCATATAGCCTATGGAATAGAAGGAGACTAATATCCACAAGGAAGAGGAGGTGAGTGCGAAGATAAGGCCAAATGCATCGACTTTAAATCCGAATGCCACATTCGCGAATAAGGTCTGGAAAAACGTGTATCTGATAACTTCTCCTTTTAAAATCACGGGCACCATGGAGAGGACAAGCGAGAACATCGCTATTCCTGCTGCTATCGTCCATCCCTCTCTTATATTTGGCCGTTTGCCAAACAGAAGTATCATAGGAGCGGCAAGTGCGGGACATAAGATAACAAACAGCGGCGTCATCAGTTCCACCATTACGGCAACACCTCCACTCCCAATTCGAACAATGCATCCCCAATAAAAGGTAAAGGCAGCCTCGTAAGCCATAGAATGCCGATAACAATACACAGAGCTGCGAGAAGTAACATTGGGACAAGCATGCTCAGTGGCGCATCCCCTTCGCGCTCTCCGCCATTCAGCTCTTCCTTCTTTACAAAATACATGCGCTCGATTACCCGCCAGAAATAAACGAGGTTAAGAAGACTGCTGAGCAGGAGCACTCCCACGAATACGTAAGCGGAACCCGAAAAAACTTCTGCAGATTGCAAAGACGCTAAGATCAAGAACAGTTTTGTTGCAAACCCTGTGCTCGGAGGCACCCCAATCATTGAGATCGCAGCTATGGTAAAAGCAGCACTTGCATACGGCATCTTCTTCCCCAACCCTTCAAAATCCCGGATGTCCCACAAATCATACTTGTAAATAAACGAACCTGCAGCCAAAAACAAGCATCCCTTCATTATCGCATGATTGGAGATGTGGACAATAGCGCCGAGGAGTCCCCATGCGGTGATTGGAGAAAGACCTATTCCCAGTACGATATATCCTATCTGCGAAACGCTGGAATAGGCGAGCATCCGCTTTAAATTATGCTGCACGATCGCGAGCACTGATCCCGCTATGATTCCAATCGCTGCTATCCAGCAAATTGCGATATCCACATACCTGTAATTATTGATGAAATCGAGCGTGAACACCGAGTAAATAACCCGAATCAGAGCATAAGCAGAGACTTTGGACATCGTCGCGGCAATTATCGCAGTCACTGCGGATGGCGCATAGGTATATGCGTCAGGCTGCCAAACATGGAGTGGAAAAAGGGCTATCTTTATACTTAAGCCGACGGCAAAGAACACAAATGCCGCTTGCACTACTCTATTCCCGTACAGCGGTGGTAGCAATAGTGAAAGGTCTGTCATGTTAAGCGAGCCGGTTACCGCATACAGGAAACCGATACCGAGCAGGAAGAAACAAGCACCGATCGAGCCCAGCACGAGATAAACAAAACTTGCTTTCAGTGCTCTTCCACTCGCAGAAGCGATTAATGCGTACGCCGCTAAAGAGGTTATTTCCACGAATACGTACATATTGAATATATCCCCGGTCACCGTTATACCACACAGTCCCGTGATGAGGAGTTGATACACGGCATAAAAAGGAACGATTTTATGAGGTAGCTCGTGCTCTATGCTCCTCTTTGAATATATCACGCATATCAAGCTCAGAAACAGAACGACAATCAATACGTAGGCATTTAACGCATCTATAACATACTCAATTCCCCACGGTGGCGTCCATCCCCCCAGCCGGTAATGTATAGTGTCCTTCGTCAGGACGTGATTCAAGATAAAAAAAGCCATGATGAGTTGAAGGAGAATAGTTGCGGTGGAGATGACCCAGCACGATTTCTTATTTACCCAGCCAGCAACCACAATAGTAAACGCGGAGATCAACGATACAGCAACAACAAGCACGGGAAAATGTTCAACCAAAATCAATCTTACCACCTTCTATCCTTCTTCCTTTCTTTCTCTTCCTTTTTATCCTCGCCTTCTTCATCTCTACTCATTTTATTACAGGTGTCACTGGTGCCCCAACACTCTTGTATGTGAAAGTCTTATAAATGTGTTTCGGTTTCGATTTCCCAAACCGCATTCCAAAAAGGAGAATCTTCTTACCCACTCAGGCTTCGGTTGTAATGACCTATATCTTCATAGGAAGGTAAAGAAGAAATGTTATATTTTTATATAGTATAGCATTAAAATTGTAACGATGCTATCTGGGGGTATGCGGGAGAAAGAGAGATGGATAAAAAAGTACTGAGAGTATTGCTCATACTAATTGTGTGTGTGGTTTTAGTGGTATCAGCGGTATCCGTGTTTATACTGCACTCTGAGCACCTTACCGGCGTCCTCTACGGAGCGGTAGGCGTTGGACTTTTCATGCTCCTTGCGAAGATATTAACCATGATACAAAAGGAAGGGAAGCAGGATGATTGAGTATACTATACCCCCCTTTCTCATCTTCTTTTTTGGAGCTGCATTAATCCCCGCGCTTGGAAAGGGTCGAGTGCGGAATATTTTTCTTGTTGCCCTGGCAGTTCTTGGCATAGTGAGTGTTGTGATACTCAAACCCCAAACAGGCTGGAAATTGCCTATTCTGCCTGGAGTCGAATTGATACTCTTGCAGGTCGATAGGCTGAGCTTGATAATGGGATATATATTTGCACTGGCGGGTGGTGGTGCGATAGTATACGCACTTAGCACGGTAAAGGAGGCAGGGCAATACGTCTGTGCGTTGTTATATATGGGAAGCGCCTTAGGTGCGGTATTTGCTGGTGATTTCTTCACGTTGTATATCTTCTGGGAGATAATGGCGTTCTCCTCTCTGGGATTGATATGGTATGAGGGTTCGAGGAGGGCGAGAGATGCGGGGATGCGATATATTCTGTTTCACCTGTTTGGCGGTGCTGCTCTTCTTGCAGGGATAATCGTTCACTACGTGAATACAAATGCTATCGTCTTGGGTCCTGTGGGACCCGGCGTGGGATACTTTTTATTGCTCCTGGGGATAGGGGTCAATGCCGCATTCATACCACTCCATACCTGGCTGCCCGATTCATATCCAAAAGCAACGATAGCAGGCACCATTTTCTTGTCCATATTCACGACGAAGACGGGCATATACGTGCTTGCGAGGACGTTTTCTGGTGTAGAAGCGGTAGCCTATATAGGTGGCGTGATGTGCCTCTATGGGGTTATCTTTGCAATATTACAGAACGATGTGAGAAAGCTCCTCTCATATCACATTGTGAGTCAGTTGGGCTATATGGTGGCAGGTGTGGGGATGGCAGCCGGACTAGAAATCGAGATGGGGATAAACGGGGCAATTGCACATCTTTTCAATAACCTGTTGTTCAAGACAACGCTGTTCATGTGCATGGGAGCGGTGATCTATGCAACGGGCAAAAACAACCTCACTGAACTCGGAGGACTGGCGAAGAAGATGCCGGTGACGATGATAACATGCGTGATTGCAGCTCTTTCTATCTCTGGTGTTGTGGGGTTTAATGGCTATGTGAGCAAAGGGATGGTGATTCACACCGCGCAAGTGGAAGGACTGACTCTCCTTACTATCGCTTTGACACTGGGCTCAGTAGGCACGCTTATATCCTTTTTAAAGCTCACGTACTTCGCCTTTTTCAGTAAGAATGAAGAGATAGAAGCGAAGGAAGCACCATTACCCATGCTCGTTCCGATGTGTGCTACCGCTTTTCTTTGTGTCGCTATCGGGGTATACCCGAAATTGCTTTACGCACTCCTACCGTACCAGGAGGCAGCGTTACATTACCACGCGTACGAAGCCGGACATACATTTGGAGTTATTGAGTTGCTGCTCATGACCGTTTTTCTGTTCTTCATGCTCGGTTTCTTCGCGCCTCATGATAAGATAACGTATGACGTAGATTATCTGTATAGAAAGGCGGGTAGAAGATTTATATGGTTCTGCGAGAAACCATTGGTGAGTTTCGCGCTTGCGGTGGAGAGAGCGGTGTTGAGAATTGCGGGTTATTTCGTCAGATTCGGTACGTTGGAGGAGGCAGAGAGTCAAGCGGTAGAAGAACCGGTGGTAAGTGTAAGCATAGGAACTGCGGTGCTGCTGGTGCTGCTCTTCTTCGCGTTATATTTGATCGTTATGCTCACACACGGGTGGCTTATGAGTCCCTAAACATGAGTCCGCGCCTCTTCCATTGATAGCAGCAATATAAAGAATTCCTATATTAGATAACCAATTCTTTTTATAAACTTCTTATCTCCCCTCTTTTATTCAGATATTCTTCAGCGTATGATCACGAAAGAATTGATAAAGGAAGTAACGATAACCCTGTTGAGGCGAGCGGAGACAACGCTCCCGAGCGACGTGAAAGCGGCATTGGTTCGTGCATACGAGGGTGAAGAGAATGAAATAGCACGGGTGCAGTTGGAGGCGATGCTCGAGAATGTCAGGCTCGCAGAGGAGCTGCGGAGACCGTTATGTCAGGACACGGGTCTCCCGCTTTTTTTTGTGAAGCTCGGCACGGGCACGGTAAATCTCAGTGATATTGAGAGCGGCATAAGAGCGGGTGTGAAGGAAGCGACGGAGGCAATTCCTTTGCGCCCGAATGTGGTGGATGCGATAACGAGAGAGGGTGGAGGAGCGAACGTAGGTAACAAGATGCCGTATATAGATTATACGATCGCTGATATCGATGGACTTGAGATAATGGCATTTCCAAAAGGCGGTGGTTCGGAGAACGTGAGTACATTTACGATGCTTGCTCCTCAGTCCGGGGAGGAAGCAACGAAAGAGATAAAGAAGTTTGTGCTTGAAGCGGTGCTCAATGCTGCCGGGAGACCGTGCCCACCTACCATCATCGGGATCGGTGTCGGTGGCTCAGCGGATATGGCGATGAAGCTCGCAAAGGTGGCATTGCTTAGACCGGTTGGTGTGCGGAATAAGGTAGCGCGGATCGCTCGATTTGAAGAAGAACTCGTCGAAGCGGTGAACAACACAGGTATTGGTCCCATGGGTTTGGGAGGAAAGGTCACCGCGCTTGATGTGCATATAGAAACCGCAGCTACGCACATAACAAGTTTGCCCGTTGCAGTAACTTTCCAGTGCTGGGCTGCTCGTAAATCAGCGGCAAAAATATATTCAGATGGACGGGTGGAGTATCTGTGAGAGATAGATGACGATCCTTACCTGAATCACTTTCTCTAATGCAAAGCCTCCTTTTCTTTGATCTCTTTTATTCTTTATCAGTTATCACTCCTTTCACTTCAAAGATATTATCCCCTAACCGAACGGTCTTACCCACGAATTTCGGATTCCTCAATATCTCTTTCAGTTTAACCTTCTTCCATTTTCCTTTTTTCATTTTCACGGGCTCGTGGATATTCGTTACCGTACTTGCCATAGTCATCGACACCTCTGTTATACATATGCATTAAAGCCTTTCGATTTTATCTCTTATATAAATTTTTCACTGCGGCTGGGCAGCAAGTCAAGCGGCGGCGAAAATATATTCACAAGGTTGGATAGAATATATGTGAAAGATAGATGGACATAGAGAAGAGAGTAATAATAGAGATTATCGCTATTATACTTGCGATAAAGTTCTTTTCCTTCACCTTAGCCCCTCTATCCTGGGCGGTTTTAAAAAATCAACCGTGCGATATTATTTCGCTCTGGAACCGATGGGATGTCTCTAACTACGTATATATAGCAGAGAACGGTTACACCGATGTTGGAGAAGGGCGATATTTTATCGTTTTTCTACCGCTCTATCCCTTCTTGATAAGACTCTTAGCATCCGTTATTGGGCATTACGAAGTCTCTGCACTCTTAATATCGAATATCGCATCACTCTTCGCCGGCGTATACCTTTATAAACTTGCAAAAATTGATTATTCTCACAGCACCGCACTGAAAAGCGTTTTCTATCTCTCTATATTCCCCACCTCGTACTTCTTAATCGCCGGCTATACTGAAAGTTTGTTTCTGTTCTTGACGATTGGCTGTTTCTTTTATGCAATGAAAGGAAACTGGCTCCCTGCGGGAGTGATGGGTATGCTTGCATCTGCGACGAGAATCACCGGACTTGTTCTTATCCCCTCGTTGGTCTATGAGTTTTTGTCG
>JASEFB010000058.1 GCA_030019325.1 archaeon | reverse complement strand
CAACGCCTTAACCGCATGTACGGTGCAATAATCAAACTCGATTCCCTGTCCAATCCTGATCGGGCCTGCACCAATAATCAGGACTTTTTTTCTCGTCGAAGGCTTTAATTCACACTCATTCTCATACGAGGAGTAAAAATAGGGTGTCTTCGCCTCGAATTCCGCTGCACAGGTATCTACCATTTTATAGGTTGGCCTGATGCCTTTTGCTCGCCTAAAATCGTTTATCTCCTCCCTGCTTCTGCCCGTTATCCCGGCAATCTGCTCATCGGAGAAGCCCATCCTCTTCATTTTCCTCAATTTCTCAGGATTAAGATCCGCGTCTTCTCCCTTGCTCAAATCCTCCTCGGTGCGCACGATCTTCTCTATCTTTTTTATGAAGAATGGATCTATATTGCTCAGTTCAGCTATCTCCTCTATGCTAAGACCTCTTTTCCGCGCCTCATATATCACAAAAATTCGGTCATCCGTAGGTATTTCTAAAAGATGCCTCAACTCCGGTTCAGACCATCCATCATAACCGAAACCAAAGCCTTTGTCTATGTCAGGAGCGAAGTGCTTTGTGCATCGCTTCTTCAAATGTCCTTCCAATCGCCATTACCTCGCCGGTGCTCTTCATTGAGGTTGTTAAAGTCCGATCCGCGTCAGGGAACTTATCAAAGGACCATCTCGGTATCTTTACCACCACATAATCGATGGCCGGCTCGAAAGAAGCAGGCGTCTCCTTCGTTACGTCATTCCCTATCTCATCCAGATGGAGACCAATCGCGATCTTTGCCGCCACCCGCGCAATTGGATACCCGGTTGCTTTTGATGCGAGCGCGGAGGATCTTGATACCCGAGGATTTACTTCGATCACCCTGTAAGAACCTTCTTTTAAGGCAAATTGGATATTACAACCTCCTTCGATCTTTAACCAGCGTATTATTTTTATCGCCGCAGCCCGCAACATCTGATGCTCCTCATCTGATAAGGTCTGAGAGGGCGTGACCACGATTGATTCACCTGTATGAATGCCCATCGGATCGAGATTTTCCATGTTACAGATCGTAATGCAGGTATCCTTTGCATCACGCATCACCTCATACTCGATCTCTTTCCAGCCCAGCACATTCTCCTCCACTAAAACCTGATGAATCCTCGAAACTTTGAGTCCGTAAGAGACAATCTCGCGTAACTCTTCCATTGTCCTCGCTACACCGCCTCCCGCGCCTCCTAAGGTGTACGAGGGTCTGATTATGAGTGGTAGACCAAGTTGAGCCACAACTTTTTCTGCCTCCTCAACGGAATTGACCGTAAATCCTCGTGGTATTGGCTCGTTTATGCGTTCCATCGTTCGTTTGAATCGCTCGCGCTCTTCGGCATTGTATATAGCTTCTAATGGTGTCCCAAGAACTCTTACGTTGTAGTTGGACAAAATGCCCATCTCTGCTAGCTCAGCTGTCATGTTCAACGCCGTCTGCCCACCCAAACTTGCTAATATGCCATCAGGATGCTCCTTTTCCACAATCTTCGCTACCACCTCTGGTACCAGCGGCTCGATGTATATAACATCAGCCATCTCAAAATCAGTCATTATCGTTGCAGGATTGGAATTTACAAGCACCACTTTCACTCCTTCTTCTCGTAAAGCCCTGCATGCTTGCGAACCTGAAAAATCAAATTCAGCAGCTTGTCCTATCTGGATCGGACCTGAACCTATCACCAGCACCTTCTCGATGTCTGCTGCTTTTGGCATTCCCCCTCCTTTCGATACCCAACTTCTCTTAGACCATTGCCACATAAAAAAATTTGAAGGGAGAATCTCCCCCTCACAAAGCCTCTTCGTCCCTCTCCCCCGCTCTGACCCTTATTGCCGCTTCGACGGGCAGCACAAAGATCTTGCCATCACCACATCCGCTTTGCCGAACTTCGCCCACGTTATGGACATTGCAGTTACAGCAGCAGCCGCAGCAGATAAGTTTGTATTTACCGCTATTACTGATATTCGCAGTTCGTGAGCAGAGAGCGTGCTGCCTGGATTGAAACCAAACCAGCCGAACCACAAGATGAAAGCACCAAGCACAGCAAGCGAGATACTATGCCCCGGTATTGGTATGGGTCTTCCTTGACTGTTATACCTGCCCATTCTCGGTCCCAGCATCAAACAAGCAGCAAGTGCCACATATCCGCCTACCGCATGAACAACACCCGAACCCGCAAAGTCGAGCGCACCGTATCCACCTCCGAGAGAAGTCATGAAGTCCGCCGAGCTCAGCCAGCCACCGCCCCAGAGCCAGTGCCCGTAGATCGGGTATATAACTGCACAAATGACCGCACTGTAGATGACGTAGGTGCTGAACTTTGGTCTTTCCGCGATGGCACCGCTTACAATCGTCGCCGCAGTCGCACAGAAGACCAGCATGAAGAACCAAGTCAGAATGGTGCTGACACCGTATGCCTCGCCTGCTAAGAAGAAGCCTTCCGTTCCTACGAGCATATACGCCGGGGTGCCCATCATCAACGCAAAGCCAACTACAAAGAAGGCAAGCGAACCCACAGAGTAGTCCACCAAATTTTTCATCAGCACGTTGGTGACATTCTTCGCCCTTGAAAAACCCGCTTCAAGCATTGCAAATCCCGGCTGCATGAACATCACCAGAAACCCGCAGATCAATACCCAAACATAGTCCACCGGCGCCTCTGGATTCTCTTCGAGTGTCCTTGCCCCTGTTGGATCCCCTGCCATTACTCCCGATATCAGAGTCAGTGTCATGCTCATCATGACGAGCATGAACACAAGCATGGCAGTCAACTGCCTCACCGATCGTTCTCTATTCACTTTGACCATACGTCCCTTTTAATTACCTCCTACCCCCGATTTTGCTTAAACTCCTCTTATTAGACTATTTGAGAAATCGACACAAGAATTATGAAAAGATATGAAACCAAGGCAGGGGACTAACTACCTGGTTTGTTGGGAATATCAAACCTTTGATGTTACAATCGTTGCAGCGGCTATGTTTGAGCTTACAGTGGATTTGTCAACGCCGAAATATCAGCTTATCAATGGATAATAATAGAAGAGAAGCTTTTAAAATGACTAGTGTTTATAATTTTACCCGTAAATTTGTGATGAAAACCACGGCGGAACATTTTTAGGAGGAGTGGTTTTTTAAGGGTTCTATATCTTTTAAGGAGGGATAACGGGATTTCGACGAGCTTTAACATGACCAAGACAAAAACAGGTATGTGGAGATTAATTTTGCAACAACCATGCCGCCAATTGAATAAATAATCAAACTTTCAACTGCCCACAGTGCTATTAATTCGGTTGGCAGATTTATTAGCAGATACATAGCTAAATACCCGGGAATCGCTCCCACCAAAAACACCAGGAAACCGTACATTAATCCCCTGATAATAAACTTCTTCCCTGGAACACAGGATCCAAGTACCGTGTAAACCAATGCAAACAGTATTCCTGAGATTATGTTGAAGGTTAGCGAATAATAGAGAAATGAAACTGGTGGTGGACCAGCCGTAGGCATCATTAGCTTACTCCAGACCGGAAAATATGTGGGATCCAGATAATAACCCATTCCAACATAAGCAAAGATCCAGTGAATGATCAGGGCTATTATTCCAAATAGTATTCCCGCACCAATTATCCTGGCAACTTTTTTCATTTATAACCCCTAACAAATATTCCCTCGATCTTAAATATGTTTCTGTTTTGAGGTGGCTTCAGAATTTCATCACCGCATAGTTCTCACGTACTGTAACTATTCCCTCTCTAAAAATTCATCCAGTGTCATACTTTCGTGCTTATCCTCTCTCCCTCTGTGCTCATAGCTCCTCTTCTCATCTATTATGTGCAGTACGGTGTGCCCACGCTGTTTCAGTGCATCTGCTATGAACCGTCGATGGCATCTGAAGAAGAGCAGTTCAGCACACATGAGTGCTACTCGTTGTGACGATGCGAGTTCTTCAACTTTAATCAAACCGTTTTCAAATTCCGCGGTGGTTATATACTCCCGGTAGCCTCCTCTTCGGTAGCCACCGAGCTCTGTAACGTGATGATATGCTATGCCGTGCAGATTCAAACTCGCTTCCAGATTTTCTTGCTTGAAGTGGTTGTGTTTGGAGGTAGGAAATCGCCTCACATCGATAACCGCTTCTATTTGGTATACTTCGAGCACGTGTAAAAATTCCTCTATGCTCCTGTTACTCGTCCCGATGGTCCATATCTTCAATTCTTCCGGGCCTCATTAACTTTAAACCTTCCTTTAATACGATAGTGCAGCATAGAATCAGAACAAAGACGTTATCCGCTTTGACTTCTTTTAAAGAATAACCGCATCAACTCTTGTGCTCGTGCATCCAGTACTCCTAAACCACTCTTCAGTGCTGACAGTTCGTCAAAGCCGCCCTCCTTTCCCTTTCCCTTTTCTCTTACACCCCCCTCATTTCCCCTTTGAGCCTGCGAATCGTATATTGCAAATGGTACTGCCTCTTTTGTGTGCGTTCCCACCGACACCGGCGTGTAGTGATCGGGCATAACTAATATTCGGTAGCCCTCGTGAGTATCTGCAAATTTCTGCTCCAACCCTTTCAGCACAGTGCCTACGACCAGCGCATCGAAATCTTCAATCGCTTTCACTTTCATAGCGATATCACCGAGATGCGCAGCCTCATCCGGCGCTTCTACATGAACCAGAACAAAATTTTTTCCCTTTAGGCTGCGCAGCGCATACTCCGCCTTGCCCTCATAATTCGTGTCAATATATCCGGTAGCGCCAGGCACATCTATGATATCCAAACCCACGCACCTTCCAATTCCTTTTATCAGATTAACCCCCGCGATTACCGAACCATGTACGCCATAAAGCGCGCTAAACGCTGGCAGTACCGGCTTCTTACCACCGCTCCACAGCCATACCATATTCGCTTTCCTCGCGTTACGTGCCCTCCTCCTCACATTTACTTCATGCCCCTCCAATATCCGCTTGGAGGTGATCATGACATCCCGTAAAATCTCCTCTTTTGGCAGGTTCTCCTCTATCTGGGCACCAATTACGTCATGAGGTGGCGCACATCCTATCTCCTTTCCCTCCCAGAGATCATAATCCTTTGATTTGGGTTTGATAACCAGAACATTTCGATAGCTCACTCCGGGATAAAAGGTAAGTTCCCACCCTTTACTTGCCCATTTATCTCTAAATTCTTCATTAAGCGCTTCCATTAATGCGCTTGCTTCTTCGGTTGTTATATGCCCACCACTAAAATCCTCTATTCTCCCCTCTTTCTCTGTTATAAGATTACATCTAAGAGCTATATCCTCCTCATCGAGGGGTATGTGCATTCCCATCGCTTCTAACGGACCCCTGCCCGTGTAATATTGTGCAGGGCCATAGCCAAGAATAGAGAGGATGGCGATATCACTGCCGGCACCCATTCCTTCCGGTATTGTTTTTACCAAACCACAAATCCCCTCCGTAGCGATGAAATCGAGGTTTGGCGTGGATGCGATTTGCAGAGCTGTCCTGTTACCATGCTCAGGAATCGGATAATCGGCCATACCGTCCCCTATTAAAATCACGTACTTCATTCCCATACCGCAACAGTATTTAAATCATACTTTCACAATTATAATTGTTGAGGGTAGATGGAGACAGATATACCGCTAAGGGATGTAATGGTACGAGAGGTAGTGAAAGGTGATCTCGATCTAACCGTACTGGAAGCGGCGAAGCTGATGAGGAAATATGATGTGGATAGTATCGTAGTGCTTGATCACGGAGACCCCGTGGGAATCGTTACGGAGGGTGATATAATCAGCGAACTGGTAAGTAAGGACGTAAAGCCGAGCGAGGTGAAACTAAAGGACATAATGACCACACCCTTAATAACTGCATCTCCTATTGACCGCCTCTCAGATATAGCGAAGAAGATGGCAAGGGAACGGATAAGAAAGATCCCAATAATTGAGAACGGCAAGTTGGTGGGGATAGTCGCT
Source organism: archaeon (assembly GCA_030019325.1). Lineage (GTDB taxonomy): Archaea > Halobacteriota > Syntropharchaeia > Alkanophagales > Methanospirareceae > ANME-1-THS. The sequence goes on along the minus strand of JASEFB010000058.1, from coordinate 6,249 downwards.
GATGTCGATATAATATCAGTATCGTCAGAGATGAATTCGATACTTGCGGAGTTGATAGAGATGAATGTGGACAGAGAAACAGTGGAGATAGAGAGTGAGGGTGAAAGTGTAGGACAGGGTATCTGCGAGAAATGCGGCAGCTTCTCACATTACCTAGAGATGAAAGCCGGGCTTATGGTATGTGAGAGCTGTAAAGAAGAGCTGGAAATGGGGGGTGTGGACTAATCCCGAATTCCTACCAATGAAACAGAGAATACCGCTTCTGCTTCCGGAAGGTTTGGTGAATCTACCAACCGTGCTATTCTCTTCTCCCCTTTTGACTTACGCAGGTATAATCTAAACGTAGCGGTGTGTCCCACGATATGACCACCTATGGGTCGTGTCGGGTCGCCGAAGAAGGCATCAGGTCTCACTTGCACCTGATTGGTGATCATCACCACTGCATTATTAAGGTCTCCAAACCTCAGAGCGTCGTGCAGATGCTTATTTATCTTCTGCTGCCGGTCAGCTAACGTTCCTCTTCCTACATATTCACTTCTGAAATGAGCAGTTGCCGAGTCTATTACCAGTAATCGCACCGGCTTTTCTGTCTCTTTCAACTCCTCTGCAAGCTTTTCTGCCTTATCTACCAGCAGTATCTGATGATTTGAGTTATATGCACGAGCAACATGTATATTTTTAAGGACGTCTGCGGAATCAAGCGCGCCACCTTCAGCCATATTCTTTATTCGTTCTGGTCTAAAGGTGTTCTCAGTATCTATTATTATAACAGAGCCGTTTAATCCACCCTTCTCCACCGGTAACTGCACGTTTACTGCGAGTTGATGTGCTATTTGTGTCTTACCACTGCCGAATTCACCATAAAACTCGGTTATCGCTTGTGTCTCGAGACCCCCACCTAATAACGAATCCAGAGCTTGAGAGCCAGTGGTTAGCTTGCTTACACCTGACCGCCTTTCCAATATCTTATCACCGGTCTCAAACCCACCGATCTCCGCGGCCTCCCGCGCAGAATTTATTATCTTCGCAGCTGTGGCTTCTCCAATCTCTGCGGCTGCCACTAACTCCGCTGGAGACGCTACAGCTATCGCCTCTAACGAATTAAAACCGCCTTCGCGTAATTTCTCTGCTATTGCAGGTCCAACACCAGGTAAGTCCTCTAAGTCCACTTTCTCGCTCCACCTCTAAAGGTGATGGTAAACTAATTTGTTATCTTAACATTTAAACTTTGCTCAAAATACAAACATGAGTGCTGCTACTACCGAGCCGAATTTTCCCCGTTCCACCTCTACAGACTCCACTACGAATTTCTTTTTGACTATTTTCTTATCACGAATCTCAGCCATCGTGTATAACTTCTCTTGCATCTTCTCAGCCAGATACTCTCGTGAATAATGCCCATGATGCTCGCAGACGATACCAAACTCTCTTTGCTCTTCCCCCTTCTCGTTTCCTTTCCCCATCCAGGCATATCCTATACCAGCGCCAATGATCTCGCCCGATTTGCCATCAGCTCGTGACATCACACAAAAGTATATTTTGCCAGGTGTTACCTCCACGGTACTCCGTTCCATTTCCACTGCGTTCGCAGGGAGTATAGAAGAGACCGCTACCAAATTGCATTCGCCTATCCCCGCATTCCGTAAAGCGAGGTCAAAAGCCCCCGCTTGCTCGAGGTCTATGCCCATACCGGACGTAACGAAAAACGCCTTTGGTATCATCTCTCCATTCATTTTATTCCTTCCTTATCTTTATGCTCACTCCTTCTTATACAACTTTTCCACTTCCCTTAGTGTAGGGAATACATTTCTCCTCCTCTTTCTGCTTATATGTGTTGCCGCGCAGGCATTAGCAAATCTAAGGCATTCTTTAGCATCTTGACCCGTCAAAAAGGCGTATATAAACCCTGCGTTGAAGACATCCCCTACACCGGTTGGGCTTATCGGCTCCACGTCAAATGCTGGACAGCTGATCTCAAAATCCTTAGTTACCCAGGCGGAGCCATCAGCACCTCTATGAACAATCACGTTTTTGCAGCCCTCATCCAACAAATCATGCGCTCCTTCTCTTTCCTCCTTTCCACTCAGTCCTTTTATCTCCGCTTCGTTAACAAAAAGGAAATCAGTAGAAGAGAGGAGATCAAAAACGGTTTGTCTTGCATGAGCTGTCCACCCGAGATACGCACTCCATCCTATATCTACACCGGTATACACACCTGCGGATTGAGCAAACCTGAGTATCTTCTTGTTTGCCTGGAAAAGCCCTTCAGTGTTCCAGTGACCCGCCCGCATCACGAACCGTGTTTTTCTTAGCAGTTCGAAGTTTACATCTTCTTCCTTGAGTTCCAAATTTGCTCCCCGGTCTGACAGCATTGACCTGCTCCCATCTTCAAAGGCTATACTTACCGTTATACCCGGACGCTGCAGCTCTTCTTTTTCAGTCACCCCGGCAAAGCAGTCAGCACCCAATTTTTGTAACTCGGATAGTACCCACCCCGAGAGCATATCGTTTCCTGTTTTGCAGATGAGAGCTGTTCTTAACCCCAGTGAGGCACATGCAGCAGCGCAGTTCCCGGCCTGTCCTCCTATAGTGAGCATAAATTCACAGCCTATCTGCGTGTCGCGCTCTGGATAATCCTCGATTGGCATCGTGGCTATGTCACAGAACATATCGCCTATGACCACCACATCGTGTCTCTCCACACCCCGTTTTGCCCTCATAGCGTCACTCTTTCAAAGTTATTTATATAAATCGTGTAAGCTGGATATATAGAAATAGGTAACAGGAAAAGAACCGTCAGTTATACGGTGATGTATTTTCAGTATTTATATAGTTTGGAAGGAGAGCTACAAAATCTTTAAATTCTTTACAACTCTTTGCTCGCCTTGTAGATAATGAATAGCCCAACTTGTATCAAGGAGATATTTCATAATTTAACTTCTGGAGCTCTGATTCTTCGACTCTCGTAAATGTCTTTGATTAACCGTTCTGTATCAACCAAATCCTTCCAGCTCCCAGCAGCTCTCTCAAAAGCATCCTTTTTTTCTTTGGCTTTGGGAATCTCTTTTATAGTCACGATAACTTCTTTCCCCTCTTCAAGTTCCACCTTTTCTAAGGGCTTAAAAATACCGTCTAAGAACCTTGCCTTTATTGTCTTTTCCATCTTTTCTTTCACTTATTTATTTTGTTATTGACTTTTTCATATAAAAAGTTGGTAAATCTTTATAATAAAATTTCCTCTGAAAATGTAATGTAAAAGACCTACTTACACGCATTCCATTTTCCGGAACACCTTGTTCCATTTTCTGGAACGCATGTTCCACCTCGCTCTTTTATGCTGTTCCAGCCGAGATTTGTATGGGTTGGGTGCTTTAACGCCTACGGGCGTGGCGCTCTTTAGGAGGTGATATGGAGAAGGATGAAGAAGAAAGGAGAAGTAACAATTACAGTGATGCTAATAGTGGCGTTGGTTGCAAGCATGGGTTTTATGTCAGCAATGGGTACTTCAGAAGATTCGCCTGAAGAAATTTCCGGAGAAATTTATGCATCTGTACAAGTTGTAACTATGGAACAAGCTATTGTATATAGAGCAGATAGTAATGTGACTGGTGAGGTAGGAACCAGAGCCGATTATAATGTAGATGGAGGCTGGCTAAGGATCGACGAGGGTGCGGGTAATGTATGTACGGGAAATGCACAGGGGGCGCAACTAGTGGGTGTCCCAGCTGGAGGTGCTACCTGTAAGATTGCTGTGGATTATAGATATATTGACACTATTGATATAACTGGTGGTTATGCTATATTCAGACTAACAGCGCCCGATAGTGGTGTAGATGAAGATAGAATAGCGGACAGGTGGGGATTTGACGACAGTTGTACTGGCGAATTAGAAAGAACTTTTACTGTTTACCCCAATAACCGCTACGTCTTTACAATTTACTGCGAGCGCGGTGATGACAGTTTTACCGATAGTGCAAGTATATACACATAGTCGCGTTATTCACCGTGTGATTCAATTGCACACAAAAGATTCCAAAATTACCCTCTTTTTCTTTTTTAGAGAGGGTAAAAATCCAAATTATAATAATTGGCGCACATTATGATACCTTTTGTCCTGACTGTCTTGGAGCAGATGATAGTCGCATGGAGAAGTGGGAGTTTTGGAGATACAAGAAGGGAGAATCGAGGCGGTAAATGAGACTGAAGTTGGAAGATGGAACAATATACTTCGTGCATGTTGACCTCGAGAAAGAAAAAGTTATAAGGATAAGCCCGCCAATATATAAGTAGAAGGTTGAAATTAAAAATGGAAGAGGGGGAGGGAGATGGAAGCGACGAGTAAATATCTTGATGCTCCTATAATCATGATGTACATTGGATTAGGTGTTACAATCGTAACCGCAGTTCTATACGTGCTAATAAGAGCCGGTCATGCAACACCCTTGACAATAGAAGATGTATTTGCAGGCTTTATGGTCGGTCAAATCTTCTTTAACTTTGGTATCGTATTAGAAGTGTCAAAGTTGAGAAAGTAAAGAATGAAAGTCGAAGGAAAGACCACACTTGTGATGGCTCTGTTCGTCGTGGCGGTGTTCATGCTACTTGCATCAAGATTCATGCTCCCCACGGACATTCAGGTGATTGTCGAAGGACAATCCACCTACGTGAAGGTGGTTCCAAGCGTATATACGGCTCTAGATTGCGTGATTATCGCTATTTCTTCGTTCTTGCTCGGCGCAAGCGCTTTTTATCTGCTCTTCGTGTGGTTTCGGATGCCTGAAAAAGAGAGGATTGAGCAGGAAGCGGAACAGAAGGAGGCAGGTTTGGAATCGGCGTTACAGGTGCAGAATGCTGATACACATGAACATATTCCAGCTGTGAATGTTCCAGAAACGAGCAAAGCAGCTCCTGAGGATGACAGGGCAGGACTTCTGAAAGTACTGAAAGGGAACGAGAAGAAAGTGATAGAATCATTGATGGAATACGGAGAGATGAATCAGGCGGACCTGTCAGCTCGAACGGGAATACCGAAGTCCACGCTTTCGAGAATATTGCAAGACTTGGAAGACCGCAGTTTGATATTTCGGTATGATTATGGGATGAGCAAGATGGTGAAACTCGATGCTCCCTAATACTTCTTTTTTCTTTTAGCACAGGTTTTCTTTTGTTAAAAGGAGAATTGTTTTGGCAATCTCCTATGGGTAAATTCCTTCGCATCAGGGCCTATATAGGGAGCCACTACATGCCCCTTGCCGACCAGGAGATATTTGTAAATGACCAACCCCTCCAATCCAACCGGTCCTCGTGCATGCACCTTATACGTGCTTATACCTACTTCGGCGCCTTTACCATACCGGAATCCATCACTGAACCGTGTTGATGCGTTATGCATCACCGAGGAGGAATCAACAAACTGCATGAACTTAAGCGCGGTTTTTTTATTCTCCGTGATGATTGCATCGGTATGCCCCGATCCATAATGATTGATATGTTTGATGGCATCGTCAACGCCGTCGACCACTTTGATGGAGATAATTAAATCGTTATATTCGGTATGCCAATCCTCTTCCGATGCGGGCTTTATCTCCTTTTTATCTTTCAAGAGTTCCAGTGTTTTTGGACATGCTCGGATCTCAACCCCTGCTTGTAGATACCGATCGACCATCGGGGATAGGAATTCGCGTGCAATTGCGGAATCCACGAGCAACGTCTCCGCAGCGTTACAAACCGCGGGATATTGAACCTTAGCATCGTAACTTATATCCAGCGCCATATCCACATCAGCGTCCCGGTCAACATAAACATGGCATATACCCTCCGAATGTCCCAAAACCATGATACTGGTGTTGTCCTGTATAAACTTCACCAGTTGGTTGCTTCCCCGTGGCACGATGAGATCTATATACTCATTCAATGTTAGCATCTCGCTTACCTCTTCCCTCGTTTCAAGTAAGCGAATCCAGCCTTCGGGGATTCCATCGCCTTCGGATGATGCCTTTGATACCAGCTCGAAGAGCGCTTCATTTGAATTGCGAGCTTCAGATCCTCCTTTGAGCAGTACGGCATTGCCGGTTTTCAGGCAGAGTGAGGAAATTTGAACGAGTGCATCAGGGCGTGCTTCGAAGATCACACCGATCACCCCAATTGGGCAGGATACCTGAAAGAGCTCTAAGCCTTTATCCATCTCAATTGCTGAGAGTGTTTTACCAACCGGGTCCTCTAATTTCGCTACGTCCTTTACACTCTTTA
>JASEFB010000057.1 GCA_030019325.1 archaeon | reverse complement strand
CTTATATTTCGCTTTGTAAATACTGGCGGCTTATCCCACGACGCTTTTTGCTTTCTGCATAATCTCCGCCACGACCTCAAAATCTGTGTGGCTATCATACCGGCGGAATGGAAATAATGAGTGGCTAAATCAAATTCGGCTTTGAAATCCTGATAGGCTATTCTGTGCAATGCGGCACGAGAAGTGAGATTATTCTCCATGCATCTCCGGATGCACCAGTTCACCAGAATCACCAGCTGATCTATTAACTTCACCAGCGCCTGATTTCTATCTATTCCAAATGGATGCTCTTCACCACCTCCATCAATACATCACCTCTATCGGTTTTTGTGTGACCTCATGCCGTGTATCTAAATATTAATGTTTTTGAAAACTGTTCATATTCCCCTCTATTCCTTTCCCCTCTAACTCAGCTATTCGCTCCCCTATCCTCTTCAACCAATCGTACAGGTTTTCTGACCCAAACAGGTTATTCAATTCTATCATCCCAAGTATAAAAGACAATGCTGGGATTTTCTCTTTTCTCATTTTCGAAAAATACCCACCTTAATTTATCATTTGATTTTATTTTTATTAAAATGCCGCTTCTCTCCCTGCATACGATTTAAGGAATAAGCACCTTTCATCTCCTGAGAATAATATTTTCTATCGCATTCCTCCACCCAACAGGTCCAACACCCTCTTCTTCTCTTATTCGTATATCCCTTTCCTCCTCTATGGATTCATGCCTTCCATCTGGCTTCGCCACTAAAACGGGGATGTCTACTGAACGAAGCATTGGTAAATCGTTAAAACTATCACCTACTCCTATGGTCTCCATCCTTGCATATTTCTTCTTATACAATGCATTCAGAATCTTAACTGCTTTTCCTTTATCATTATCCCCCAGTATATGGCAATATCTCCCCCCTATGGTGAAATGCAACCCCTTTTCTTCTATCTTCTCAAATATTCTCGCTCTTTCACCTGCTCGTACCTTAAAAGCCTCGTCGTATTCACGCATCTTCGACAGTTCAGCCTCCTGCAGACTGAGACCACTATCCATTGCGACCTCTTCGGCGCTCATATCCCCAAACCCTATTATTTTAAACGTGCCCTGGCTCTCTTCTTCTATCTCTTTCAATTTCCGCCTCAGCTCCTCATATTTCGTGCCAAGTTCTATTACTCTGTACCTTTGATCATCTGAGGATAACTCATAGTCATAGCCATAATCAAACTCAAAATAATTGGATGCAATGAAAATAGCGCCACCATTCTCTGAAATAAAAGGGTCTTTTATTCCAAGCTGTGACCGGTACACTTCTATCTCCCTCCTCGTCTTGGAGGTGCAAAAAACAATAGGTATCTCTCTCTTTATAAGCTCCTCAATTGCCTCTTTCGCTGCGTCATAGGAATATTTTTCGTCAAGCAGTGTCCCATCTACATCGGTATATACAATGTATTGCATGATGCAAGATTGCTTTGCTACTTATTTTCACACCCTCTCTTCATCTTCAAAAGAAAAAGTGTTAAGATACAAAATCAGATACGTTTGGCATTTCCAACTTCATGCCTTTCCTTTTCCGCACTTCCATCACCTTTTCGCCGAACAAGGTCTGAGGTATAGGCTTGAAGCCCGCGAACTCAGTGCTCCATAGTGCTCTCCCCTCAGTTGCAGACCGTATATCGCCAGCGAAGCCAAGCATCTCTGCCACCGGTGTTTCGGCCTTCAATGAAACCATATCGCCTTCGGTTTTTATGTCCAATATTTGCCCCCTTCGACCCTGTAACTCCCTCGTTACGTTTCCCAGCAAATTCTGCGGTATGCTTATGAATACGTCTTGCACTGGTTCAAGGAAGGTAGCTTTCGCGAGCAGAATAGCCGCAAGTATACCGTTTCGGACTGCGGGAATAACTTGTGCAGGTCCTCTGTGTATCGAGTCCTCATGCAGCTTCACGTCCACCAATTTCACTTTGACACCCCGGCACTTCTCCCGTGCTAAGGGGCCCTTGAGCATCACATCCTCAAACCCTTCCTGGATCAACTCCATCGTCTCTCGCAGATACTGAATTCCCTTTGTCATATCTACCAATACGTTACCCTCGATAATATTAACGACATTTTTTGCCTCCTCTTTCCTCATTCCTGCTTCAATCAGCTTGTCTCGCAACAAAACCTTGTCTTTGCCAACGGTGATACCTTCTGTTTTTATCTTTTCCACCACCTCTGCACCCAGGGGTTCGAGTTCAAAATAAAACTTATTATGCCTGTTCGGCGATTTCCCTTCCACGGGACCCACCTTCTCTTCCACCGTCTCACGGTACACAACAATGGGTGGCGAAGCGATTATGGGAACGCCCTCATCATGCTCTATCCGATACGTGATGATCTCAAGGTGCAACTCGCCCATTCCAGAAACGAGATGTTCACCCGTTTCCTCGTTTATCTCAACTCGTATCATCGGGTCTTCTTTAGCCAGCTTCCTGAGCACGTCGATCAGATGGGGTAAGTCTTTCGTACTCTTCGCTTCCACTGCGACCGTGACGACGGGCTCACTGTAATGCTTTATACTTTCAAAGGGGACCATCTCCACCGTAGAAAGCGTAGAACCAACTATAGCATCCTTCATACCGACGAGTGCGGCTATGTTACCAGAAGGTATTTTATCCACCTCTACCCGTTCCTCGCCTATAAAGATACCTACCTGCTGAACCCTGTCCTTTTTATACGTGCCCGAAACGAATAATTCCTTGCCTTTTTCCACGCTTCCACTAAAAAGTCGTCCTGTGGCAACTTCCCCTGCATGCGGATCCACATCGATGCTGGTAACCATAAAAGCGACGTCCCCATCTCTATTACAGCGTGCCATACTCTTTCCTATCTCGCTCTCATCGTCTCCACGCCATATAACGGGAACGCGATACTTTTGTGCCTCTAATGGATTGGGAAGGTGCTCTATTACCATATCAAGAACTGCTTCGTAAGCGGGGCACTTCACTGCCAATTCCTTCATGTTCTCTTGATTGCAATACTCATATACATCCTTAAACCCAATCCCGGTCTTCTTCATGGTTTGAATGCTTACCGCCCAGTTATATAATGCTGAGCCAAAAGCAACATTACCTTTCGCAGCGTCAAACTTCCACTCCTCATATTTATCCTTCTTCATGCCCCTTATCAGCTCATTTACTTTATCTATTATCTTGCCGAGCCGGATTTGCATCGCCTGTGCATCCACTTTCAGCTCGTTTATCATCCTATCAACTTTGTTAATGACGAGAACGGGTTTCACATATTCTTTCATAGCCTGCCTCAGCACGGTCTCGGTCTGCGGCATTGCACCCTCAACCGCATCAACGACGACCACAGCACCATCAACGGCTCTCAACGCTCGTGTGACATCGCCACCAAAATCCACATGACCCGGCGTATCGATAAGATTTATGAGGTAATCTTGACCTTTGTAATCATAAACCATGGACGCATTCGCGGCAAATATCGTTATCCCCCTTTCTTGTTCCAGATAATAAAAATCGGTAAAGAGTTGCTCGCCTGCTAACTCTTTCGATATTATTCCAGCTCCTGCAAGGAGGTTATCCGTCAAAGTGGTCTTTCCGTGGTCGATATGCGCGATGATACCGATGTTTCGTATTCGCTCTGTCTTGTCCATCAACAGTTTGACCTTTTCCACGGCCTTCTTTCCTCTTGTTGCCATTCAATTCTCACCTTTTGCCTTTCTCTCTTTTTTAGAAAGAGTTCACTTTTAAACCCTATCCCATTAGGGTATAAGTATTTATAAAGTATAGAGGATAATAAAGCATAAGCCCGGGTGGTGTAGCGGCCTATCATTGAGCCCTGTCGAGGCTCGGACTCGGGTTCAAATCCCGACCTGGGCGTTTACTCACTTGTTCAACGCCCCTTCTTCTCCCTGACCCCTTTCATGCTTGATTGGTATAAGTAAGTTAGGTAAGTATTGAGTAAAGTCTAATAGGTTACATTCAGACCTTCTTTTCCATTAACTTTATTAAATCAGTAGAAAAGAGAAATAACTGCCAATGCCAACGAAATCCCTAATAGGCGTGATTGTAGCAATTGTAGTAGTAACGGCACTAGCACTATCACTTTCTCTTCTAATGCCACAAAAACCTGCAGAGCCCTTAAAAACGGAGGAGATGCAGAAAATAGGGGTGGGAGAACGTATAAAACTTCCAGAACCACGGTATGAGGGTGAAACCTCGGTGGAGGAGGCATTAGCACGGAGAAGGTCAATACGAGCGTATTCAGGCGATAATTTAACCCGCGAGGAGGTATCACAGCTACTTTGGGCTGCTCAAGGTATTACCGATCTCGCCAGCACCAACCGCTTTGATGCCGTGACCGGAGCCACCAGAGCTTCAGCAGGTGGATGCTATCCACTTGAGCTCTACGTAGTGGTAGGAGATGTGGATGGCATTGATCAAGGCGTTTACCGGTACATCCCGCAAGGGCATGAACTGGAGAAGGTTCGGGATGGTGACATACGGACTGAGCTTGCGGATGCTGCTCTTGGACAGGAATGCGTAAGGGATGCTGCGATAGACCTCATATTCGTTGCGATTTATGAGCGAACGATGGTGAGATACGGGGAACGGGGGATCAGATACGTGCATATGGAAGCAGGACACGCGGCACAGAATGTGTATTTGCAGGCTGTTTCCTTAGACCTCGGAACGGTAGTCATAGGTGCATTTGTTGACAGCGAAGTCAAGAAGATCATGAATATAGGAGAGCAAGAAGATCCATTATATATAATGCCGGTTGGAAGAAGAGGATAAAATGCTTGACCTCATCAGTTTCTTAACGCAAATACCTGTAAGGGAGGAGGTAAAAATAGAAGTAGTGGCAGCGCGGAGTTATCTCTTCCCTTTTGTTGCTTTGTTGATTGGCTTACCTGTTGCCGTGGTAGCTTTTCTTGCTTTTGGATACATAGGAGCGGCAACTGAAATTGCCGCTTTGCTCACGCTGCTCGCTCTTTACCTTGTCACAGGTCTGATACACCTGGATGGCTTGGCAGATTTCTTTGATGGATTACTGGCACCTGGGAGCAAAGGTGATAAAATAAGGGCGATGAAGGATGATAAAATGGGCATAGCGGGGTTGTTCGCTACTATCCTTGTTCTCCTCGTGAGTTTATTTGCTGTTGAGAGTATAGGTGCAGAGTTAACAACGGCTGCTTTTACCTTTAATCTCGTCTCGTTGTACGATTTCGCTTCGGTATTCATAATCGCGGAGGTCTCTGCAAAGCTCAGTATGAATACGTGCATGGTACTTGGCAAAGGATCCGATGATAACGAAGGACTGGGAGCTCTGTTTATACAGTCTTTCTCGCCACGGAAATACATGAGTGCTCTCCTTTCTGCCGTGCTCATTGCATTGCTCTTTACCGTTTTTACCCCTTCAGTTCGCTTCTTCTTCATGTTTACGGGCATCGTCGTCGCATTTTTGGTCTCGTACATCGCGAAAAAGAAGTTGGGCGTGATAAGTGGCGACATCATGGGTGCTTCGAACGAGCTCGCACGGTGTACAACGCTGCTCCTATGGGCGATACTGTGAATCTTTTCTTTACGCCAGGATCAGGATTCGAACCTGAGAGTCCCTTTCGGGACAGTGGCTCTCGAGGCCACCGCATTTGTCCACTCTGCCACCCTGGCTTCCCCGGTTTCTGTTCCACCAGGAACCCTCTACTAAAAGATAAATGAGTTCTTTTTATAAATCTATTGATGCACAGGGAAGATTTTAGAAGAACGATACTGCGCCCAAACAAATAAGCGTTGCTATGGTAGATCGAATAAACGTGCCGATAATCACCGCAAGCCATGTCATCAAAGATGGCATTCCGATGAGCCGCCCCACTATCGAGCCGACCCCCGCCCCGGTCCATTGGAGTGGAAATATGACCAAAAGGACTACCCCTATAAACCCAAATCGCTTCGCCCATTTATATTTTCTTATTGCCTCTTCTCCACTTCTCTCTACCCTTTCGACCAGCTCTCCTATACCTGGTACTTTCTTCGCGTAATCGAAGTTCCAGACCAAAAATAAAGCGAGCACGGCGTCCGTGAAAATGATAAACGATATAAGAGGTACCGGAGGAATGCCAAGTCTTAACCCTGTTGGAACGACAGATAATGTACCAATAAGAGGCAGAAATGAATAAACACCGAACACAGTCACATATTTCCCAAAATCCTCCGGGAAGAAGAGCCCTAAAAATGCCACGGTGAAACCAGCGATACCAAAAGGAATAAGGAGCTTGGCTAATGCGATCTTATTCATCTTTATCACTATCTTTATCTTTTCCCTCACAGTCATCTCCATCTCTTTTATCATCTACCTGTCTTTCTACTCTGTGCGTCGAGATTGAATTATACTTTTAATTTATGGAATATCAGATATAAAGCCGTAGGAAAGTGAAACTGAGCATAGTATATGATAATGAAGCGAACGAAGGATTCATAAACGACTGGGGATTTTCATGTTTGATCGAAACGGAGGACTGGAAAGTACTGTTTGATACCGGAGCATCGGGCGAGATATTGATTCACAACTTGCAGCAGTTTGGGATACAAAAAGAAGACATTGATATCATTGCACTATCACACAAGCATTGGGACCATATTGGGGGTCTTAAAGCGGTGCTACATCCCGGCGTTGCAGTATGTCTACCCAGTTCGTTCCCGCTCGGATTGAAGAAACATATTGCGAAGAAAGCAGCGAGCATTGTTGAAGTATCAGAACCAAAGGAGATCGTCCCAGGAGTTTATACAACAGGAGAACTTAGAATAGTACTTTTGCTTACGGAACAATCATTGGTTTTAAAAACGAAAGGAGGCGAAGGTGTAGTTGTGGTAACCGGCTGTGGGCATCCCGGCTTGGAGAGGATTTTTGAGGCTGCAAAGGCTTTCGGTAAGCTCTATGGCGTGATCGGCGGTTTTCACGGTTTCAAGAAGCTGGAATTGTTACACGGTTTGGAACTGATAATACCCTGCCATGGCACGATACGGAAGAAAGAGATATTGGAAATGTATCCAAGAAAAGTAGTACGGTGTGGAGCGGGAATGGTGATCGAATTATAAATGGGATTCGTGTATGGTCCTGTGGCATCGTGGCGATGGGGTAGGTCGTTTGGTATGGATATTTTGAGAACCAATGAGTAGACCTGCTCGTTTGACTGCTTGTATTGCCAGCTTGGGAGAACGGTGAATAAACCCACAGAACGAAAGATTTATGTACGGACGGGATGATCGCGCTCTCATTTCTCCTTTATCAGCACCGCTCTCAGAAGATAAACAACAATCGCGATGATACACGCTGCGAAGCCTGCTTGCACCAAAGAGTGGTATTCGTACTTAAAGAGCGTGGAGATAGCATTCAGAGCGAAGAAATAGAATTGAAAGGTAGCTACCAGAAGTAAAAGCATGAGGATTACGAATACGCCAAACCTGAAATATCTGAACATATCCTCGGGTGCAAATCTCCCTTCACCTTTCACTTTTCCCTTTACAGTCTCATCCCCTTTTTCTTTCGCTTTTTCCATTTCTCTTCTTACACACCTTTTCTCCTTTTCTTTATCTTCAATAATAACACGGAAGCAATGAGGAGTGCAAAAGCTGCGGGTAAAACTTCAAAGCCTGGTTCTGCTGGGGCGGCAGGCATAGGCATAGGAACCGGTGCTTTGTAACCCTCTTCTTCATATCCCCACGAGGGGCGAATAAAATCAGATATTTTGATTGTCGGTGAAATCTCTACCGTTTTCTCCTTTGTCTCCAATACCACCGTTTTATTTGCAAACGGGCTTAAGAGGACCATCCCACTGCTTTCTTTTATTACCCGTTCTGATTGCCATATCTGAACTTCAACGATGTAATCCCTGCCATTGAGCACTCTCAGTTCTGCGTAATGTAGCGATGTCGTGCCTTCTTTGAGCACGCCGAGGTCTTTCCACCCCTTATCCGCTATTAATCTCGTTTCATTGTCCCGCGCCTTTATAAATGCGCTCAGACCGCTGACATCTCTCCCGAGATTGTCAACGTAGAGCGTGATATTGATGATTACATATTCTCTGGCTCTTTCACGCTCTACTTCTACCGCTTCAACGAAGAAATCAATTTCTCGTATCGCGATTTTTGCGACAGAAGGAGGTTCCAGACTTGTTAAGCCGTAAATCATGGTTTCTGCACGCTGTACACCTTTATCATCTTCAAAAACAACGATTTGAAGTTTATACCCGCCTGCCTTTGGAATTTTCACGGAGGTGCTCGCGGATTTTGTCTCTTTCCCTCCTATCACCCCGACGTTCGTCTGGTTGGAAGTGACGAGCAAATTCGTAGCCGCATCGTATGCCTTCACCACGATATCGATATCGCCTGATTGGGCGTCCCCTCCGTTGTCAAGATACGTGGTTACATTGAGCGATGCCTCTGCGATACCAAGCGCTTCCGCAGATATGTCAATATCGGCAATTCTTATCTCTGACCATTCGTGTCTTTCTAAACCACCGCCAATCGTTGCTACTAATATAACAAGCACTAAAAACACCAAAACTACCGCAGCAGTTGCAATTGCCAGGTGTTTACCTTGGTCAGAGTTTGAGTCCATATCCTTTCTTTATCTCCTTACCTTTAAACCAAAGTTTCTGGATATAAAATCTTTTCGGGTAATGAAAGATGAATACAGAATCAGGGGCAGCAATGGCGCGCATCGCTTCTGAATACAGCCGGATGAGGTGCAGCTCAATACGCGGTTAAGGCCGTGTGCCGTCGAGCCGCTTTCGCCTGAGGAGATGGCATGTATCGAAGAGCACTTTATAGGGTTAGAAGCCACAGTGATTTTGGTTTGTGATAAAATAAGCCGGAAGTGAGGGTGATAGATGAGGGGGAGCTAATCAGGAGGAGGGATGCTGAAGAATAGCCCGAACAATCTGACTTTATTGGTACCTCAAATGTTCATATCTTGTAGTTCTTTCTACCTGAGCATTAGATACCTAATATATTCTCATGTACTGCGTGTACGAAGGATCCTGCAACCTATTTCTATTTTCGCTCTTTTCACATCGGCAAAACGCCCGTAGCCAGGAACAACGACGAGAACAGGATGGCAACCATATTCATTGCCTTGATGAGCGGATTAATCGCTGGACCTGCGGTATCTTTGAACGGATCCCCGACCGTATCGCCCACGACTGCAGCTTTATGCGCATCACTTCCCTTTCCACCAAGATAACCATCCTCGATCATCTTCTTCGCATTGTCCCAGGCTGCACCGCCATTCGCCATCATCAGCGCGAGCATCAATCCTGAAATAATCACGCCGATCAACAGTCCGCCGAGCGCAATTGCACCAAGCAAGAGACCCACAACCACAGGCACTACCACGGCAATCATGCCCGGCACGATCATTTCCCGTAACGCCGCGGAAGTAACGATGTCAACGCATTTGCCGTATTCCGGCTTCGTTGTGCCTTCCCATATGCCCGGTATCTCCTTGAATTGCCTCCGTACCTCTTCAACGATCTTGAATGCGCCTTTACCCACAGCACGCATCATCACCGAGCTGAAGATGAAGGGTAAAAGCCCACCAATTAGTAAGCCGACGAGCACGAGGGGATTGAAGAGGCTAAAATCTGCCGCAGTTACGCCACCACCGATTTTATGTAAATAATCGGAGAACAGTGCTAATGCTGCGATTGCCGCTGATGCGATTGCATACCCCTTGGTTACCGCTTTCGTTGTGTTACCAACCGCATCGAGCTTGTCAGTCGTGTCTCTCACCTCGGGTGGTAAGTCAGCCATCTCTGCTATACCGCCCGCATTGTCCGTAATCGGACCGTAAGAGTCGAGCGCAACGATGATACCAGTGGTCGAGAGCATCGCGACTGCAGCAATTGAAATCCCGTACAGCCCAGCTATACCCACGCCGGTAACCACGAATGGCACGAGATACGCAACCAGTATCCCGCTGCAGATGATTATCACGGGCCAGCCCAAGGACATCATACCAATTGCAAGACCAGTAATAAGATTAGTGCCTGCTCCTGTCTTGCTGGCGTCTGCAATTGACTTTACGGGTGCATGGATCTGTGTGAAATATTCGGTAGATACCACCATAAGGGCCATTATGATGATCCCCACGACTGCGGAGATGAAGAGTGCATGAGCAGCTGGGTTAGTACCAAATAAGTGCACGGTTACCGGGTAGAACAGAATAACACTGAGCACCGCAGCGGTAATCACGCCCCTGTATAACGTCCCCATGATGTTCTCTTTCCTGCCCATCCGCACGGCAAAGATCGCTATAATCGAAGCGAAGATCGCAACCGCACCCAAAACCAGCGGATATTCGATAACTGTTAAGCTTGATGCAATTCCGGGAAAAACTTGTGGTACCTCTCCCGCAGTTATCATTAACCCACCTATGAGCATTGCCGCAATCGCCGTAACCACGTAGGTCTCAAAGAGATCGGCTCCCATGCCTGCGCAGTCACCCACGTTGTCACCGACATTATCTGCAATGACACCGGCATTTCTCGGATCGTCCTCGGGAATTCCTGCTTCTACCTTGCCCACCAGGTCAGCCCCCACATCTGCTGCCTTTGTGTAGATCCCGCCTCCGATTCGGGCGAATAACGAAATCAAAGAAGCACCAAACCCATACCCCACGACGAGATCCACCGCATGTGGATCTCCGCCAAAAAGGATGTAAAAAGAACTCGTCCCAAGTAACGCGAGCCCGACCACCGCAAGCCCAGTTACCGCACCACCCTTGAACGCAATCCCAAGTGCTTTTCGTACACCTGAGAATGCCGCTTGAGCAACCCGGGTATTGCCCCGTGTCGAAACGGACATCCCAATATAGCCTGCCGCAGCAGAACCCGCAGCACCCACCAGGAACCCGATTGCAATTCGTCCGGAATCAAAAAACCCACCTTCAAAGGAGTTCGATAAGGCAACGAGTAATATCACCGCGGTTATTACCGCAACGACCGCGATCGTCTTGTATTCCCGGTTCAAGTACGCTGCTGCACCCTCTTGAATAGCTCCTGAAATCGCATTCATTTTATCACTGCCTGATTCCTGCTTGAGCGTGTAAACTGCGAATATCGCGGCGAATACCAAACTTACAAGCCCTGCAATCGGGGCCAACCAGAGCAAGTTCATTCTCCACACTTACCTCGGTTCTTTTAACGCTCCTCTAGAGCTCTTAGGAGCTACTGCACTTTTCTTCTTTCATTCTATACATATAAATAAAATATTGTGGTCTTTGCTGGCTTGGGACAATGAAAATACAGTTCATAGGTGCGGCGAAAGAAGTTACAGGCTCTTGTATTCTTGTAGAGACGAGAAGAAGTAAGTTCTTGCTCGATTGTGGGCAGAGACAAGGGGAAAAAAGCGAGAACATAAAGGGATTTCGATTTGACCCAAAAGAGATAGATTTAGTCGTTCTTTCACATTCTCACATAGACCACTGCGGGCTTTTACCTAAGCTTGTTGCAGAAGGTTTCGATGGGAAGATATATTCAACAGTAGCTACTCGTGATGTTGCTGAACTGCTTTTAAAAGACAGTGCAGAGATACAAAAAGAAGAATATGAAAGAAGGACCGAGGAGGGAGTGGCATCAACTCCTCCTATGTTCACGGGGAAAGATGTTACGGAAGCAATGGATAAATTCAGTGTTTCGGAATGGTGTGTTCCTGTTGACGCCACTGATGACATCACGTTGACATTCCTCGACGCTGGTCATATACTGGGCGCAAGCATCGCAGTTATGGATATAGCAGGTGCTGGAAGGCTTGTTTATACCGGTGACATCGGACATGGGCGTTCGCCGATAATGAACAAACCGGCAAGGCTTGAAAATACTGACTTCTTGATCATCGAATCAACTTACGGTGCGAAGCAGCATCCGAAGACGGAACCAAAAGAGAGCATTAAAAGAATAACCCTCGATACCTTTGCCCGCAAAGGTAAGGTTTTGATTCCTGTATTTGCTGTTGGTCGAGCGCAAGAGATACTTTATATCTTGAAGTCGCTTTACGATGATGATGAACTTCCAAAGATGCCTGTTTATTTCGATACACCTTTAGGCACAGAAGCAACTTATTTATACAGACATCACCAGAACTATTTACGTCCTGAGTTCAGGGATTCGTTCTTGAAAGGAGAGAATCCATTTCATTTCGGCACTCTTGATTTCGTAAAAGGATACAGCAGGTCTATGGATGTCGCAAACTCGAAGGAACCGTGTGTTGTGATAGCAGCAAGCGGGATGCTCACTGGGGGTCGTATACTGAACCATTTGAAGACCACGCTGGAAGACCCTAATTCGAG
>JASEFB010000056.1 GCA_030019325.1 archaeon | reverse complement strand
ACTGGGCAGTGCTCGTGGCATGATTATCAACTCGGAATATGCCAAGAGGTATGAGGGAAAATTCATTCTGAGATTTGATGACACAGATCCGGTCGTGAAGAGACCGTTATTAGAAGCTTATAGCTGGTATCTTGAGGATTGCGTATGGCTGCAAGCCGAGCCGGATGAGGTCATTGTGGCATCGGAACGTATAGAGCTGTATTATCCGTTTGCGGCGGAGCTGATTAAAAAAGGAGCTGCTTATGTCTGTTTTTGTCCTGCAGAGACGTTTAAAACGTATAAAGAGCAGAAACTGCCCTGCCCTCACAGGAGTGCTGGCGTTGCAGAAAATATGGACTGTTGGGAAAAGATGTTGAGCGGTGTTTATGAAGAAAAAGAAGCAGTGCTGAGGATAAAAACGGATATGGCAAGTGCAGACCCCGCTCTACGAGATTGGGTCGCATTCCGAATTTTAAAGAGGGAGCATCCGAGGGTTGGAGATAGATATGTGCTCTGGCCAACGCTCGATTTTGAATCTGCAATAGAGGACCACCTGCTTGGCATAACGCACATCTTAAGGGGGAAGGACCTCATGAAATCGGAACTGAAGCAGCGGTTTTTATACGACCATCTTGGCTGGAACTATCCGATAACCATGCTCTGGGGTAAAATAAAAGTGCAGGAGTTCGGTAAATTCAGCACATCGGAGCTCCGAAGAAGGATAGAAGGTGGTGAATACGAAGGATGGGACGATCCCCAACTTCCAACGCTCCAAGCACTACGCAGAAGGGGGTTTCAGCCAGAAGCAATTCGTAAATTCTTTATCTCTATCGGTATCACCCAAACGGACATTGCGGTGAGCATGAAGAATTTGTATGCGGAGAATCGAAAGATGGTGGATGCGACGGCACTGAGATACTTTTTTGTGCGTAATCCAGCAAAGATGAGATTGGAGGATGGACAATCTTTTGTTGCTCAGGCATTGAAGCATCCCTCACGCGAGGAGTACCGGGAGATAAAAACAGGCAACACTGTTTACCTCAGTAGTGATGATGCCACTAAACTCAAAGTGGGGCAAAAAATAAGACTGAAATATCTCTGCACGGTGGAAATTGTGAGTACTGAGCCACTAGTAGCAAAGGTTATAGAGAGAGAAACCCAACAAGTAGCAGAGATGCCGGTTATCCAATGGGCTCCTACAGACGGGATAAGAGTCGTGGTAAAGAGACCTGATGAAAGCCCTTACAGGGCTTGCGGGGTCGTGGGGCGGAGCCCCACAATGGATGAAGGTATAGGCGAGCCCTCGATTGCTACCGAGTTATGGAATGTGGTTCAGTTCGAACGATATGGGTTCGTCAGGATTGATTCTGTGGTGGAAAAAGAGACTGGAACGGAGGTAGTGGCATATTTCACGCATTAACCAGACCTTTTTGCAAGCAAAAAGCTCTACCAAAAATCTTTATTCGATGAAAATCAGTGTAATCTTGTGGTTAGCTAATCAAACACGATTATAAAGAAAGGTTGTTGATAAACTCCAAACTTTCTATTCCTCCCTCCATTGTGTACAGCTCCAACACCACGAGCCCCTCATATTCAGTATCATTAATTCCGTTTAGGACCTTCTTCCAATCCAGGCTGCCTTTTCCCAATGGCAAATGGAGGTCCTCCGCTCCGAAATTGTCGCTCGCATGCATGTGTATTATCTCCATATCCTCAGCCTTTGCCTTAATATTGAGGAACTCATCCATTGTTTTTGTCGTATGCGCATGTGCCACATCAACGCATATCCCGATATTATCCCTATTCACACCTCGCACGAGCTGAATGAGTTCATCGGGATACCGTCCCAGCAGCATATTCACAGATGGCAAATTCTCCACTGCTATGCGTAATCCTCGGTCAGCAGCAAAATCACAAAGCGCCGTTAAACCCGCAACCGCCTTCTGAACTGCCTTCTCCGGCATCTGTATGGATAGTGGTGAGAAAATGCCCGGATGCACTACGCATATATCATCAATGAATTCGTAGGTGTTCTCTATACTCTCTTTTACCTGACGTACGCTCTCCTTCCAGATCCGCTCGTTTACACTCGCTATATTAATATCAGAGAGGGGCGCGTGTAAGGAAAGAACAAGGGTCGTTGTTTCGTGTATTTCCCTCACCCGATCTTTAAATTCACCTTCCACTTTTTGGACCCCTTCGCCTAGAATCTCCCATCCCTGGAAACCTGCATCTTCCAACCTATACATCCACTCCAGTGGATTTCTGCTCGCATCTACCAAGGAAAAGCTTATCTTCGCTTTCATAACACTTTTCTTTTGCACTTTCTTTCTAAAGAAAGAACCTGCACTAAGAAAGATATCTTTTGAAGTTTCTTTTGGTAAAGCTTTTCTTTTCTAGTCTAAAGAAAAGGTTTAAAAGAAAACCTGTGCTAAAAGACAAACTTTTTTAAAAAAAGTTTGATCAAAAATACAAACTTTAGGATTATCAAAAGATAGCTGTTTCTTTGGTCAAACTTTCTTTAAGCCCTTACAGGGCTTGCGGGTAAACCCTTACAGGGTTTTCGGGGTGGTAGGGGCAGAGCCCCTACATGGAGCGGAGCCCCACATAAGAAAGTTTGTTTAGTAGTCGTCTAAAGAACGAATAAGTTGAACGAGCTCTTTTATCATCTCCTCCTTCATCTGAGGATTCCCTCTAAAATCTACGCGCTTTAGTATGGTACTGACCTGATTATCTGAAAAGTCGCTCAGTGCTATCTTCGGTAAGTTACTGCTCTTAAACCCCTCGACGAGCACGAAATCAACGCTTGAGGTCGCCATTTCATCTATCAAGTCCTGTAAATTATTTGATCGGTAAATTTTTACTGTCTTTTCAGGCGAAGCACCTATAACCACTTCAGCTCCGGCGTTAAAGAACCGATCTGTATCTTTTGCGGTGGCGACATCCATATCCAACTTGTGAGCGTGTTTTATACAGCCAACTTTACCGTATTCCTTCAGATATGCAATCAAATACTCGATAAGAGATGTTTTCCCTGACTTCTTCTCGCCTATTATGGATATCACTTTCATCTTTTTGTCTCTCCCCTCACTCTTCTTACAATTTATAAAGGGCGGGATATAGTAGTAAAATCCCCATATCATCTTGAAATTTAAAAAGAGTTATAAAAGCATAATACTAAAGAACAGCACGTTCCTATCATAGAAGAACCATGGTAGCAGAAGCGCTTAAGTCAATTAGGGGAGGGGAAGAGGAAGGCAGGAAGCTCATAGAGGGGGCTAGAGAGAGCGCCGCGAAGATACTAAAAGAGGCTGAGGAAGAAGTAAAGAGGTTAAAGGAGGAGGCACGAGCGGATGAAAAGAGCTTAGCCCGTGAGATCTCAGAGAAGCATGCGAAGGAAGGTGAGAAGGAAGGGAATGTGATCATGAAAAATGCTGAGAAAGAGGCGGAGAAACTGAAATCAATCGCAGAATCAAATCTTGACAGTACGATAAACTTCGTGTTAGAAAAAATTTTAGGTTTGAGGTGATTCGCGTGGGTGTGAAAGAGATAGTGGAGAGGATGGAGAACGAAGCAAATGCAGAGAGGGAGAGAATAGTGAGCGAAGCAAAAGGTAAAGCGGAGGAGATACTCAAAAAAGCACGGGAAGAGCTCGAACTTCGAAAGAAGAATTTTATCGAGGCTGAGGAAAAAAGAGGTGTTGAGGAGAGGGAGCGAATAGTCAGAGCCGCTCGGTTAAATGCGAGAAAGCTCAGGTGGAAGGTAGAAGAGGAGATGATAGGGAAAGCATTAGAGGGAGCAACGAAGAGAATAAAAGAAGTTAAAAGAGAAGGTTTCAAAGGTAAATCGTATTCAACTATCCTCACTGGTTTGATAAAGGATGCCGCACTAAGTATAACCGCTGGTGGCCGTGCAGGCGGTGAATTAGAAGTGATGCTTAGCGAGGAGGACGCAGCTGCATCTTTTGTGAAGCCTGATATGCTTAAAAAAATAGCTGATGAAATAAGCCAGGATAAAGGTGTAAATGTGAGTCTGTCGCTATCTGGTGAGAGGATAAGGTCAGCAGGAGGGGTTATTGTAAGGGGAAAAGAGGGGAAAATAGAGGTGAATAATACTTTTGAGCAGCGAATGGCACGATTCTTCACCAGTTTACGAGAGGAGGTACTGAAAACTCTTTTCACAACACTTTCTTTCTAAAGAAAGATAAGCCCTTACTGAGCCTTTCAGGTAAGCCCTTACAGGGCTTGCGGGTAAGCCCCTCCGGTAAACCCTTTCAGGGTTTTCGGGGACGTGGGCGGAGCCCACGATGCGGGGGCACGGGCAGAGCCCGCGATTTCAGGGTGGTAGGGGCAGAGCCCCACAGTGCTAAGAAAGAAATGAAAAGGAGATAAAATGAAAGAAAGCGAAGAAAGACTTATTTCTTTGATTAAACTTTCTTTCTAAGAAAGTTTAAGATGATTGCGATAATTGGAGACCCTGATACCGCTGCAGGTTTCAGGCTTGGGGGTGTGAAAGAGGTGTATGAGTATAGCCCCGAGGGAGGAGAGGATGTTGCCCGGGTATTAGATAAATTGGCAAAGGGAGAAGTCGCTATCATTATTGTAAACGAACGACTTGCAGCTGACGCAAGAACCAGAGAGAAGATAAGGGAGATAAATACAAAGAAGAAAGGCGTCATACCCATTATCATTGAAGTGCCGGACAAGGAAGGCCCGATGAAGAAGGAGATTGACGAGATAGGACAGTTAATAAAACGCGCAGTGGGCATTGCCGTTAAATGAAATTTTTTACAAACACAAAAGTTTATGTTATTTCGCTCCCGAGCGACCTGGACATCACAATTCCCACGAGATTATTGATTACTACAAAGAGATAAAAACCATTGCAGGCAACCAAAAGCGCTGCTATGGTAACCCTTCTTACTTCAAGTTTATCAAATTTAAACTTTTTAGTCCATTCTATGGGGTCTTGTCCAAATGCTACGATGGCCTGGATAACCCACGCAAGAAGCCGCGTCAGAGGGAAAAGTTCCAAAGTATTTGAAGCCACCATCATTTCTCATTTGAGGAATACACACACCCCTAAGATATCACCACTATTATCGAACACATAAACATCCGCTTCGGTTTTTCGTGATAAATCTTCCGCAAGAGTACCGAAGAAGGTCTTCAAATGCTTATAGTCTGCTCTCTTCACTCGTTCAACAAGCTCACCAATGCTGCTGAATTCAAAATCGAAATGGTCATGAGCATCAATTCCTAACATATCGCAAAGCTTTGCGGGCATCGTGAATATCACCTTCTTCTTCGCTTTTGACTTCTCTATTGCGTAGCACACGAAATTACCGGCAACGACTATTTTATCCTCGGGGAAGTTCAGCTTTTCTACCGCTATCCTCTTGCTCTTCTCTCCCGTGCTGACACCGAGGATGTCCTCTTTATCTCTTACGAGAAAGTCAATAACGTGCTCGTAACCACCTTCGGTGTAAGGTTCGATGAATCCGGTAGCACCGAAAATAGGTATCCCTCCTTCTATTCCCAGCGCTGGAAGAACGGTATTTTTCGCTATCTCCTCTCCTTCTGGCACGAAAATCTCTATTTCCACATCGGTTAACACCTCTTTCAAATTCTCCTCGATGTTCTTCAAGACGTGTGGATATATATCAGGCGCACCGACTTTTCCAAGTCCCTCCTTTTTTATTATTCCTATGCCCTTCCCCGCCTTTATGGAGAACTCCGGAAAACGCCGTGCCTTTGCACATATAAGCATTCCATTGAATGTGTCACCCTTGTAATCGCCGGAATCTACACGAACACATGCAATACAATCCTCTTCATTAACACTTTCTACTTCCATCAATGCCTTTATCCCGATCGGCGTTGTAATTTCTACCCCCTTCACTTCTTTTCCCACAAGCAGAAGTGTAGCAGCCTTTGAAGCTGCCACGGCACATGTCCCTGTTGTATATCCTCGCCTGAGGATTTTTCCATCTTCGAGCAGGACCACTCTTCCCCTTTTTATCTCCTCTACCAGCGCATCATAGCTGATACCACTTATCTTCGCTGCCGTTTTTATGAGTCCCTCAGGGTATTCTTCTCCTGATACCGGTTCAATCATTTCTACTAACCCCCTCCTCTTCCATACTCAAATTGATTATCTCGTTGATAATTGCCACTGCGGAGGGGGTGCCTCCACGGGCTCCTTTTACCACTATGCATGGCCTACCACAACTCATTACCTTCTCTTTCGCCTCTGATGCATTAATAAAACCTACGGGAGTGGCAACAATAAGTGCGGGCTTTATGTCCTGCTCGATAAGTGCAAAAAGTTCCATGCATGCTGATGGTGAGTTCCCAACAACCACGATATTATCCTGAATAAGTTCCTTTGCGAGCCTGATTCCAGCGGCAGTTCTCGTGAGATTCTCCTTTTCCGCTATCTCCTTTGTTCTTGGATCATTCACGAAACATTTCACCCTCTTCCTGTATCTGCCATTGATGCCCGCTTTCACCATTTCAATATCTGTAATGATGGTTTTCCCATCTTTTATGCGCTCTATCCCCCTTTCAACCGGGTTATGTTTGAACACGAGCAAGTCCAGAAGCGAAGGGTCAGCATTAGCAAAAACCACCTTTTCTGCAACTCTTCGTTCGTGCTCGCTAAACGAGCCTGAATATTTTGAAATAATATCTTCTACGATTGCCCTGCTCTTCTCCCATACTCTCTTTCCTGCCTCAACATAATCTCCATTTTCGTGACCCTGGATGACGGTATCCCCTCTGTCATAATCGTATTTCCTGTCATATCCTCTGCGTGTAACCATTCGTCCACCGAGATTTTCGGTCTTTGAAGAGCCAATGATAATGGTCGTTGACATATCGATACAATGATAGAAGTCAGGTAAATCCTCTAACGTGCTAATCTCAATTTCGCATCCTTCCCTTTCTGCATTTGTCACGATGCCAATGATTGTTTTTCCATCACGGAAGCGCATAAAAATCTCATACGCCTTTTCTAACTGAACCGTTCTGGTCTTGCTCCTCGGATTGTATATCACCACAACAATCTCCATCTTCGCTAGCTCTTCCAACTTCTCTTCTATCTCGCTCCACGGCACCAACAAGTCACTCAAACTCACAACGGCGAAATCATTCGACAAAGGTGCTCCAAGTAAGGCAGCCGACACAGAGGCTGCCGTTATGCCGGGGATTATCTCCAGCTCCGCGTCAGTATGAGAATCTCCAAGAACCTCGATTAGAAGCCCTGCCATGCCATAGATGCCTGGATCGCCTCCTGAGACAACAACAACATTTTTGCGTTTTCCCAACTCAACTGCTTTCTTTGCACGTTCAACCTCTGTTCCCATTTTGCCTGTTATCACTTCTGCACCGGAAGGAATGATATCTCTTATCAAACCGATGTATCTTTCATTACCCATAATGATGTCAGCGCTTGAAATACGCGCTCTTGCTCGTTCTGTCAGTAAATCCAAAGAACCCGGTCCTATTCCCACTACCGATAGCATATTAAAACACCACCGCCAAGGTTATTTTCTTATCAAATGATTCCCTTTTGATAAATTCGAACCCACCCTTATTCCTCATCGCTCCCAAGATGGCACAGGGTTCAGCAACGCCCTTTATATCAAATACACTGCTTGCTGCGCTTCTCGATTGAACATCCACACTGTTTATTTCGTCTCGTGAAAAGCAAAGCAAAGGGATACTAAATTTAGCAGAAACCTCTTGTAACTCCTCAGTTCTTCTGAAATCTACGGTGCATAAACCTTTAACTTCGCTCAATTCTATCCCCAATTCTTCTAAGAATCTCCGAATCGCTCTCTCCATCTTCACCGCCTCCACGCCTCTATGAAATCCAATTCCAATGTAGACTTCTCTGCCCTTCATTCTTTCCCCCTTTTGGTATACACCTCACGGAATCAATCCTTAATGGCGAGGCTAGGATTAATGTAATGCATCATATTTTAATTGAATGTTTTGCCAAAAACCTTTTCTGAGAAGGGATGAAAAGAGTTATCAAACGAACCTCTTTTTTGTGAGGTTCTCTTTTGTAAAGAGTAGATTTTGGAAATCATTTTCATCTCTCTTTTCTCCTCGCTCCTTTCTGAATCTTTACGAGATAAAATCCTTCTTTTTCGATTTCAATAGTTGTCACGAGTTTTTGAGTTCGATATCTTTTACGTGGTCTCATTTTCTCAACTCACCGGACTTTTTCCGTTAATTTCACGAATGGAGCTGTTATATCAAATATTTTGAGAGGAAAAACAACCGAAAAGCTTTTATATTGATTTGACAATTTTAGTGATTACCTTGAAGAGAGATGGGCGAAACGGAGGCGAAAGTTGGGAAGGGGATGAGAAGCGATCTCAGGCATGACAACCATACGGTGTCATTGCTGACCGACCATCTGGTCTTTTCGCCCAAATACAGGGGGAAAGTATTAGAAGGTGAAGTTGCGGAAGCGACGGAAGAAATCATCCGTGAAACGTGTAAAGAGCGTGACATTGAAATTATAGACATGGCTGTGAATGCTGATCACGTTCATCTTTTCATCAAAAACCCTTTTTGCAAGCAAAAAGCGTTTACGGAAAAATGCTTCGCTGATCCGCCAAAATATTCAGTTAGCTGGATAGCGAAGCGGATAAAGGGAAGGAGCAGTAAGCAAACCCTTTTAGAAAAAGCCTTTACGGAAAAACGCTTCGCAGTGAGGGATAGATTCTCGCATCTTAAGGAGTGGTGCCCTGACCACTTATGGGCTCCAAGTTGTTATCACAAAACTTTAAAGAAAAGTTTTATCAAAAACGCTTCGCAATCAGTGGGCCATGGGTGGGAAGTGGTGGAGAAGTATATCGAGGGACAGAAGGGTTACAGTTACGAGAAAACAGATACTGTACCCGTAGTTATGATAGATGAGGAGAAAGAAAAGGCACTCAAAATAGGACACATAACGCTTTATACCAAATTTTTTACTGTTACAGGCCCCCATACCTTAAGTACGGGGCATGTGACTTAAGGATATAAGAGGTAAAAGAATGGGTGTAAAAGAAGATATTGTGAAGGGATATATTGAGAGTGGAGATTATGGGCACGAGGGGGAGAGAGGCACATATCTTTTGAGAAGGAGGAAATAAAATGGACATATCAACAGCAGGTAAATGGTTAATTGGTGCTGGTGCTGCATTCCTCGTATTGTGGTTGATATCAACAGCAATACCATTGGGTATTCTTGGCACTATTTTTGGAGTATGGTGGATTCTCTTAATCAGCGGTATAGCACTTTTGATAGTAGGTAGAAGAGTTGGCGCATTAGCAATTCTAAAGAGATTGAGCTTTAGCAGGCATGACATCATAAAATCTACAAATTGGGCAAGGCTTGGCGGAGCAGAATTCAGAAAACCGATTGGAACGAGTTTGATTTTGTAATTGGTGCTATCCTATTAATTCTCGAGCTTGTTTTTGGAGCGCCGTATCCTCTACTTTTTGTTTGGGCAATTATCATTGCTGTTGGAGCGATTTTGCTTATATGGAGACCTTATTCAATAATCCATGACCACACTAAAAATATCTTGATTAAGATTCCGGACATTCTCTCTATCCATACATTTCACACAAACCTTAGGCAATGCATAGAGGATACAGGATATGTGATTGCCGAGGCTGTCTCACCTGGAGAGGGTAGCTCAGCATCCAGATTCAATAACGACATCTTTTTATTAAATGGTGGAATTAGAGCGATAAAGAAGTCAACAAGCCCGTCTAAATCATTAATCCCTGAATTGGCTGAAACTCCTATTGTCTCTAATATCCTCACATTATTTGGTATCGGAATTTTATTGACATTCCTCGGCTTTACTCTTATTGTTCATGGATTCACAACTTGGATCGGCGAAGAGTGGGCATTTCCAGTGGAGATCATTGGTATCGTATTGATGTTGATTGGTATTGCCTTCTTATTATATGACCTTGTTACGAGAACAAGAAGGTTAGCGGTGATATATGTTGTGGAAGAGGGGACTGCATATATTCCAACGATGAACATATATGACCCAAGAATAATTGAAAAAATAGGATTTCGGGCTGAGCCGAACATCTCTGTTAAACATACCTCCTGTGAATTAGTAGTTACGGTGGGTGCAACACGAAACAGGTTCTTTGATGTTGAGGAATTGGAAAAGGACTTTAATAAGATCGTGGAATCAATTGAAGGTATAACAAAAGAGAATATATCAAGAGCAAAAGAGGTATTAAAATTAGGTGAAGGAAATGGAGAAAAATAGAAATCGGAATGGAAATGGTTTGGTGAATCGCATGATGAGAAAAGGAGGTGATAAAAATGTGGGAATATATATTGCTTGATGAAACGAACGAAAAGAAACTCGTCGAAAGACTCAACGAACTTGGCAAAGAGAAGTGGGAAGCAGTTGGGTACACGATAGCCATGGGAGCTATGGGAAGAGGCCACCACTTTGTTCTCCTAAAGCGAGAGAGGTGAAAGAATGATAGGGATAAACTACCTATTATTAATCGGTATCACATTAATATTTATTGGAATGATCAATTTTATTTTTTATTCTCCATTCATCCCTGTGATCGGTTTGCTCGGTGTGGTTATGGCCGTCGTTGGGGTTTTATTGATTATTTTATCACAGAGATTGAAGAGTGGAAAGATATACCGATAGCAAAGTTCTAATGATCTATACATAAATAATAGGCAAAAATAAATCTAGCAAAATATATATACATAGGTGATAAAAGATGTCGAAAAAGGAGCGAAATAAAAATGGTTTGGTGAATCGGATAGGAAAGGGGCTTGCCTTCGGTGTTTTAGTGGTGATGCTCGTGGCAGTGATGACTTCTGTTGGAGTAGTTCCGGTTGCTGGTGCGAGAGAAGGGAAGATTGTCTTCCAATCAGCAGGGAATATTCATATTATAAACCCAGATGGAACAGGTGAAAAGAGACTGACCGGAGGAGAAGCACCCTTTTTGTCGCCTGACGGGAAAAAAATAGTATTTATGAGAAATGAAGAGTATTACATTATGAATGCCGATGGGAGTAATATAGTTAAGCTCGCTGAGGAAGACATAGGTAAATTTGTTCCCTCTCCTCCTACTTTCCTCACTAACTTATCTGGTTGGAAATATTATCAAGGATCCCCTCCGCAATTTTCGTCTCAACTTTTTGCATGGTCGCCTGATGGGAAGAAAATTGCCCATACTGCTACTTTGTCTGAACTCTATGTTTGTGACGCTGATGGGAGTAATGAAATTAAATTAGCCGAGTCCGATTATATTCTAAGAGGACAAGCTTGGCGGCCTGATGGTAAAAAGATTGCCTTTGTGAACTGCCCATACATCTCCGGCTATGCAGAGTATAAGTATAGATGTGAATTATTTACTGTGAATCCAGATGGAACTGGTAAGGTTAAAATATTTGATAAAGGAGGAGAAGGTATTTTTAGTCCTCCAAGTTGGTCACCAGATGGGAAAATAATTGTATTCAGCACAAATTATCGTGAAGATGAGGATATTTATATCATAAATGCAGATGGGAGCGGTTTAATCAAACTTGCTCATGGCTCTCTTCCGCAGTGGTCACCGATAAGCTTAGGAAAGCCTGCATTAACTCCCACACCAGCCGTTGCACCTACACTGCCACCAACCGAAGACGCTTTCAATTATAACGGTGAATACACACTTGATGAAAATAAATTAAGACCTGAGGAGAAAAAAGCGCTTCCATACGTCATGAAATATGCGAAGGAATACAAAGTAAGCCCATGCCTTATAATGGCTGTTATTAGGGAAGAGAGCGACTTTGATGCAAGTGCAAATGGTGGCACTGATGTTGGCTACATGCAGATGACGTATAATGCAAGCAAGGATGTAGGGTATAAAGGAACTGAGAAAGAATGGCGACAAAAAGATGGACTTGACCCCGATCAGAATATAAAATATGGCACAAAATATCTGAAATGGATACATGATAACTTCTTCAAAGAAGGAAAAACAGGGGCAGTAAATGATAAAACAGAACGTTTGAAATTCGTTCTCGCAGCATATAATGGAGGTGTAGGCACAATAACGAAAGCACAACAATTCTGTAAAGATAATGGCAGTGATCCTGAAAAGTGGGATGATATACAGAAAAACAATTATTTAGAAGATGCTTTAAAACACTATTATCCCAAGTGGACTGAGGATGCAATAAAAGAAAAGGCAAAAATAATTAGGAGGTATGTAAAGGAAGTGATTGGAGGACGGGAGTTAATTGATGGTCAATATAGAGGCTATGAATTCTTCTTGACAATCAGAGTCCCGGTCGGAGGAGTACCAGCACCTGAAAAGGGTGTTCCAGGATTTGAAGCTATATTTGCAATTGCAGGATTATTTGCAGTGGCATATCTTTTGAGAAGGAGGTAATGGGACAACGGGATGCACCCGATTTTAATCGGGGGTGGCGTGGATGATGCCATGAAAAATATACTTCCCCGAAGGCACGTATTAGTGCTTTGTTGGGTC
>JASEFB010000055.1 GCA_030019325.1 archaeon | reverse complement strand
ATTAAATTCATATCAAGTGTGATCATTAAGAATTCAAGAGGATTTTTTAAAATTAGTTCCGATTGTTAGAAAATCATCGACACAACTTGCAGACATTCTGCACAGACCTTAAAGGAGGTTATTAGAGGTATAAAATTGTAAGCGCGCTTCAAAGAAAAAAACCGGTAGAAGGATTATTTTCCAAGGATTTTAACTCAACTCTTTCAGGTGAGTCACGGTTATAAGGTCCTTCGCTTTGGTCATAATTTCTACATCGGCAGTCACGAATCTCGCATTGGCAATCTCAGCCAATGCCACATAACTGGCGTCGTAAACACTTATATCAAGGACCAGTGCTACTTCTGCAACCATCTGCCCATACTCCCTCCTTAAATCCCAGAGTTCTATTCCATACCCCTCCAGAGATTTGACAACACTAACCAGAACATCCTTTGAGTATAAGCCACTGTATCTTAATGCGTTAAGGACCTCGAACGGCATAATGCAAGGGCTTGCAAGTTCAACCTCCCCACCAATATACTTATCTCTGAGCAGAAGCGCTTCAGTGCTGTAAACTTCCTCTAAGAACCACTTTGCGACCACGGACGCATCAATCACAACCTTCTCTGCCGCCATAGTTTTATCACTCGTGTACTGTCCCACCCCTCAGGTGCTTTCTTACGGAGCCGCTCGTTCAATAGAACTGCTTCCGCGAGATTTCTTCCACCTTCCTCCTTTATCTTATGTTCCACGGTGTTCCTTATCACCTCACTCCAGTTTATATGGGTGAGCTTCTCCATCTCCCGCTTTAACTTCTCATCCACGCGCACGGTTACCAGGGGCATGGTTGTACATTGTATAGACGTATATAAATATCTTCGCAAAGCTGGCTTGGTGATGGTTGAGAAGTATGAGCTGCGGATCTTCACGTTTCTCGCGACTCAGGTTCATTTAGCTCGCCACGTGAAGTGCGGTTCTACCGGTTCAGGACGAAGGATCAGGTGACGATGGAAACGGAGGTAAAGAGAAGGCGGATTGGGGGTGTATTATATAAAATATAATCGCAATTTTAATCGCGATCGCCCGACCATGTAAAAGGGAAAAGGTGAGGGGGAAAAGGGGTAAAAGTTGGACTTGCATATTTTATTTTATTTGATTGTATTGATTAGTGATATAAGTGATGTGATAGAGGCTCTGCAGTGCGAGGGAAGGAGGTAAGATAGTATGGGAATAGAGGAGAAGATAAAACAATTGCCACCTGAATTGCATAGAGAAGTAGAAGATTACGTTGACTTTTTACTGCAGAAGGCCAAAAAGAAGCCTGGAAAGAAGCTGAAATTGGATTGGATAGGGGGATTAAAGGAATACCGTGATAAGTATACATCCCTCGAACTCCAGAAGAAGGCGTTGGAATGGAGGGATTGATGTGCAGTACCTCATTGATACGAACGTATTTCTCGAAGGTCTACTTGAGCAAGAGCGGGTATCTCAGGTTCGCACGCTCTTTCAACGTTTGGGCAGCGTGCAGTTGGCGCTTACTGATTTTTCGCTCCATTCAATTGGTGTGATCTTGTTTGGGTTAGGAAAAGCCCGCCTCTTCACTTTATTTCTCGATAATATAATCGTAGACGGTGTACGTATTCACTCATTAGGAATCGATGATTTAAGAGAATTGGATACTGTTGCAAAGACGTTTACGTTGGATTTTGATGATGCGTATCAGTATGTGGTGGCTGAAAAATACAATTTGCAGATCGTTAGTTTTGACACTGATTTTGACCGAACAGAACGAGGGAGGAAGACACCTGCTGAGGTAGTGCAATAAGGAAGGTTGTATCGAAGAGTCAATTTCACATACCTTTCTTTACCATTGATTACCCGGGGCACAATCTCGGTATCACCTTTTCCATGGCTTATCTTTCCGATGGTTGGGACGATATGGGCTACCCCCTAGAGGGTGATGAGAATAGTGCCGGTATAGAGCATGATCTCACTTATCATGGGTATCTCCTCATTTATTTTGTAGGCTCCTTCCTGAGGTGTAATCATAGGCAGGAGAACAAAAGTTTCCCCCTTTTATGCGCAGTAATTGTTAAGGATAAAGTTGATAACAGGCGAAGCTTCTTTCAGAGCCGTTTTGGGTTTCAGTTCTCTTACCTCAGAACAGAGGCTTTGTCATATCGTGTGTATACATCAATTCCCTGTATTCTTTATCTATCTTCTCTTGTGCTTCGCACCAATCTCTTGTAACTCTTTTATCCGCGGGACATCCGATACGCCTGAAAACAGAACAATCATCGATACATGCTGCCCCTTTACAAGTGGGAAATCTCCGCCCCGTACTTCTTTTCCTCTTATCATCTCTTCGATTCGCATCTTTGACTTCTCTATACCCTTCCTACTTAACTCCTTGGGTGGTCCCGCGGCGATTATCAATGCCTTCTCCGCAGTTGAGACATCACAGGGGATCGTTAATCTGCCTGCTACTGCTCTCCTCACCAACGAGGTAATTCTTGTAACTGTATCCAGATTCTCCATGGTTTCTTTTTTACCAAAGAGCTTCTTAAAAACCCCTTCTCGCTCTATTTCTTCGGATGCATAGCCAATCGTCGAGACTCGGCCTCCTTTAAGTGTGTTGATCACCTCTGCCGCATCGACTACCATCTGTCCCACTTCATTCGCTTCGCCCGCAGCAAACAAAATCCAGAATCTCCTCACAATTTCTTCATTTATGTCCTCAAATGCTTCCTTTACACTCTCTCCACCCTTCTTCCACGCGTCATTGTCAAAGAGGAAAAGATTGTCCACCTCATTCACAAAAGTCATCAGGCTTCTCGCAGCATTTAACGAATATAAGCCCCCCTCATCCTTCGCAGGGAGTATCCCAAGTCCATAAATCGGTTCCTCATATAACTTCTTCAGCCTTCTTGCTAATACCGGTGCACCTCCAGACCCTGTTCCGCCTCCTAAACCTGCTATTATCAGGAAAGCATCAATCTGATGTGTCCCACGTTTATCTATCTCGCTCTGTATCGTATAAATTTCATCAGTGGCAACCTGTACTCCTAGTTCATTATCCGCTCCTGTACCATGCCCCCTCGTTTTCGACTCCCCTACAAGTAACCTGTCTTCCTTTGGTATATTCTCGAGTCCCATCAAATCTGCCCGTGCGGTATTGATAACCAATGTGTGACTTATGAAACTCTGTTCGGTCTTCTTAGCAAATTCGACAAACGTATCCGCAACTCTCCCTCCTGCCTGTCCAAAACCTATTATAAATACCCGCATTTCATTTCTCTTCTACTTTTTATCCCTCCCCCTCCTTTTCACCTCTCTCGAGAGAAAGAGGGATAATAGTACTGCGCTTATAACTAAGAAACCGGGTTTTTTCGCCAACGCTTTTATTCTTGATTGGGATTTATTTTCACTGACCTGCCCTTCACGGCATTGTATCGTGCTATTCACATCTTTTATCAGTTTATTTAGGTTGGAAGGAGAGTATAAAGCTCTTTAAGTAGAAAAAAAACCTGTAAGAGACAGATAGAAATAACATGCGTTTAGCGCACTATTTGAACCGAATGTGTCACCCCTCATTGTTTCGTTCTCGCATGCTCTGCAAGTAAAGCATCTTTCATAGCCGCTATGGGCTTTCGGGGTTCTCCAATTCGTTCCACGTGGAACGAAGGGGCGCAAGCAATGTTCTGGACACATGTTTAGAGCACATGTTCCAAACAGGCGATGATTTCCACTGGATGCGCGGATTCAGCTTAAATTTACTGGTAAAATCATGTTAATAGGCCTTCTGATGCTTCTTCCGTATCGCGTTGCCTCTTCCACTCCACTCCTTCTTTCAGAGCCGTTTCGGTTTTTCCGAGTCGGCGTTTATGGTTTGTGCAGGTACAAAGTCGTTCCGAAAGGGAGAAATGGAGCGCTATATGACCGTCGTAGGGGGTATTTCTTGTATCCCGATTACAGATAAATAAATAAGGAATAATTGAAACGTTCCAGAAAACAAACAGGCAGTAGCGGTGACGGGAGGAGATGGAATGGAGCGCATTAGGCGTTCGACAGAAACCACGGTGAAAAGGATTATTGTATCAAAGGAGGCCCCGCAGGCAATCGGGCCTTATAGCCAAGCCATCTTGGTAGGAGACATGCTCTTCTGTTCGGGGCAGATCCCAATCAACCCGGCAACTGGTGAGGTGGTACGAGGCTCTATCGAAGAGCAAACGCGCCAGGTGCTTGATAACCTCGGAGCCGTGCTCAAGGAGGCTGGAATGGAGTATCACGACGTGGTCAGTGTGACGCTCTTCATTGCCGATATGGAGAACTTCAGTCGAATCAATCAGGTATATGCTGAGTATTTCAAGGAGCAACCTCCAGCTCGCTCTACTGTTGAGGCAGCGCGATTGCCAAGAGACGCAGGGGTGGAAATCTCTTTAATCGCGATCAAAACGCATTAGCTGCTTAGAAGCGAAGCTCATTACTACTTGCTTGTCAAGAACGGTACGAGCGCTTCATCGCTTGTAATCTCCTGCAGAAGCTTTTGTTCGTCTCCACTCAACGTTTTCTTTGCTTGGAGTTCACGAGCACGTTCCAATCTCCTGAACTTATCGTATGTGTCCAGAGTTTCTCTCAAGAATTCTAATGCTGCCTTTCCACTTTGTCCCTTTCCATTCAGCTCAGCGATGAGTTTTGCGGCCTTCTGGTCGATCTCCCACTCCTTCTGGGCGTGAAATAGCCGTTCCACCTCAAGTACTGCGTAGCTGCAGTCCTCGAAGGGAGTTCTTCTATCAGTCTGGAGGACGCGCAGATCACTACGAAGGAATAAACCTCCCTCGACTGGCTCCTTGAAGCATACAAAGTATCCAGGTTGTAAAAGTCGGTGCCCTCGTTCTGGTTCTTCGAGTTCCAAGGTCAACCGCTCATCAATTATTCGATCGTGCTCATTGAGATTATCAACCAGATTCAGCAGTGCCGGGACCCCGAAAGATACCGCTGCGGCATAGGGCGCCAAGTGTGGAAATGCCACCGCAACACTTCCGGACGCATTACTCACCGCCTGGACCAACCCTTCCTCAACACCATCCATGTCGTAAACCTGAATCCTCAATTTCAGGATTTTATTCTCGATCTTGAAGTCCCGGATAGCCAGAACGAGATCGTTAAAGAAATCTCCCTGCCATCCCTTCTTAACATTGTGCTGCATAACGTGAAGTCGTTGAACAGGCGGCTCACTTCCGAACTGGGTAGTCGTTACGATCATGATGTCGTTTTTATCGCCAAGCACCCAATCATATTCCTCTCCAATCATAACCCCGCGTACTCGAATCGTGAGCGGCTGAGCATTCTCAAAGGTAGCGGTTCTCGGGAAGAGCTGATCTAACCTTCCTGATAAAGCAACCGATTCACCAATCTGGGTCGGAGCACTCCACCATTTAACCTTTAGCATCGTTCGCCTCCTTTATAATTTTACACACCCGTTGCTACGTCTTTTGCTTAATTAAGATATAGTATATAACGTATATTCCCCTCATATCTATATCCCCCTTATATCTCTTTTGTGCTGTTAAGCTTCGTTCACATCCGCTTCGGGTTTTCAGGTTTTTTCACTGCCAGTGCGGCCAGTTCGATCCCCAGCACAAAGATAGCCTGCTTGTGCTCTTCTTTACTGCGGTGTACCTGTAAGGGGCTGATTTCCAACTCTCGGTACCGCTTGAAATCGCAGTTTAAGCCATTCTCTTCAAAATACTTCATCACCTGAGCCAAGAACCGATGGAGGTGTATTAACTCTTCTTTTTTCATTGCACCCAATTTCTGAGGGTAACAATTGGAGAGGTATAAGACTTTCGGGCAGTTGAAGGAAATTTGATGATCATGAAAGAAAAGCAAAGAACCTTTGATTTTTTGTGCGAGACGTGCTAAAGAAATTTTTGAGCTCAAAACTATCCCATAGGGTACAGCACCCATCCTTTCGCAGGACTTTTGGCAGGTGCGGGAAGAATTCTTTGGTAGTCGAAATATTTTCGTACCGTTATCTCTCCTTGTAATCCGAGATGGCTCAGTTCATGCCCTACCGGTTATGCTGAGTGATTGTTGAGGATGAAGTTGAGAAGGGCAAAGCTTCTCTCAGAGCCACTTTCGGGTTTTCGGATAAGAAGTAGGGAACTATAAACCGAGATCAAAGACAAAGCAGGGATAAAAACTACTCTAATGGTGGCAATATCTTATTGGAGAGCGTATTATAGAGAGAAGAAAATTTTATAAATCATGTGTGGGCTCCATCACAATTCATAATTCCACTTGATACCTGTGAAAGGGTATTTTGGAAGGAAGAAGGTCTGAGGAGGAGTTTCTTTTAAAATTCATCTATATGAATTACGGAGTAGTTTTTAGGGCATTGTTAATAGTCAAGCTAAGCTTCTTTCAGAGCTGCCTTCGGGTTTTGAGGATTTGGGAATTACTAATTTAGGAGACCAGCCTCTAATACTCGATCGCAACGAGACTGAGATTGAGCTTATCCTCAACCTTTCTTATTCGGTTGAGTTCCTTTTCGGTCAAATCAGTGGGTTTGACATTTATGCTACACCGATAGGCCAGAATGGTCTTTCCCAACTCTTTTTCCAGAGACTCAACCGCCTCTTGCTCGCTCTTCGTGAGTTTGCCAAAATTACACAACATGTTTATCACCTCCAGTTAATAGGTGTGCATATGTACTGTTAAAGCTTTTCGTCATTACATCTTAAAACAATCTCTCCCAGTTTCAAAAAATAAAAGAGAACTTACTAAGCTTTGATAAAAACTTTCTAGTATCCAAAACTTTTAAAAAGGGCATAGTGGATTATATGAGAAAGAGGATGAATAAAATCTTGATTATAATTGGAATGACAATTTTAACCCTGGATATCTGTTTTTTTGTATTGTGAGGGTGAAGCTTCTTTTACAACCGCTTCGGGTTTCTGGTTCTCTTTTATTTTTCCTTTCATCTTATCTTTAGGCAGGAATTAATTTAGCTATGCAATTAGCTACTTCAGTGCAGTGGCTAGGGCTCATAACCTGTCCTTGCTCAGTTAAATACCCACTTAATTCAGACAGATGAATTACTGGTACTTCAGGAGAATATACCTTGAGCTTAACACTTGGCTTTGTAAATATTACTATCGTATTAATCCAAAGCTTATTAAAACTATTTGCTTCAAGATACTTGCTTAGGGCTACTGAATGCCCTTTTCCCTGCTTAACCGGGTTATAGAATTTTGTTTTGTAATTAAAATGAGTATACCAATCAGGGTAAATAATAAACCAACCCCTGATCTCTTTTTAAAGGCAGAGTTAAGGCTTTCTTGTTGCTTTAACACGTTTGCCATGCTTACAAGTATCAAGCAATGGAGTATATATAGTTATTCTTTATGCGTAGTACGGGTTAAGGATAAATTTTATTGTTCGGTTGAGCTGATTTCAGAGCCGCTTCGTTTTTCGGGTCGATGATTTATCTATAAAATATCAGGATCGCCCCAGCTCCAATCCCAGTTAGGACCGATGTCAGAATCTCTAAGCATAGGCTCTTGAGGAATAAAATCAGTATTGTAAAAATTGAAATCGGTAAATAATGGATCGACCGAGATATCGTGATCCCCCGGAAGTAAATACCCATGACCAGTACTCAGGGTACCTTTGCTATAATTAATTCTGTTACCCCACACAGTATTATATGAGATCAATGGATGGGATTCAATTTCTTCTGGATCTCCCTGCCAGCAAACGAGTCCCACATCATTTTTTGCGATGATGTTATTTTTAACACTAGCTTTAGATCCCCAATTAAACTCAATTCCCCACCTATTTCTGTATATTAAATTATTCCTAAATGTCGTAGTCCCCTCATCGCTCCATGTTCTTATACCATTTGCCCCGCCAAAGTATTCCCCTCTCTTTTGACCAAATGCGATTACATTATTCTCTATTATTGGCATTCCATAGCTACCAATTTCAAGGTTATGAGTATTGCTATAGATGATATTTCCCCTTATTATCGGCGATGCTCCACCCCAATACGTAATTCCACTCCCCCCTTCGCGTTCGCGTAAAGGATCATTCCCGCCCTTTCTGAAAAGATGATCCGCATAGCGGAGTATGCTATTTTCTATGAGAGGTGATCCGTTTCTAATCATAATATTTTTGTGACCATATTCAATTATACAAAATCTTATTACACTTTGCTCATTTTTTGGACTTAGGCTTGGGCTTGGCGTTACTCCGTGCGTTGGAGTAGGGCTTGGCATTAGAGTGGGAGTAGGCGTGGGCATGGGTGCTTCTTCTGCGCAACCTGCCAATATCGTAACAGCTATAATCGCTACTATAACAAATCCGCTTCCGAGTTTCTCATTCATATTTAACTGGAAAGTAGCACTTTCATTCATAGGCACGAGAATACAAAGTTTCCCCTTTATGCAAATAATCTTCAAGGGCAAAGATGATAGTAAGGCTAAGCTTCTTTCATAGCCTTTTCCTACGATTGATAACAACAAAATAAACAGTCAACAATCGCATATACTTCGATACTGTGCAGAAGCAACTTAGTGCTGGTGTGCCTTTTACCTCAATTGCAGCGAGTCAAAAGGTAAGTAAGGGGACATTGAGAAGGATGAAGGAAGAAGGTATAAGCCCTTAAGAAAATTGATTCTCCGCAAAACCTATCATTATCTTATGTAAAAAGAGTATGGAGGTTCTTCAGGTTCTTCAGGTGCTTCAGGTTCTTCAGGTGCTTCAGGTACTTCACTTGGTATAGCATACTTCGCAATCAAACAAGGAATCATTATCATAGTTTTAAACATTGAGTAAATAGTGTTCATTAATCTATCTTTCGTAAGTCCATCATAAAAAATCGGCTTAGATTTAATAAGAACTTCGCGTACATTATCTGGTGGATCGGGTTTTATATCGAAATCGCCAATTTCTTCGTTTTTCAACAATTCTAAACTCAGATCCCAAAAGAAATCCTGCTTCTTCTCTTGATCCAGCAGATCTATCTTACCACTTAGGGGTCCCAAAAGCACATTCGTACCCACCACAATACTATCACGCCAGTCCACCATCTGCACTACATTAACGTTCAAATTGCCGTGTTGTATATAAAAATTGAAGTGTGCCTGGGGATCAAGTGCCTCTCGTGGGAAGATGTTTTCCTCTCTTAACCATCTTCCAATTTTATCTTTTACGATCTTGATTTTCTCATCCATTGTTACCACTATACATACGATTTAACGTTATTTAATTTAATTACCAACGTTTCTATTAAGAAAACTTCTATCTTATTTATTGTAGTAATACCAAAAATAAAAAAGCAAAGCTTCGTTCA
Organism: archaeon; assembly: GCA_030019325.1. Taxonomy (GTDB): domain Archaea; phylum Halobacteriota; class Syntropharchaeia; order Alkanophagales; family Methanospirareceae; genus ANME-1-THS. The sequence goes on along the minus strand of JASEFB010000055.1, from coordinate 4,178 downwards.
GAGCCGCTTCGGGTTTCGGGTTCGGTGGGTTTTTATCTTTGAACCATGGTTGAGTTGGTCAACAACGAGCAATCTTAAAATCTCCATTAATACATACGCAAAACGTTTTGATTTTTTTTGCGGAGAAGGGTCTTACTGCACTATCTCAATGCCAAATTTCTCTTTCTTTACATCCCTCCGTGCATAAATTTGCTCTGATTTCACACCGGTCACGATGAGCAATGTTCGTATCATGCTCTTCAGTTCCGGACTCACCTGCACACCCCAGATAATCCGTGCTTCGAGGTTCATCATCTTATATACTTCCTGAAGTGCTCCTTCTGCTTCCTCTACGGTCATGTCCTCGCCACCGATCACGTTTACCAGTGCGGCTTTCGCATCGGTTACATCCACCTCGAGCAACGGCGAGCTTACCGCCTTTCTCACTGATTCTATCGCTTTATTCTGGCCATCAGATTCCCCTAATCCAATCATCGCCATTCCACCATCTTTCATCACGGTCCTTACATCGGCGAAGTCCAGATTTATGAGACCCGGTTTGGTAATCAGCTCGGTTAGTCCCTTTACTGATCGCATCAGCACCTCATCGGCGACCCTAAAAGCTTCGTTTAAGGGCAATCGCGGAACCATATCCAGGAGCTTGTCATTTGGGATCACAATCAGTGTATCGGTATTTTCACGCAGTTGCTCAAGTCCGTAAGCCGTATTCTCTATTCTTATCGTACCTTCGGCGCTAAACGGTAGCGTGACCACCCCAATGGTGAGCGCACCTGCTTCTTGCGCTGCTTGTGCAACAACGGGCGCTGCGCCAGTCCCAGTGCCACCACCCAACCCACAGGTGACAAAGACCATATCTGCGTTCTCAACTATTGCTTTTATATCTGATTCATTCTCCTTCGCTGCCTCCTCCCCCAACCGCGGAATACTCCCTGCTCCAAGTCCACGCGTGGTCTTCTTTCCTATCAATAGTTTCCGATCCACTTTCGAGAACAACAAATGTTGCGCATCGGTATTCAATGCATAAAGCTCAGCACCAAAAATACCTTCTTCGGTCATCCTCTGCATCGTGTTGGTTCCGCTCCCCCCGCATCCAATTACCTTTATGATTGTTCTTGCCTTTTTCAAGGCCTCCTCCAATTCATCATCCCTCATCCTCTTCGCTTCTTCTTCCTCTACATACACCCTTTCATTCCCAATTTGTTTCATCTTTACTTCCCTATCTCTTATTCCATAAGAAGATATGCATATATATAACTAACGGATTGGGGTATCCAATTTTACTGGGGTGCAATTTCATCTCAAATTCTCTTTTATTCGAGCTTTAAAACTTTGCTTAACACTTTTTACCACCCATCTCCCCGCTTCTTTCAGAGCCGCTTCGGGTTTCAGGGTTGTCGTATTCCAGGCAGTGTAACGAATATACAAATTCAAATTATATTCTCTCATGAACCTCTCATTTTTTAAAAAATAAAAAAGGGAGTGCTATAGGCCACTATAGCTTTGGAAATGTTTTAATTAGAAGCGTAATACCATTCATCACGCAACTACTTCTGCAAATCCAACTCTCCTCGAGACTTTTGTTACCCGTATCTTCACACTATCGCCCTTTTTCGTATTGGGTACAAAAACCACAAACCCTTCTACTCGGGTTATGCCATCGCCTTCTCTACCTACGTCTTCGACCGTCACGTCGTAGGTCTCACCAACGTCTATGGGGGAACTAAAACCCCTTCTTTCTCTGTATTCCATACCTTACAAAACCTCCTATTCTATTCTATTTTCTCTTTTTTTTGTTTCGTGATACCAAGAAAAAATCGCTTCTTCTATGAAAAAGTCGCTTATTCCTCGCTACCGCGTAATAATCAAGATATTCCCTTCTCATATAAATAAGCCGCAAAATATTCGCTATTTAAAGCTTCTTTCAGAGCCGCTTCGGTGTTTCGGGTCAATTATGATTAATTTCAAATCGTGACTTTGGGGTGAGCAAACCAAATAAACCATACAAATTTCTTGTTAATTACTCCTCTCATTTCCTTAACATCCTTTTATACCATACAAACCATGGATTATCGAAAAAACCAATCACATTCTTGCTTACTATCTGACCAATAATTAAAGGAATAACCGGCATTACTCCAAAGAAAGCTAAGGTTACAAAAATCATACTGTCCAAAGTTAAGTCCATGGCATCACTTACACTTGAACGCAACCAGACATAAGGGTTAACTGATATATCATACCTGAACTTATTTTCTTTTATATGAAACTTCTCCTTAAGCTTGGCAAATATGAAAGCATCCAAGTTGGAAGATATAATGAAAGCTATCCAAGAGGCTACCGTTATCCTTATACTAAGACCAAAAAGAGATTTCCAGGCTTCCTCAAAGGCAAAGAATGGTGCAGGGCTCAACGTGTTAACCATAGCTATAAACAATACTAATAAAACTTGAGTTACAAAAGCTGTTAGGATTGCAACATGTGTACTTTTCTGGCCATAAACCTCGTTTATCATGTCTATGACCTGTGCTATAAACGGATAGATGAACACTGCGGCAGGAGCAAAGAAAGTGTAAAAGCCCAAATCAAACACGATAATCCTCGTTGCCAAAACCTGCGAAGCTCCCAGATAAATGATGTAAAAACCGGTTAAAGCCGCAAACCCATATTGAGGATACTTCTTTATAACTTGTACAGAAACATACGTAACTAAAGTCAAACCTATGATCCAATATAACCAAACCTGCATCATATCCCATCCCATTGTTCCTCAACTTTTTATCCTTCCTGCGAGTAAATCTTCGTAAACCTTTCTCATGTGGAAAATCGCGACGGCTGTCTCTTCGCTCAATTTACACCCACAAACTTTACATTTTGGGCACCGCATCCAACCGCATTTAAGACAAAGTTCAGTTTCGGTTGAACTAAATCGTTCACCACATTTAAAACAATAAACATCGGGCTTTGCAAAGAAATTTAAAAAGGTCTCTATTAACCTTGAGAGAGGTATTCGTTTCCTTTCAGCAGCTTCTTTTGCACTTTTTAGAACACCTTTATCTACGGTTACGGTGAGTCTCGCCTTAGCGCCATATTTCTTCATATTCATACGCATAAATACATATTCATGTGTATTTAAAGCTTTCGATATTGAGTTATCGAACGAACTCGTGTAAGAGAAGGAAAGCCCATGCGAGTATCGAATGATTTAAATAATCAAGCGATTTTATTAGTAATGTGCTAGAAGGTGGACGGATATATTTTATTTGATTGTATTGATTCGTGATGTTTTTGAGACGAGGTTCTGGAGTGCGAGGTAAGGAGGTAAGATAGTATGGGAATAGAGGAGAAGATAAAACAATTGCCACCTGAATTGCATAGAGAAGTAGAAGATTACGTTGACTTTTTACTGCAGAAGGCCAAAAAGAAGACTGGAAAGAAGCTGAAATTGGACTGGGCGGGTGGATTAAAAGAATACAAAGATAAATATACCTCTCTGGAACTTCAGCGAAAAATTCTTGAATGGTGGGGCGACTAATTAATGTATCTGGTGGATACGAACGTGATTTTTTTGACCGAACAGAACGAGGGAGGAAGACACCTGCTGAGGTCGTGCACTAAGGAAGGTAGTATCGAAGAGTCAATTTCATATTTAGATTTTGAGCTCCTCCTACGAGCGTGATAATCACACCAAGCACGCCTATAAAGATCAATGTAAGACCCCCGGCGATCCTTTCCTCTTTTTATGCGCAGTAATTGTTATGATTCATTTGAGGAGCTTCTTTCATAGCCGCTTCGGTGTTTTCGTGTCTGGTGGTTTTTCAGTAACGTGACGAATAAAAAGAACTTGCCAAAGACATTAAGGCAAACGGAGCAAAATTTTTGCCTTTTAATTAACATTCACGGTTATTCGATCCGGGGGATAGGGGTAAGGATAAACGAGTGATTAGGGGGAACGTATGAATACCATCAAGAAGTAAGTTAAAGGCACGGTGAAGTGTTTTTTTCAGAGGTGGTAACGCTATTAAAGGTGATATGGAGATGGAAAAGCACGAGCGGATTAAAAAATGGAAAAGAAGCGAAAGTTGATAACTATCAAACAACATCGTTTATAATAGATATAAATATGGTAACTATTCAGCCTGCTTGCATGATGCCCTGAGATGGGCTTAAAGATATGCTCT
>JASEFB010000054.1 GCA_030019325.1 archaeon | reverse complement strand
CCTATGACACGGCTAGATTGGCACATGGAGAAGGGGTATGTAACGTCTTTGTCACAAACGGGTATATTACGGAGGAGGCTATACGCACCATCGCTCCTTATTTAGATGCGGTAAATGTAGACCTGAAGGGGTTATCTGAGGAGCTGTATCACAAGAATTGCGGGGGTCACCTGGACCCTGTCCTCGATGCGATAAAGCTTTATAAGAGTTTAGGAATTTGGATTGAAGTAACGACGTTGGTTATACCGACGCTGAACGATTCTGAGGAAGATTTCAGAGGGATCGCCGAGTTCATCAAAGGTGTAGGCGTTGACATCCCCTGGCATATCTCACAGTTCTATCCTGCCTATAAGCTCACCAATCTCCCTCGAACACCGGTTACAACCCTACGTGAAGCTCGAAACATTGGGTTGGAAGTAGGCTTGAGATACGTGTATGAGGGCAATGTCCCAGGCGAGGGAGGCGAGAATACCTACTGCTATAAGTGCGGAAGGTTGCTCATCCAACGCTATGGATTCCAGATTCTGGGGAATAACATGACAGATTCAAAGTGCCCACATTGCGGAGCGAAGATTGACGGGATATTTTAAAATGAGGATGATCACTACAAAAACACATGTTCACGAGAAAAGAATTAATAATCAGCGGATGGAACGAATATAGTGACTCTTTTCTGGAATGGTGAACTGCTATGAAAAAATATTCTTCGGAACAGATTTCTCAAATCGTTAATGGGTACAAGCTACTTGATAGTAATGGAGTTCTGTCCTCGCTTCTCATAAGGATCGCAAATTGTAATAAATGCGCTTTGACTTATCCGTCTCGACATGATAAACCCATAAATGCTTTAGTACGTCCAATTCCCCTTTCAGATTTGTCAACAGAAGATCAGATTATTAAGTATTGCAACAAGATTGAACAAGATGATGCGTTTTTAAGAACTCTCTTCAAAAAGTCCTCAAATTTTGATGAAGTGACCGGTCAGCTTGATTCTGGAAAATTTGCAATAGGGTTACTCCCATGGTTAGATCGTTGCATGCTTTTCCGAAGAAGCGCAAAGACCAAATTAATGATTATCGGAATCGATTACAAGCACTTCCCACCGTTTTATGCACGTAAAAGTGAGCATTGTTTCCCTTTAGATAATTACCAGAAACAAATTAATACATGGGGACCGACTTGGAGGAACTTCTGGAAAAATCTTTTAGCTTGCCCTTACGATGAGGACCATGTGAATGATTTTTTAGAAGAGAACGGTGTTTTCATGACGAATTCGATGCTTTGTTTTGGTGGGAGCAATAATCCGGGGGATCATTTTTTTGGCTATCTGGAGTGTTGTCGGGATCATATTAGAGAGCTTATGAAAATCGTACAGCCAGAAATTGTGGTTTCCTTTGGAAAGTTTGGATGTGAAAATGTTGCTTCACTATTACAGGAGCAGAACATTGACAGTTCGATAGTTAGAATATTATCTAATCCAAAAATTCCCTTTTATAAAAAAACAAAGGTCATTTCGTCTGGTTCTGATTATAGCGAAGGTATACAATTGAAATATAACTCATTACCAGTCGTATTTTGGCCACTTTATCAGCCTGCACGTAGTCATCTCAATACATACAAAGGGGATTATGGAGTATTGAGAAGACTGCTCGGTTTTAACACTGGACAACGAAAATTGAATACTTTTGAAAGAGCGAGAAGAGTTGGAGTTGATGAATAAGAGGATTGTTTAGAAATACAAGGTATTACCTATTTCCGATGAGACAGAACGCGTCTCAAATCTTCCAGATCAGTAATCGGCGCCTTGCACGTGTAGTTTTCACAGATATGCACGGTTGGATTGCCCTGGATAGCCACCTTGTCTTTGATCAACGGCATCAGACCCGGAAGTTCATCGTCAGTAACGCCCGACTTTGAGAAAACAATGACTTTATGAGGCAGAAAATGGCGGCTCATCTCGGCTGCAAATGGCTGAGCATCTTCTCTATTTTCACTTGCCAGTACGACGTGCATAGGAATGCTGAGGTAGAAATTGAGCGCACAAAGCATTTGTGTGTGCTCTAACGGGCTCTGTTCCAGTGACGCACGGAAAGTGAGGAAAATATCTTTAGCACGTGTTCGTAGTTCCTCATCACCGGTAAGTGTAGCAAGGCGAAGGAGGTTCTGCGCTGCGATCGAATTGCCCGATGGAATTGGACCGTCATCGGCCTCCTTTATGGACGCAGGGAGCTCTGTTTCACTACGGCGATTGAAGAAGAACCCACCTTCCGTTTTATCCCAGAACAGCTCTACCATACGATCATTCAGGTGGAGTGCTTCGCGTAACCATTGGGAATCGAAACTGGCTTCATATACGTCGAGCAATGCCGCGATAAGAGCGGCGTAATCCTCCAGAGTTCCGGGAATTGAAGCTTCGCCGTCTCGGTAGCGTCTCAATAAGTAGCCGTCTTTTCTGAGATTGGTAAGTATGAAGTGAAGTGCAGAAGTCGCTGCTTCAAGAAAGCGCTTCTCATGCAATGCCTGATATCCTAGAGCGAAAGCTGAGATCATGAATCCATTCCATCCGGTTATAATTTTATCATCGGTTACCGGTCGTATCCGTTTACTCCTCGCCTCAAGAAGTTTCTTTTTACTTCTACCGAGAGTATCCGGTTCATCGATCTCCTCGGATGGGTGAGCGATATACAGCACACTTTTGTTCCCCTCAAAGTTCCCTTGTGGTGTTACTCCGTAGTAGCGACAGAGGGCTTCGCCCTGCTCTTCACCAAGAACCGATTTTATCTCCGTGGGATCCCATACATAGAAGGCGCCTTCAATGCCCTCGCTGTCTGCGTCCAACGCCGAGTAGAACCCGCCATTGGGATTGGTCATCTCTCGCAGCACCTAATCCAGTGTCTGGTTCGCTATCTGCGCAAAGAATGGATCACGTGTCACTTGATATGCCTCAATGTAAACTCGGGCTAAGAGTGCGTTATCGTAGAGCATCTTTTCAAAGTGAGGAACAAGCCAGCGCATATCGGTTGAATAACAATGAAACCCCCCGCCCAGCTGGTCGAAGATTCCGCCCTGTGCCATTGCAGAAAGGGTCTTCGTCACCATTTTTAATGCGAAACGCTCCTGTGTTCTATGATAATACCGAAGGAGGAAGGATAGATAGCTGGGCATGGGGAACTTCGGTTTTTTCACTGACCATGCTGCCACATCGGCACCAAATCCCCCATAGCTTGAATCGAATTGGAGGATGAGTTGTTCATACGCGTTATCAAGAAGGTCGGTTGGGATTTCCTCGCCTCCCACCCGAGGCTTATACTGGTACGTCCTGCGTACGAGCTGTGTAATCTCTTCTGAATTTTGCTCAATCTGCTCGCGCTTATCACGCCAAAGAGTTATGATAGTTTGAAGAAGGTCGTTGAAGGCTGGCAAGCCATGCTTTGGTTCTGGTGGGAAGTATGTTCCACCGTAGAACGGCTTCAGGTCTGGTGTAAGGAAGACCGATAAAGGCCAGCCACCGGTGCCTGCCATCATCTGGACCGCTTTCATGTAGATTCCGTCCAAATCTGGGCGCTCTTCACGATCGACTTTGATGCACACAAAGTTCTCATTAAGGATTTTCGCTGTCTCCGGGTTTTCAAAGGATTCCCGTGCCATTACATGACACCAATGGCAGGTAGAATAGCCAATGCTGAGAAAGATAGGTTTTTCCGCTTCTTTAGCACGAGTCAACGCCTCTTTTCCCCACGGGTACCAATTTACCGGGTTGTACGCATGCTGGAGGAGATATGGACTTTTTTCCTTTATGAGAGCATTTGGAACCCTTCCTCCCGCGTTATCACTCCCACGCATTACAGTAAGTAATGTTATTCTAAAACCATATTAATTTCTTCCTATGCTTTCTAACAGCTCTAAATCAAAAAAGAAAGATAAATAGAGCTCTAAATAAAAAAACCATGCAAGTGCAAGGATGCTAAAAGTGGTAGTGTAGAGGAGGAATTAAACAAGCATTTAATACATCTATCAGATACTAGGCATGATAAACTTTCACGACTTGATAACTTCAGAGACACCTTATTCTTCGATTTCGCCTTCTTCTATATCCCCCCCTTCTTGTATACCCATACCCTTCTTAATCAACTCAATTAGATACGCCTTCATTGATAACCCTTTATCTATCGCCTCTTTTCTTATTGCCTTGTGCAATTCCGTTTCTATATCTAAATTCACTTTAACCATTGTTGGTATCACCATTTTCTTATAATCTTTTGTATTTATTTAAATGCCCCGTGGCTCCATAAGCATGGAACCATGGATTGATTCGTTTACGAAAAATATTTCCTCACCGTAAAGTATCTTTAGTGAACCAGTTCTTCTTTTAATACCTATTAGAAGTTTATTGTTTATTACCCCGCAGCAAAGACATGGATAAGGAAATAGAGTACAATAAAATAGGACTGAAGGCAGGCTTGGAAATACACCAGCAATTAGACACGAAGACCAAACTCTTCTGCAAATGCCCCACCACGCTGAGGGACAAGAAGGATTCAACTTTCTCCTTTAACCGGTATCTGAGAGCATCAAAGAGTGAAATGGGCGAAGTGGACGAAGCTGCCCGTGAAGAGGCGAAATACAGCAGGACGTTTCGGTATAAAGGATATGAGAGCACGTGTCTGGTTGAAAATGACGAAGAACCACCGAGAGAATTGAACCAGGAAGCTATTGACATTTCCTTGGAGGTAGCGCTTCTTCTGAACATGAACCCGGTGAATGAGATTCACACAATGCGAAAAATTGTTATAGACGGGTCCAACACGTGTGGATTCCAGAGAACCGCGTTAGTTGCGACAGATGGTTGGCTCTCGACGGCGGAGGGGCCTGTTAGAGTGGATGTGCTTTGTTTGGAGGAAGATGCAGCACAGAAGATAGAAACCGAAGGCGATGCAGTGGTCTATTCCTTAGACCGTTTGGGCATACCACTTGTAGAAATAGGCACTGCTCCGGATATAAGAACAGCAGAGCAGGCACGGAACGTAGCTGAACAACTCGGCATGATACTACGCTCCACGGGTAAAGTGAAACGAGGATTAGGAACAATCAGGCAGGACATAAACATCTCAATAGAAGCAGGAGCTCGAGTGGAGATAAAGGGCGTTCAAAATTTGAGGATGATTGGAAAAATAGTGAAATACGAAATCATTCGCCAGTCAAAGCTTATAGAGCTGAGAGAGGAGCTGAAGAAAAGGGGAGCGAGGGTCGAGGATCGCATAGAAGATGTATCAAGCATATTTGAGGCTTCATCTTCACGGGTAATACAAAAAGCAAGAGGGAAAGTGTTTGGGGTATGCCTGCGTGGTTTTTCCGGTATACTTGGAACAGAAATCCAACTGGGAAGACGATTTGGCAGCGAATTGGCGGATTTCGCAGCTAAGTATGGTGTGGGCTTGATGCACACCGATGAACTTCCTGCGTATAGTATTAGTGAGAGAGAGGTTGAACAGCTGAAGAGAACCTTTGAGGCAACTGAAAATGATTGCGTAGTAATCGTTGCTGCAGAGAGAGCGCGTGCGGAGATAGCGTTGGATGCAGTGCTGAGAAGGGCAGAGGACGCGCTGCGAGAGATACCAAAAGAAACGAGAAGAGCGTTGCCAAACGGTAGTAGCGCTTATATGAGACCTCTACCCGGTGCTGCACGGATGTACCCCGAAACCGATGTCCCACCGGTAGAAATAGATGAGAACAGGCTGAAAAAGATAAAGAGCAAGCTTCCTGAGACATTTGAAGCCCGGAAATCACGATATAAGGAAAAATTCGGCTTAAATGACGAACTCGCGGATAAAATCGCACGAGACATGAATTTCTCACTTTTTGAACGCATAATGGATTCATACGATATACCAGCAACGTTAGTGGTCAGGACAGTTACGGATACCGTAGCAGAGCTGATGCAGGAGGGAATAGATGTGGACCCGCTGGAAGATTACCATTTCATAGAGATATTCAGGCGTCTCTCAGCAAATGCGTTTGGTAAGGAGGCGGTGCCAGATATTTTGAAATTCCTGGCGAGCAAGCCTGAGATGAGTGTTGATAAGGCGATCGAAGAAATCGGGTTGAGCATGAATATGGAGGAGGTAGAGAAGTTCATAGGGGATATCGTGAGCTCAAAGAAGGATTTTATACAAGAGAAGGGTGCACGAGCAGTGGGACCGTTGATGGGCGTGGTGATGAAGGAATTACGGGGAAAAGTGGATGGAAAGGTGATAAATGAGCTTTTGGAGAAGAAGGTGAAAGAAGTTCTAACGGCTGAGTAATAATCCCCTCGTTATCACGGTCAGTGGGACGAAAAGCTAACATCTCCCTCCAATTCAGAGTCTGCAATAGCTCAACCTTGCGCAGCAGGTGAGGCATTAATTTAAGTAATCTTCTCTTAAAGATATCCCTATGAAGGAAGAGAGGACTATTGAGAGTACGCACCTGTACAAAGGAAGGGTTGTACAGTTACGGATTGATACCGTTTCATTGCCTAATGGAAGGACAAAAATGCGTGAGATTGTCGTTCATCCCGGTGCGGTAGCTATTGTTCCATTAATCAACAAAAGGGTATTGCTGGTGGAGCAATATCGAAAAGCGATTGAACGTATAACATTAGAGATACCCGCAGGTACACTGGAAGAAGGGGAGTCGCCCGAGGAATGTGCCAAGCGGGAGCTAATCGAAGAGACTGGCTTTAACGCTTCACACTGGGATAAACTGACCTCATATTACCCTTCTCCTGGTTATAGTAGCGAGATAATTCACATCTTTAAAGCACAGGGACTGGAGAAAGTTTCTGATGCTGAAGCTGAATTGCCAATACAGTATATGGAATTAGAGGATGTACAGAGAAAGATAAGAACAGGCGAGATAAAGGATAGTAAGACGATAATTGGGGTGTTAATGACTCTATGAACCCAACGATCTGCATCTTACGGATAGAGGGGACAAATTGCGAACTCGAAACATTTCTTGCTTTTAGGCGTCTGGGTGCGTCGGCAGAGATTGTGCACCTGAAGCAATTGATAGGGGCAGTGAAAGAGCGAGAGAGGAGGAATTTAAGGGATTATGACCTGTTAGTGATACCCGGCGGCTTTTCTTCAGGCGATTACATACGAGCAGGGGCGATACTGGCGGCGAGGATAAACGGGGCATTGGGAGAGGAGATCGCGGCTTTTATACAAAATGGGAACCCCATCTTAGGGATATGCAATGGCTTCCAGGTGTTGGTAGAGATGGGGTTGCTTCCCGGATTTGGTGCACATGAAGAGAGGGAGATGCAACAGGCAGCCCTGACGACAAACGATTCCGCTCGCTTTGAATGCCGTCCGACACTTATAAAGCACGAAAACAGGGGGAACTGTGTGTTCACCCAGGGAATTGAAAAGGGGTGCATCATGAAGATGCCGTGCGCTCATGCAGAGGGGAAGTTTTTTGTTGACGAGCGAAAGCGAGAGAGGTATATACAACTTCTGGAGGATAACGACCAGATAGTCTTTCGCTATGTTGATTCTGATGGTACTTATGCATCCTATCCGTGGAATCCTAATGGATCTCTCTATAATATCGCCGGGATATGTAACCCCGAGGGGACTATATTAGGATTGATGCCGCATCCGGAACGGGCTTTTTATGCATTCATGGATTCAGAATGGTCAAGGAGATCGAGGGAACGGGGAAAGGAGAAGGGGAATGCATACGGTGATGGTAAAAAGATATTTGAATCCGTGTTGAATTACCTTCGAAGCAGGTAACTAAGATTTTTATGTTAATATCCCTTTTATAAGAAAAAGAAGAGAGGTGAGCACAACTGGCGAAGAAAAGGGTGAAGGATAAGTGGAAAGCGAAAGAATGGTACACGGTACTAGCACCGAAGATGTTTGGTGACGTAAAAGCAGGAGATACTGTGGCAGACGACCCATCCAAGTTAATAGGGAGAAGGATAGAGATGACTGTGGATGAACTGACAGGCAAGCTGATAAAGAATCCAAATCTGAAATTATTGCTTGAAATATACGATGTGGATCATACCAACGCCTATACACGATTCATCGGGCATAAGGTAGACGGCGATTATCTCCGGAGTTTAGCGAGGAAGAGGAGTTCGAAGATAGATTCAAATATCGAGATCGTGACAAAGGATAGGGAGAGTATCCGTGTAAAATCATCCTGTTTTACGCTCAAGAAAGCAAGTGAAGCGCAGATAAAGCTGATACGAAAGCTCATGGAGGATGTCATCAGAAGTCGAGCGGCCAGTTTAGAATTTAACAAATATATACAAGAAATAATACTTGGGAAACTATCGTCTGACATTTATAAGGTTGCGAAGAAGATATATCCGGTGAGAAGGGTGGAGATAACGAAGACGGAAAGGGCTATCCCACCAGCGCAAGGCAGAGAAGACGTGTTATAAAATGAAAATAAAATTTCTCGGTGGCTGTAACGAGGTAGGACGTTCTGCGATATTGGTGGATGATAAACTTCTCATAGATTATGGAATGAGACCGTCAGATCCACCCGGAGTACCTTTGGGGGTGGAAAGTACTGCGCCAGAGTCGGTAATTGTATCACATGCACATCTCGACCATTCCGGCATGGTTCCGAGTTTGATGGATTCGGATAATCCGCCGAGTGTGTATATGACCCCGGTGACAAGGGATTTAACCATGCTCCTGGGAAGAGATACGATTAAAGTAGGGAAAGAGGAGGGGATTGTCTTTTTTGATGAAGAAGATATCAGGAGAATGGATGACTGTACTCATCCCGTAGCCTATGGCGAACGAATTATCTTAAACAGTTCAGACTATGAGTTTGAATTATACAATGCAGGACATATACCAGGTAGTTCATCGGTGTATCTGAGAAAAGAGAGTGAGGATATACGCCTGTTTTACACCGGGGACATAAAGATGGATGTAACTCGTTTAATGGAAAGCGCTTCTCCCGCTGATTTCCCTCCATCCGACGTCTTGCTTATAGAAAGCACATATTACGATAGGGAGCATAGAAACAGGGCTGAAATGGAGCGTGAGTTCATAGACTCCATTAGAGAGACCTTAGATTCCGGGGGTAATGCAATTGTGCCGTGCTTTGCAGTTGGTAGGACACAGGAGATTGTGATGGTCTTGCATTCGTATGGGCTTACTCCTTATGTGGACGGTATGGGACTGAGCGTTTTTAATCTGTTTAAGAATTATCCCTCGTTCTTAAAGGATGCGGGCGCGATGAATGATGCTTTTGATGGTGCTCGGTTCGTAAACTCAAAGAGGCGTAAGCAAGTCCTTTCTGAACCTTCCGTGATTGTCACCACCGCAGGAATGCTGAACGGTGGCCCGGTGCTGTATTACCTGAAGAAGATACACGAAGACCCAAAGAGCAAAGTGCTGCTCACCGGCTATCAAATAGCGGGAACGAACGGGAGAAGATTGATAGAGGAAGGGTGTGTGGAGGCGAATGGCGAGATAGTGAAGGTGAGTGCAGGTGTTGAGCAATATGACTTCTCTGCTCACGCTGGGGATTCCGAACTGAAGAGATTGGTATCACGATTCTGCAAGAGAGGCACAGAGGTTGTATTTATGGTTCATGGCGAACGTACGGGCGATTTCGCAACGTGGGCGAGGGATAATTTCGGGTGCGATGCAATAGCGCCGAGTAATGGAGAGGAGTTTATTATAGAATAAAAAATGCGCCGGTAGTGTAGCCTGGTATCACAGAGGCTTGCCAACCAACCTTTCTTTCTTCAAAGAAAGAAACGTTGACGAAAGAAAGAACTTTTAGAATAAAAAGGAAGGGTGGGCAAAAAGCCTCTAACCCGGGTTCGAATCCCGGTCGGCGCATCAACCTTTCTTTCTTCAAAGAAAGAAACGTTGACGAAAGAAAGAACTTTTAGAATAAAAAGGGGAGGCGTTGCTCTCACCTTCACCTCCACTAAATTTATAAATATAACACGAGGATTTACTTTAACTAATAACCTAAATTTTTATTTTTACCTTCAAATGGGATGGATAGGATGAAAGGAAGAGCCGCTCAGAGTAATGTGGGTACTGGAAGAGTAGAAATCTTTGATACGACGCTGAGAGATGGAGAGCAAACGCCTGGCATTTCGTTCACGATGGAGCAGAAGAGAACGATCGCACGGCAGTTGGACAAGTTGGGTGTGGACATCATAGAAGCGGGGACTCCGATTACCTCGAAGGAGGAGAAGGAGGTGGTGAGGCTTATCTGTAACGAGGGGCTTTCAGCAAAGGTATGTGGACTGGCGAGGGTCTTAACGCAGGATATTGACGCTTGCATTGATTGTGGGGTTGGTATGATCCATATCTTCGTGCCCTCCTCCCAGATTCAGCGTGAACACACGATGAAGATGAGCGAAGAAGAGGTAAAAGAGCAAGCAGATAAGATGACGAGATATGTCAAGGAACACGGGTTTTTGTGTATGTTCTCCGCGATGGATGCGACACGTACAAGAATGGAATTTCTGATTGATTTATTCAAAACCGCGGAAGAGGCGGGTGCTGATATCTTAAATGTTCCCGACACCGTGGGAGTGAGTGAACCCTTCTCCATCTTCAGGCTTGTAGAGGCGATAGATCATGCCGTGAACGTTCCGATTAGCATACACTGCCATAATGACTTTGGTCTGGCAGTTGCGAACAGTTTGGCGGCGGTGAAAGCAGGTGCTTCGCAAGTTCAGGTATCGGTGAATGGGATAGGGGAACGAGCGGGAAATGCGGACCTCGTTGAGACCGTGATGAGCTTGAACTCGATTTACGGGCTACGAACGAATATAAAGACAGGATATTTATTCGAGACCGCAAAGCTTATTGAGCGGTTCACCGGCATACCAATCCCAATAACTAAACCCATTGTTGGCGAGAATGCCTTTTCTCACGAATCAGGAATACATGCACATGGTGTGATAGAGAAGAGTGACACGTTTGAGCCCGGGATAATGACACCCGAGATGGTAGGGCATAGACGACGAATCGTGCTTGGAAAGCATACTGGAAGGCACTCGATAGAGAAGAAATTGTCAGAAGTCGGAATGTTTCCACCGAAAGAACAAGTTGATGAGATACTTGAGAGGGTAAAGGAACTTGGCGCGAGTGGTAAGAAGGTTACTGATGATGACCTGTTTACCATAGCAGAAGTTGTAACCGGAGAAGTTTCACGGCGCGAGCGAGCCGTAACGCTCAAAGAGCTTTCGGTAATGACCGGGAACAATATGATACCAACAGCATCGCTGAAAGCCGTGGTGCGAGGAAAGGAATGTATAAGTGCGCAGATGGGTGTTGGTCCTGTAGATGCAGCGATAAAAGCGGTTCAAGAGATAATAGGCGATGAAATAGGTGGTGGCATTGAACTTAAGGAATTCAGGATAGAGGCGATAACTGGCGGTTCCAATGCGCTTGCTGAGGTAATTGTGGGTGTGGAAAAGGGTGGCAGAATAGTAACAGCGAGAGGTGTGCGGGATGACATAGTGATGGCTTCAGTAGAGGCATTTATCAACGCAGTGAATAGGCTGATGCAGAAATGACGCACGGATACAACATTGCAGTTATTCGCGGCGATGGGATAGGACCGGAGGTGATGCAGGAAGGTGAAAAGGTACTTGATGCTGTTTCGGAGCGTGAGAATTTTGAACTTCGCTGGATAGAATATCCCCCTGGTGCGGAGCATTACTTACAGACCGGGGAGTTACTATGTGAAGATACCTTAAAGGAATTAGAGCGGTGTGATGCGATCTATTTCGGATGCATCGGAGACCCGCGGATAGAGCCAGGTATCTTAGAGCAGGGAATTTTACTTACGCTCAGGTTCTATTTTGATCAATATGTAAATCTGAGACCCGTAAAGCTTCTGGATGGCGTTCGCACACCACTGGCGGGGAAGCGACCAGAAGATATAGATTTTAGTGTCGTGAGGGAGAACACAGAGGATTTCTACGTCGGCATTGGTGGAAGGGCGAAAGGAAAAGGAAAAGGGAAAAAGAGAGATGAGTTAGAAATCAAAAGGACCCTTTATCACATTAAGTTCGGGCTGGACATCGAGAGTGATGCAGATGAACTTGCATATCAAATTGGTGTCGTGACGAGGGAGGGATGCGAGCGCGTTATGAGGTTTGCATTTGAGCTCGCGAGAGCCCAGGGGAAGAAGAAGGTGACGAGCGTGGATAAGGCGAATGTATTAACGCATGGCTATGGTTTCTGGAGGGAGGTATTTACCGACGTTGCAAAGGACTATCCTGATATAGATACCGAGTTTAATTTTGTGGATGCGATCTGCATGTGGCTCGTTAAGAATCCTGAATGGTTTCAGGTCATCGTTACACCAAACATGTTTGGTGATATTATTACCGATCTTGGTGCGATGATTCAAGGCGGACTGGGGCTTGCACCGGGGGCGAATATCAACCCGGATGGTGTTTCTATGTTCGAACCTATTCACGGTTCCGCACCAAAATATGCTGGTAAAGGCGTTTCAAACCCGATAGCAACGATTTGGGCGGGTGCTCTGCTTCTGGAGAATGTTGGTGAAGTACGTGCCGCGGAAAGAGTTTTACATGCGATTGAAGCGGTGTTGAGAGAAGGGCAAGTGAGAACCTATGACCTCGGCGGTAACTCGAAGACGAGCGAGGTTGGTAATGCGATTATCGAAAAGATCAGAGCACAAGGTTGAGTTTTAACTGCGAGAATTTAGTTGAGGAGCCGAGCGACTTCGGCTTTTTTAGAAAACCCATCAGATTTTGTTTTTTGAGTTTTCGTCAATTCTGTAGCATTTTCCATGGTATGGAAAGTTATTTAAACTTACAGCGATAAGATTACAGGTATGAAAGCTGTAGAGGTGGGGTCAAAGAAGCATTTTGAAGACCCTGCCCAGATGATTGAGGTGGGAAACGAATATATCCGGATGAAGAAGTATTGGAAAGCGATCGAGATTTTTGAGCTGATAATAGATGATGAACCACGCCTTACTACTTTGGCTAAGGCTTATAATGATTGTGGAATTGCATACGCCGAGCTGGGCAACTACGAGAAAGCGATAGAGAACTTTGAAGAGGCGATAAATCTCGATAGGTATTTACTCGACTCGGGTGCAAAAGCGTACCGCAATCTCGGGCACGTTTATGAACTCATGGGCGATGAAGAGAAAGCGAAGGAGAATTTTGAGAAGGCGGAAGTGCTCGAAGCGGATTTCTATCATTATTGGGTAACGGTGTGTGACGAGCTCGAATAACACTTTTTCTTTTTAGAAAAAAGAAAACTAAGCCCTTACAGGGCTCGCGGGGTCGTGGGGCGGAGCCCCACAGTGCTAAAAGAAAAAATAGTTGTTTCTTTGGTCAAGCTTTCTTTTTCAAAGAAAGGGTTGTTGCCCAAAAAGGAGGTTTCTACTATTTTCTCAAGTTTGCTGAGTTCTCGTTTCCGGAATCCGATGAAGATGCCATTAAATTTACCCCCGACACATGTTTTGGCCTTCTCGCCGCGATGAAGCACGTGGTTAAGTACGGGACAAACGACCTTTACTTTATCGCTCTTTTCCGTTCGAATCAGTATTCCGTCTTCAATGCCGATAATCCAGATGAAGGTCCGTATTTTGGGCGGAATTATGCCAGCAAGGTCAGGATGCTCAATGTCGAGATGCGTCACGGTTGCTCTATAATACCCCTTGAGATGGATATATACGTGTGCATCGTCCAATTCTTCTTCGTTCAGGTAAACCTGTG
>JASEFB010000053.1 GCA_030019325.1 archaeon | reverse complement strand
GCATGAGCGGGATACCGTCTTCCTTTGTGACTACCATTTCCTTATTCCCCTCTTGCTTCTCGGGTCCAACGCCCTGTTCAAGGTAATAAGGAGAAGATATTCTCCGACAGAGATGCCCTGTTCCCTTTTCTTCGTGTGGCGATTGACCGCTTCGACCAACCCTATCTCCAGCGCTATCTGATGCAGCGCAAGTGGCGCGGCAAAATAATATCTGTGGTGGGACTCGGTTTCTCCTTTATCCAGTCCAAGAAATATCCGATATACTTTCTCCGCAGAGCCAAGATACTTCAATATAGTGGTTTTCGCCCTCCCGTTCACCCACTTTGTTTCGCCTATCGAGAGATAGGTCATGCCTTTAACCTTCTTCTTGACGAAATGCACAATAAACGTTGTTAGTCTGTAGCTATATAAAAGCTTTTCTATTTTTTCCACCATATATGATAGTCTCATTGGCTATAAAACGAGAATAATGTTTGAAAGCGGATTGAAATAGTTAGTCTGTATGATCGGCGACGAAGAGGGGAATGAATACCGCTTGATAGGCGATATTTTTGAAAAAAACGAAAAATAAGTCTATACGAAAGGCGAATATCTGTATGAATATTCGCTATTGGCGAAAGTCAAGTTATAACTATGTTTGCATCCGTGCCCGCACTCGATGGAGGGATGATACAAACGAGAATTGCCACGATACTACATAAAGCGATGATCTTTCTCATAGTACTAATAATTAATACTTTCTTTATCATTTGAACCCACCTCCTTCCTTGTTTTTATGATTATGCTCTATTCTCTCAACCTGTCCATCCTTCAGATAAACAACCCTTTCTGCATGCTTTACCAGATAGAAATCATGAGTAACTATAATTATGGTTTTGCTATCTTTTCTATGTATTTCGCTAAAAAAATCCAGGATGAACTTGCCTGTTTTGCTATCCAGATTTCCAGTAGGCTCATCAGCAAGAATTATTTCAGGGTCAACAGCCAAGGCTCTTGAAATAGCCACCCTTTGTTGTTCTCCACCCGAAAGTTGAGAGGGCAGATGGTGAACTCTATCACCTAAACCAACCAGGTTTAGAATCTCTAAAGCTTTCTTTCTGGCTGTTGAGGTATCAACATTCTGGAACTCCAGAGGCAGCATAACATTCTCCAAAGCAGTTAATGTGGGAATCAGATTAAATTGCTGAAACACAAAACCTATTTTCTGCCCGCGTATCTGTGCTAATGTAGACTCTCCAAAACCCGCTATATCGTCTCCGCCCAAGAAAATTCTTCCCTTGCTTGGCAAATCCAAGCACCCTATTAGGTTCATCATAGTGCTTTTACCGCTTCCGCTCGCACCTGCGATCGCCAAAAATTCGCCTCGCTCTATCTTCAGGTCAATTCCTCTCAGCGCCGGTACCTGAACGTCTCCCATCTGGTAGATCTTCCAAACCCCTTCCAACTGGATGATCGCATTTTCTCCAGAGGGGCTCATAGTCTAACTACCCCCTAGCGGAGTCCGAACCCCGAATTTCCTATGAGCCCCTTTATCGAAGAAGAGAAGCAATCGTTCTTTATCCAATTCCTCTAGAATTATTGCGTACTGTTCCATCTTTTCATCACTTTTCAGCCACGTTTTCTTTCGTAATGCAAATGTGGAAATAGATATACATAAGCATTTCTCTTTTCCCAAATTAGACCCAAATCTCACCCAAATTCGATTGGAGCCGTTTGGTGAGCTGTTAACGCTTTTCAGAGCTGAGCTACTCGGGCTTCAAGCTTATATACAACAAGATCGCCAATGCCGCAAATTCAAACCACGCAGACAATATCCTGAGCAGGCCCAGCGCGTAGAGACGCTGAAAACCCCACAAGAAATGGACGAACGAAGCTGAGGTAAATGCCTGCACAAGCAAGAGAACAACAAAGGCAATTAACCCCAGCGCAAATTTCGATTTAATCTGCTTATAATTTTTGGCATAGATGACGAGCAAGCATACCAGGAGGATAATGTTGCCTATCATTATCAGTCCCTGAAGATCGAGAAACCACAATTGGTGATGAATTCCTGGCGGTAATGGTGGCATCGCTACCTCCTCTTAATCCCTATCTTTTTCACTATATTAATAGTATTGTATTCCAATCTTTTCTATCAGTCCTTTTATCGCTTTCATGATGGTCAAAATCACTTGGCACTCTATCGTTAGGTCGTCTATCAAATTTTTTAAAAAATAAAAGGTGCGTGGGAAAAAAGGAGGGAAAGCCCACGCACCACTCACGCCGTTGGTGGGTAATGGGGGCTCTATCTGCGTCTGTCTTTTTTGTGCTATTCCTCCTGAGTCGAAGTTTGAGCAAGCCATCTGAATCCAGGTCCACGCCAATATCTCCATCCGTGCGGGCGCATGTTGTCATTGATACCATCGCCATCTTCATCCACAAATTTAGGATCGCTTGGACAGGTGATGTTGTACTGGTCACAAATCTGCTGTTTGAACTCTTGCGCTTCCTGTCTTTGCCCTTGTCTAAACTCCTGTATCTTTTGACGCACTTCTTGTCTTTCCTCTTCGGTCAAATGGCTCATAGGGCCGCTTGGACAAGTGATGTTGTACTGGTCACAAATCTGCTGTTTGAACTCTTGCATTTGTTGAAGTACCTCTTGTCTTTCCTCTTCGGTCAACTGGTTCATCCCACATGGACCTTGGGACCACTGATGTGCTAGCATGGGCGGTTGCACGCCGAGATTGTTCCGAGCAGAGATTACACCGACAGCAGTTGCTACCAGTGCCAGAACCACCAATCCTGCAATCAATTTTGTTTTCATTTTGTTATTCATATCACCTCCTAATTTTTAACGTATCTCCACGGTTCTATGTAGGAAATAACCACCCATAAGCTTTTCTTTTTTACCAAATTAGACCCAAATCCTACCCAAATTCGATTGGAGCCGTGTGGTGAGCTTTTAACGCTTTTAAACGCTTTTAGAGCTGATCTACTCGGTTTTCAGGCTTATATACAGGAGTATCGCCAGTGCCACGAATTCAAACCACGCAGAGACTATCTTGAGCAAACCCAGAGCATAAAGATAGCGAAAGCCCCATAATAAATGGACTAACGGGTTCGAGGTGATCGCCTGCACAAGCAAGAAGATTATAAAGATAATTAAGCCTAAGGAGAACTTCGATTTGATCTGCCTGTAATTCCTTGCGTACATGTAGAGTAAACAGAGCAAAAGTACAACGTTTCCGAGTGTGATTACTGCTTGGATATTGCTGAGCCACATGTGGGGTAAGGGAGCAGGAGCTGGCGGTGGCATATGTATCACCCTCTATCCTCTATCTTCTTCGTCATATATTTATTCCATACGTTGTCCAGATATCCTTTAAAGACTTCGTACTCGGCCTCCATTTCAGGGGATAAGAAGTACACCACGCCATAACCCTTCCCCGTTTCGGCAATGATTTTATTATCCTGAAGGACTTTGATATGATGCCGTACCGTTTTGTAATCCAATCCTAATAACTCTGTCAACTGATTGGCATTGTAGGGTCTCTCCTTTAATGCCCTTATTATCCGAGCACGATTCACGCCGCCCTTAGTACCGACAATCAGCCACCAGATTACACGTCGCATAGTGCACCGCTTGTTTAAGCAATAAAATCCCTGCGTAATTATAAACCTGCCATGTTAGTACTTTAACTCATCGCGCAACGCTCTCCTCTTTATTATCATCTTTCGCTTTAAGTTTTTTGTCTTCTCTTTTCCAATCGCTTGGTCAGAAATTTCTCAAACTCGATGATGAAGAATATCGGGAGCGCGATTACAATCATAGCGAGCCAGCACTCCGCTGATAAGGGTGCGGTTCTCAACGGATTAATGCCGATATACAGAGGCGCATAGATTATGGTAAGCTGCAGCCCGAGCGTTATTGCAGCGCCGATAAGCACCCATTTGTTTGAGAAAGGACTGAAGGTAAACGCAGACTCGGTGATTGACCTGGCGGTAAAGAGGTAGCAGAGGTGAACCAGCATTACCGTGGTGAATGCTGCGGTCTGTGCCTGTCTCATGACGAACTCGTCGAGGAGCTCATTTTCTCCTGTACATATCATGTAAAAGATCAGGAACCCTGCAAGTGCCATTACCAGTGATACGATTCCCACCTTCTTGAAGAATGGGCTATCGGCTATCCGTTCTTTAGGATTGCGAGGTGGTCTATCGAGTAATCCCTTTTCCTTCGGCTCCCTGATGAGGGGTAATGCGAGGGCTACGGCGTCAAGCAAATTTATCCAGAGAATTTGCACCGGCTCGATAGGAAGACGCCCCCCGAGGTGAGGATTAAAAATGCCGACAAATGGTGCCAGTAAAATCGCTCCTAATACCAGCAGGGTTTGTCCACCGTTTGTAGGAAGCGTGTATAGAATGACCTTTCGGATATTCTCGTAGACATGTCTGCCCTCCTCCACGGCCGCAACGATGCTGGCGAAGTTATCATCGGTCAGAATCATATCAGCGGCTTCCTTGCTCACTTCTGTTCCGGTTATTCCCATGGCTATCCCTATATCTGCAGCCTTGAGCGCAGGCGCATCGTTTACCCCATCGCCGGTGACGGCAATAATATGCCCCTTTCTCCGCAACTGGCTGGTTATCCTGAACTTATGCTCCGGTGCAGCCCTGGCATACACCGAAACGGCATCCACAACGTCATACAATTCATCGTCGCTCATTCGTGAGAGCTCTTCCCCCATCAGCACTCGATCAGCATCGCCGCCAATTCCTAACTGCTGTGCAATCGCTTTCGCAGTCTTCGCATGGTCACCAGTGATCATCATTACTCGGATTCCCGCACGTTTACATTTCTGGACGGCTTCCATCGCTTCTTCCCGGGGTGGGTCAATCATCCCCTGGAGTCCGAGGAACGTCAGCCCTTCCAAATCCTCAGCATTAAGTTGCTTTTTAGCTCTGGGCACCAGCTTATATGCCATACCCAGAATCCTCAAAGCATCTCCAGCCATCGCATCCGCCTCTGCCAATATCTCATTGCTGCGAAGAGGCACAGTACTTCCGTGGACTAACTGGTTTTGGCACAATCCTAAAACCCTCTCCGGCGAGCCTTTCACATAGATTACATTCCAATCGGCGCCTTCATGTAGCGTAGCCATGTACTGCTGCTCAGCTACAAATGGTATCTCGTCGAGTCGACGAAGATGCGGGGTAACACCTGCTTTCAGTGCAGAGACGACCAAAGCGCCTTCCGTGGGATCTCCAACAATGCCATACCCCCCTTCTTTCTCTTCATCCTCGACGAGTGTGGCGTTATTGCACAGGTAACCTGCTCTCAAAGTTTCAATCAGCTCTTTACCCTCTTGTTCTGGATTAATTGCGCTATTCCCGAGGAAGAACTTCCCCTTTGGTTCGTAACCGACACCACTCACCGTGTATTCCTTCCTCCCGGCGTATATCCTCGATACCGTCATTTGATTTTTGGTGAGTGTCCCGGTTTTATCGGTGCATATAACCGTCGTGACGCCAAGCGTTTCGGCCGCTGGTAAATTCTTTATGAGCGCATTTCGCCGTGCCATTGTCATTGCACCGAACGCTAAGGTTATGGTCAGTATCGCGGGCAGCCCCTCAGGTATTGCCGCAACCGCTAAAGACACCGAGGCAAGGAATGAATACACAAGTGGAAATCCAAATAATACTGCGAGTATAAAAGTGAGTGCTGCAATTGCGAGAATTGCGGTGACTAGGAATCGGGTGAAGTCCGCCATCTTCCTCGTAAGTGGTGTAGTGGTTTCTCGAGTCTCTTTCATCAGTTCTGCGATTCTGCCAAGCTCTGTATGCTCACCGGTTCCTACGACAACTCCTTTGCCAGAACCACTGGTGATAAAGGTGCCACTGAATGCCATGCAGTACTGATCTGCGGGTACTATGTCCGGCTTCGGGATAGGCTCGATAATCTTCCTTACTGGTACTGATTCTCCGGTGAGTGCTGCTTCATCTGCGCTCATGTTTTTTGTATAGAAGAGCCGCAGATCCGCAGGCACTTTGTCTCCCTCGTCCAAAAGAACCACGTCACCAGGAACCACCTCGCGTGCAGGTGTATCCTGCTGGTTACCATCTCGGAGCACGGTGCACTTCGGCGTCATCAATTTTTTCAGCGCTTCGGCCGCAGTTTCAGCTTTCCCCTCTTGAATGAATCCTATTATCGTGTTGGCTAAGACGACTGCCAGAATAACCGTGGCATCCATCCAGAGATCCAGAATAATAGTAACGAGAGCAGCAAAGAGCAAGACATAGATTAACGAGCTGTGAAATTGCATCAGGAACCGAATCAGCGGGCCTCGTTTCTTGAACTTCAACTCGTTATAGCCATATTGCTCAAGCCGTGCTTTCGACTCGTTGGATGTGAGTCCCTCACTGCTTGTTTTTAAGGCGTCAAAAACCTGTTCCACAGGCAGTTGATACCAGCTTTTACCTTTCTTCACCCTTTCCTCACTTCCTTCCGCTGCGCCATCCGATACCCCGATACCACACTCATATACCCCCTCAACTGCTCGTCCAGCCTCTCGCTTCCGGTATCTACCAGTAGAAACGGCGTTTCACTCAACTTGTGCGGCGTCGCAAGTACAATCACATTCTCAACCCCGACCTTTTCGATCACCTTTGCACTGAGCTGCTGATTGCCCCTCCCAAGGATAAAGCCTTGCGCACCAATCGGACTCACGAGTATCTTCGCTTTTGTTTCTCTCTCCTTTTCAAGCAAATGCAGCAATTCCTGCTCGTTCAGGTCTTTCCCCACCAATTTTCCATCTTTAACAGCATCCACGCCGAGCAGTGTCTTCTCTTCGCCCAGACCCAACAACTCCGCAATTTTGTATATCGTAGTACCAGCACCTAAGATGTAAAGAGAACCGTCCCGCATGAACTCGCATGCGAACTTCGCGATCTCTTCCTTCGCTCGTTCTTCACTCACCGTTTGAAAAAGGCTCTTACCCTGCTGGACCAGAACTGGCTCGTACGGTGTGCGTGCATACCCGAACACGGTCATTCGCAGCTCGTTTCTCCTGTATGCGTCCTCATCAGTATCCATTATCTCCGCATCCCGCACGTCCACCTTACCTTCTACAAACAGCTGGACTATTTTCGCCGCACTTTTAGGACTTATCGCAAACACCGCTGAGTGCATCTTTACTCCAGCGGGAATCCCTATGAGTGGGATCTCTCTTTCTATAACACGGTATACATCCCGCGCCGTGCCATCACCACCGCAGAACAACAGGAGCTCAATCTCTTCTTCTAAAAATCGTTTACATGCGTTCTTTGTATCCTCACATGTGCTTCTTCTCTCAAACGAATACACAACCTTGTATCTAGGCAAATTGTGTATGACTGCATCTTCACCCATCTCACCTGAGCAGGTCAGAATAACAGCCGAAACATCTATATCCAGTGCCTCCATGCATCTCTTTGCTCGCTCTCCCGCTATCGGCTGCGCTCCTCTCCTCAGTGCTTCGTCTACCACTCCATCAGTTCCTTTAAGTCCTACCGACCCACCCATTCCTGCTATTGGATTGATGAGAAAACCGATCTTCATCTTTCCCTGTTATTTTTGATTTATTAGGAAAAGTGTTATTTCTCCTCCGTTGCTTTATTGATATTCCCAAAGCATATCATCTTACTCTTTCCTTCAAATCTTTATCAGTCTTTCAAATTTTTAAGGCCTATGTTAGTTTTAAATCAAGGAGTTTTCTTATAAGAAGATCAAACCTGTTCCTTTTCGGACATCTGGGGATAACGCTCGGAATTGCATTTCTGCTGGTTCATCTATTGAGAATCGAGTCAAATCGCGGGCTTTATCTCTTTATTCTCATGGGAGCTCTCCTCCCGGACTTAATAGACAAGCCGATAAGAGAAATCATGCTTGCCACTTTTCTTTCAAATGGTAGATTATTTGCTCACACGTTCCTTTTTATCTTTTTACTGCTACTCGTCGGTGCTTATATACAGAAGAGGAGCGAGGAGAATGGAGGTTTTGCCCTCTGTTTTGCATCTTTTATTCATCTTTGCGAGGATCAGATGTGGCTCATGCCAGCGACTTTGTTTTATCCTTTCTTTGGATTTGATTTTCCGCAGGGTATAATAGAAGGGCACTGGCTTGAGTACTTCTTAGGGGCATTTATCAGGACTTATTCAGTCTCCTCGGGGCCCTCATATGCTTTTGTTTCCGAGTGGATTGGCATATCCATCCTGGTGATATTCATGTTTCATTGGATCTCCATCCGAAGATTCTCGGATACAGTGCAATGAGGATGGGAAAGGAGAATAAAAGGACAATCTCTTCAGCCGATTCCTCCCCGATATCATAGCCTAAAGCGGGATAGCAGACGGTAGGAGGGTGAAAGCTGGAACGGTTTTTGCTCAGGAGAATAGAAAGATGATAACAAACGCAAGTAAAAGCATACCGATGATTGGTGAATATTCTTCGAGAAGAGTCATCGTGGCATCACTTCGCATCTTAGCAGCTTTGCAATTACAAGAAGGATAGCACATGCAAAAAGGAAGAGGATTATACTCGAGGCAGGATGGAAGAGATCCAGTGCAATGTCTGCACCGAAGAAGCTTGCGACCAAGATAATAGAGCATATCCTGAGTGTATTGGAAAGCATGGCGATTGGTATACCGGATATGAAAATTGCAAGCCTCTTAATCGTGCGACAATTCATAAAATAAGCGAGCAACGCAGCCAAAGCGAGTAACGCAATCAGCATCTGCATACCGCTACACGGTTCCCCGACGAAGAAGGAGCTATTTTTTAGGCTCAGTTGCGCGCCCTGTCTGCTGACATGTACTCCGAGAAAGCTTGTTATGGATGCCGAAGTTTTCGCTGATATAAGCTGGAGAAGGTAGCCAAAACCTTCTATGGGCAGCGGTATTGCGAAGAACAGGAACAAAATAGGAAAGAGCACTGCGTTCGTTTTGTTTGGATATAAGTGGAGCAGCAAGCCGATTGTTACAGGGAGAAAGGAGAGGGCTGCGATAAAATTCACGCCGTAAAGAAATCCAGATATGAGGATGAGCAAGCCAAATCCGAGAATCAAACTCGCTCCTTTAAATTTGACCTCCTCCTTTACTGTTTCTTTCCTGCGGAGCTAGGCGATAAAAGTGGAAATAAAAGGGATCAGGAACCCATGCGAGTAATAGGGATTTGTAAGCCATCCGCTTATCAGCCAGATGAAAGTTCGGTGGTACAAGATGATGATAAGAGTTGAGATGAGTATTAGGAGAACGAGAGGGGTTTTTGCTTTCTGAGCCATTGATAAGGATATTGGTGCTCCTGTTTTATTTAACGTTTCCGATCATCATTTGGAGAAACTAACCGAAAAAATCATCTTAAAATCCCTGCTCCTGAAGGGGACCCAAAACTTTTTAAGAAGATGACCAGCATATGAGATATAAGAAGACCGATGAGAAAATAATTTGCACATGTGGGAATAGCCATAATGAATGTGCTCCTTCTGGCGTTGGCATTTGTGCCCGTGGTAAATGCAGAAATAGCGAATCATGTGGTGATAAGTGAGATCTACGTGGATGGTGATAAAGAATGGATAGAACTATATAATCCAACTGATAGCTCTGTTAATTTACACGATTGGACGATTGATACGAGGACTTATGCGGATGATGCCAAGCTTCTTGGTGAAAAGATCATTCCTAAACATGGATTTTATTTAATCGGGGATAATGAGACTGTTGGGGTAGATTATTATGAAACCATACTCCTTGCTGATGCTGGCGGTTGCGTTCGAATTCAGAATGCCACTGGCGCAACGGTTGATGCTGTCGGTTGGGGTGATAATTGTATAGCGGGCGAGGCGGAGTGGGAAGGCACTGCATATCCAACTGACCCCGATGCTGGCGAAAGCCTCCAGCGAAAAGTCAATGCCACCATAACCCAAAATGGATATGGTCCCGCATGGGATTCGAATAACAACAGTGCTGATTTCTTTATTCAAGATTCGCCAAATCCACAAAATTCTACTTGGATTGCGGAACATGGACCTCTACCTCCAGTCCCTGAGCTTCCAAGCATCGTTTTGCTCGCTTTTGGTCTGCTCATGCTCGCAACGTATATCGTATTGAAGCGAAGATAGAGCGATTTTTTACAAAGATGATAAGATGACAATATTTTAAAAGGAGAAAGGTATACTTCAAATAAGAGAAAAAATGGCAATAATAGAAAAAGAGGTAGAACTTGTAGGTTCTAAGGGCAAGGAGAAAGTAACAGGGCTGTTTGACAGCGGGGCTACTTATTCATGTATTGAAAAGGAGCTTGCCCAGCAGTTAGAAATGATAATTCCTTTACCAACGCCTCTTCCGTTTGAAACGGCGAAGAAGGGAGAGAAGGTGGAGGCGGAAGAGGCAGTGAGGCTCGATTTTTATCTCGATGGTTATCGGTTCTCAGATGAGTTCTTTGTGCTTCCTGACTTCTCTGAAAAACTTATTATAGGGACAACAACGATGCAGAAGTGGAGGTTCAAGCTGGATTTCGAGCGAGAAGAGGTAATTATTGATCCAAGGGTGACGAGACTTCGACTGTTAAAAGCGGTTGAAACCGAAAGTGAAATGATGCGGGAAAAAAAGAGTTGATTCCGCGTGGAACAAGTGTTCAAAATGTCTCGAATGCAACCTACACGGTGTTCGAGTTAAAAGAGATGAGCAATACACTAACAAGAATTGAAGAGATTTTGTAAAAGAAGTAAAGAAGGATGAGAAAGATACACTGGCAGTTTTTATTTATCTTTGCAATAGCAATACTTTCCGTTTTTATGTTTAATCTTAACCCTGCTTCTGCACCAGGGTTAGCAAATGAAAGAAATGAAAGCTATGCAATACAGATAAACGCCCTCGGCTGCGAGTTTACAGATTATGCGGTGCAGGTGGACTTATGGCATTTAAGCATTGCTGGCAGCTATACTGCAATGCTCAATAATTCAGGTGATACAGATGTATCAATAAGATGGAACGAAGGTTATGGTGATACTATTCCTCAAGAAAATAGAATAATCATACCGGCGAATACCGTGAAGAAATACCGCATCAATTTTTCTTTCCATTTGGTATCACGAGAGTTATCCTATGAATACGTAGAGCTGTAGAGCGAAGTATTTTGAGGATGCTTCATTCATTCTTCGTGGTATCCTTCCTGAATACTTTTTCAACACGCATCAACGGATAATCCATCTCCTCTTCGTATTTCACCCGCGCATGGACTTCCACCGCCTTGTATCTGATCACGACTCTTACGTCCAGCATGTCACCACGTAACTCACAATAGTTGAACTTATTCTCAGACTCCTGTACCTTTTCTCTGTCAATTTTCACCTCTACGGAGCTTACCCAGGGCTGAAGCGATACACTGCTCTCTATCGCTCTCTCCAACTCGTCCACTGTATCCGTGCTCACGGGTGTGCCGATAAACTGGTGGTAGAGCGCACCCAACTTAAACCCTTACAGGGTTTTCGGGGTCAACGGGGCGAAGCCCCGTTAATACCAGCTTCGAAGAGCGCGATATCCCTATCTGTTATTCCCTCTTCCTCTGCCCTCAATCCTCTTTCCTCACCTCCGCATACCTTCTTATCTCCTCAATCAACGGATGACCTTCCCAACTGCGGTCATAAAGGAAAACAAATCTCACCTTTCTATTGAGCTCCAACAGTTTCAATACATTTTGCAATGCGATCGTCTTAGCTTCGTTATCCACTGCGGTCGGTATTTCTGACTGCCCTACCGGATAACTTTCCTCTAATCCAACTGGATACGGTCCAAACGGTGGTTTCACCAAGAATACATGGTCAAAGACTTCTACTTCCTCAGAAATTCTATTCTTTCTTAGTGCAGGTTCTTTCTTTAGAAAGAAAGTGCTTATCAAGACGTTCCCTGATAATGTGAATCTGTTCAGCCTAGAGGAGTATCTGAGCACTTCTGGTCTATGCGCAGAACTCTCACCAAGATAAAAGAAGGGATGTTTTGTAACGGGGTCATATTTCTCAATCAACGCTGAATATTTCGTCATTTGCTTCAATGCGTTGAGCAGAGCGGGATATGCCCTGCATCTCCTCTCACAGAGCTCCCACAGGCTCCGCTCCACTATGCTCTGCTTCACTATTCGCATCTCCTCAAACGTAACCCACAAATTATGCGATGCGAGTAAATCCTCGTTCTCTTTTATCTCTTTCACGCTATAAGAGGAACATACAGGGCAAGAACAGGGGAGATAACTCAACTCTTCCACTTTCTTCGTCCCATCACTGGTTATATATCTCTTCCCCTTCGCATAGAGCGCATAGGCAGCAGAGTCGAACAGGTCGCAGCCTAAAGCAACGGCTAATGGAAAAATCATAGGGTGACCAGCGCCGAATAGATGAACAGGAGCATTCAAGGGTAAGTTCATCTTCGACGCCACGATTATATCCACCAATTTATCAAAGGTGTAGGATTCCAGCAACGGCACGACGCCCCCTATTGCATACACCTCAAAACCAATTTCTGAAACACGCTGTGCACACACTCCCCGTAAGTCTAAAAAGGTGGAGCCTTGCACCACTCCGGTAAGCAGGTTATTTTGAATTAGACTCCGTGCTTCGAGCATCCTTCGCAGTGTCTCCTCTAAATCATCCTTTGCTCTTTCTCTCTTCACGTTTGGCGGGGTTGGGATATCCAGAGGCACGCATATATCAGAGCCGATACGCTGTTGAAATTCCACTATTTCTCTATTACTCACCTCTACGTCTTTATACTCGTAGAGTTGGTAAGAACCAGAATCAGTCATTATGGGCAGTTCACACCCCAGAAGCGCATGAATACCCTTTTTAATAGCTGCTTCTCTCAAATCCATTTTCCGATAAATTATATACGCATTCGCAATGAGCACCTCAGCTCCATATTTCTTCATCTCCTCAGCCCCGATTGACTTGAGATTCGGGTTTATTACTGGCATAATCGTCGGCGTCTCGATGTATCCATGTGGTGTTCGAAGCTTTCCTATCCTTCCCATTAAGTCCTTATGCCGTATTTCGAACTCAGTCATATTCCCATCAATATTTTCAAAGCGAATAGTCCCCGGTTGATATTTGATTAAACCCTTTCTTTACAAAATAAAGCGTTTACGGAAAGAAATCATTTTGGGAAGCAAACCAACGAATCGTATTTAGTCCTCTTATTAAGCGGGAAGGTATCGGAAACTCCGAAGGGGGTTTCTGTTGTTTTCTTAGACTCTTTTGCAACAAACCTTTCTTTAGAAAAGAAAGCTTTACCAAAGAAAAAAATTGGTTTGGAAGGGTAGTTTTCTTAGACGCTCTTTTGCAAGAGGGAAGGGTTTATGAAGGGAAACCGTAGGTGTCCCTCATTGTTTCAATCCTTGTTTTCTTAGACCGCTTTTGCAACTAATCATAGGATATTTGGTGTTTTACAGAACGAAAGACGAGGAGTTTCAATCCTTGTTTTCTTAGACCGCTTTTGCAACCCTGGGCCCTACTCCCTTCCCGAGTCTCAGTGACATCTTGTTTCAATCCTTGTTTTCTTAGACCGCTTTTGCAACGTAATTTTCAGCCATTCATTGATGGGATGGGGAGGATTGTTTCAATCCTTGTTTTCTTAGACCGCTTTTGCAACTAAAAGTGAGCTGGGAGCTGGCAGCGGTGGCGGGGATAATAGGGTTTCAATCCTTGTTTTCTTAGACTCTCTTTGCAACAGCGAGAACTAGACCACATTGAAGACGAACTTTCACGTTTCAATCCTTGTTTTCTTAGACCTCTTTGCAACACCCAAATTTTTTCCTCCT
>JASEFB010000052.1 GCA_030019325.1 archaeon | reverse complement strand
CTTAATAAAATCATAAACATGAGGTGCAATAAGAGCAGTTCCCGCTAAAACCATAGTTGAACAAATAAGAACCCAATCACTTGTTTGCATAGTTTCAAACATATCATTTCTCCTTAAATTTCTTTACAAGCCCTTCCAAAGCCCTTCTTCTTGGTGCCCCTTCAGGTTTGACTTCTTCTGTTCCCTTCTCTTTTTCCTCCTCAGCTTCCTCCCCCTCACCATACACGAGCCTTAACGCTTCCTTCACATCTACAATCTCCTCTTCACTTAATCCAAAACGCTTTGCCACCTCGCTGTCAATTTCTTCCTCAACCTCTCTCAACTCATCCTCGTCTCCCTTCGCCGCAAGTTCATGCGCTTTCCTTGAAAGCTCCGCTAACTTGCGATGAACTTCGTTATTCACGTCAAATTTCGGGATTCGTATCGTATCATCGATTATCTTCGGTGTGCCAAAACTCTTTGTGCCTCCTGCAATGCTCCGTATCGTAAGGTCTAACACGCTTGAGTTGAGCACAGCACAGATGAAATGCGCTTCATCTTCGTTATTTGTGGGGACAAAAGCCAAAACATGCTCTGGCAGCACCATCTTTTCTCCTAAAAACTCATCATTCACGGAACTTATCACACATGCATTTAATTTACTGCCCATTTGGTTCCACACAACCTTGTACGGGCTAAACGTGTATTCACCAACCGCATACATACTGTAAAAAGGACCCTTTTCCATCAGTTGCCTTACCACTCGTGAACTCCTTTTTCTGATTACATCTTCAAAACGCTGGAGATACCCATAAGTCTTCGGAAAATTGACTTTCATCCACCTCTCATCATAACCGATCCTCTCCTTTGGATCTTGCATCTGTAATGTATAAATATAGCCGGTTAGTCTCCATTTCTTCAAATGCTGCGTTTTTATCAGCGGGAAGACGAAGAAATCCTCTATTGCAACCGGGCTAATCTTTTCAACATCCTTCTTCATTCCCTCGGTTATGTTCTCCACGACTATCTCCTTTAGTTCTAGCTCATCACCTTTAATATCTAAAATACTCCTTAAGTAAGCCGGGATCTCTATTTTCTCTTTCCTCCTTGATGCAATACCTAAAATATTTAACCAGTAAACCGCATTTGCTCCTCCACTATTAATCCCTTCATAACCATGATAGGAACCTTTTCCTTGCACCCTTTTAACGACATTAACGGCTTTTTCAGGTAGTGTTAGCCAAGGAGATAACGCGTTTTTTTCCAGCTCCTTTCGTCTTGAATACTGATTGTGTTATCAAAAAAGCAAAATTACCCCTGTCTTTCAAATATCTATCCAGACATCGGTAAGCAAAAAGAATAGAGATATCCTTCTTACCTCCTCCAAGTCGCGCTTCCATGCCACTCAACGTGAAGAGTTTATAATCTTCCCACAATTCTTTTGTTCCGTTTCGGTAATTTTCAGGCAAACTCTCCCAATTCACCCACGGTGGGTTCCCCACAACATAATCGAATTTATCTTGGAGCAAAGGAGCAAATGAATTCTTCAAAATCCTCGTCCATATCCTGTTCCTCCCCTCTTGCTCTAGTTCTGAAAGTTCGTGAAAAAGTCCATCTAAAACATAAAGCTCGTTCTTGTTTAATTTTGTCCCAGCCCTCAAAACCTCTCTCTTCACTCTTTCTTCAAATATGTCCTCTGAACATCCAGGGGGCTTCACGCAATCCTCCACGACGGCAAGCACTCTCGGCAACAGCCCTTTTCTAACCACGCCTATTGGTATCTGGAATTCACCCGCTTCTGTTTTTAAGCTGTAGGCATAACTACCATAAAGCGTTTGCTTTCGTTCTACGAGAATGGAATCCGCAAAATAAACCGGTAGTTCTATTTCCTCCCACTTGTATTTTATCAGCTTACCAAGAGCAATAAGATAGTTTGTTCTCGCTGCCAGCACTGCTAAGGGGTTCAAGTCGAAGCCCACAATGTTCTTTAATATCCCCTCCAGAGTTTCTGTTTCATCCTTAAAATGGTCAAGTGCATATTGCCTCGCTCTTTTTATCGCTAAAACTAAAAAGGTGCCACTGCCACACGCCGGATCGAGAATTCTTTTATCTAAGTTGCCATCATACCCAACTTCCGAAATAACGAGTTCAGCAAGCCAATCCGGCGTGTAATATTCACCCAAATCGTGCCGTATCCTCTTCGGAACGAGATATTGATACAGCCGTTTGAGCAGATCCTTTACCTCTTCTGGCTCATGCTCCAGTGTTGCAGGCTCAAATTCAGAAAGCGTTTTTGCAAGTTTGCTCACTGCTTCGCCTAATACCTCATCCCACACGTCGAGATACCAGCCGAAATAATCACCCTCCAAGAAGTTCTTTATCCCTATCGCGCTTGCAAATATGTCGCCCTCCTCAACGTCCCGCAACATATCCTTGAGCTCCTCATGTCCCTGATAATATGCCTCCTCAATCTTCTTCAAATACGACTGAAGGTAACTGTCACCTGAAGAAACCGCAACTTCCGCAGCCAGCAACTTCATTAAAAGGGCATAATACGTGTGGACAGCAAAAAGAAGTCCTTCATAATCACTATCATCTTCACTGAGACCATAAGCTTTCTCCAATCCTTTTATTTTCTCCGAAGAATACCCGCAAACCTGTCCAAACACACGCTTCCAATCGTTAAACAGCACCTTCACCCTTTTATGCTCTTTACTTTTGATTAGTGTTTCGTAAAGAACCTTTACGAGTGTCTCAGCTATTTGACTTCCTGCACCAAGGTGCTTATTCAATGATTCTACCCTAAGCGCCCACCTCCTTAACCCCCTGAGCGCTTCCAGGAACGTAAGTATCGTACGCTCATTTACGGGATATGGCCCCTCTGACTGCCAGGTCCTCCTAAATCTGACAAACCCTATCTGGTAGCCATCTAAAACAACACCAAAATATTTCTGCCAAGCATCAACTGATGGCGCCAATTGCTTAATATAGCCTATTACTTGTTCTTTAGCATGATTAAAGCCCGCAGGATTAACAAAAGTTCCTGGTCTCTCATATTCTATGACCACCCTACCATAGAGAGCATCAATCCTGCCCTCGACTACTGTGCCTTTTCCACCCGTGGGGAATTCATAACTCGCATAGTTTGCTATACCAAGTCTCGCAAGGACATTTTTAAGGATATGCTCTGTATTAATCCTGAGGTCTTCTTCAGTACTGGCGCCTCTCGCTGCTGATGTGATTTTATCCACTACTTCTTTCGCATCAGCCTCGATAATTACTTCTTTTGGCACTGTGCTTACCATTTAAAATATCTTCATCTCTTACCTTAAACCCTCTTCGCTCTCATCAGTTTTTTCTTATCCACAAAGAGAGGCTCACCCGTCTTTGTATCTACGCCCTTAATTCCTTTTCCTTCTATCACCTTCTCCACTGAAATCACTTTATCATCTAGTGCCACTGAATCACCTTCCTTAAACCCTGGAAGCCTCACCGAAAACGAGACACGGTAGATCTCCTTGCCGTCTTTTCGTCCATACAATTTCCGACTCTCCGAAAACCCGCCACCCAAGTGCTTCACTATCCCCCTCGAAATCCTACGACCACATTCTATACTGCTGACATAAATGTCAAGCCCCTCTCTCAACATCCGTTCTTTAGAGACAAAATCCGCTTCATCTAAGGACGAATACGCTATTTCTTCCGCAATGGCGAGTTCGTCATCCGTTGGAATTCGATCCTCCGCCCTTATTTGCACGATACCGGCGTAATATCCTCCTGCTATCCTGCTACAGCGTTCACAGGTCTCTGGCTTCAAAATAACCGCTACCTCAGCTCTTTCTTCGAGCTCCAATCCTTCTATCTCTGCTTTCGCAACCAGAACCACACGTGCTCTGCGCTCTTCCTCTTCTATCTCTTTTCTTAATTCCGCTATCTCAACTTCACAGCCCAGACCATACTTCTTTCTGAGTTCTTTCCTTACTGAATCTTCAACTACTGCCTCTATGCTCGTCTGCTCCCTACCCTTAAAATAACCGCCACACTGCTTGCACACACCCAGGCTTATCTCTAAGTTCCCAGGTTCAAGTAACGTTATCCCTTCCCTGAAACAGTCCTCACAGACCGAATCAAAGAATATATCCGTTTGTTTACCGCACTTCGGGCAAAATTTAGTCCATTTCGCTCTCTTTCTCTCTGCCCTTTTCTCTTCCATACTTTTACGTACCACTTAACGCCTCTCGTAACAGGTCCTTCTGTCTCTTCGTAAGATTCCGTGGCGTTTGCACGATCGCTTCCACATACAGGTCTCCCCGACCACCCTCGAGTCTGGGCATTCCCAGCCCCCGCAAGCGAAATTTGCTGTTTGTCTGCGTTTCCGCTGGAATTTTTACCTTCACCTGCTTACCGTCTATCGTCGTGACCGTAACCTCATCGCCTAAGGCTGCCTGCATGAAACCTACCGGCGTTCTCATATAAAGGTCATTTCCTCGTCTTTCAAAGATTCGATGTGGTAAAACGTTTACTATCACGTACAGGTCACCTGGTTCTCCGCCAATCCTGGACTCAGAAGGTCTTCCAGCTTTGGGGATCTTTATCTCATAGCCAGTATAAACACCTTTCTTAAGCTTAAGCGCTATCTTACTTCGCTTTGATACCCTGCCTCTTCCGCCGCAGAGGCTACAGAGGTCGTAAGTGGCTCTTCCAGTGCCCTTACACTCAGGACAAACCGTAGCTGTTATCACACGGGTACTCCCCCTGGTTTGCACTGCTCTTATCTGACCAGCACCTTTGCACGAGGGACACTCACTCGATTTCCCAGAACGAGTTCCTGAACCGCCACAAGCCTTACATACTCGGGCCATCGGGACTTCGATCATCTTCTCCACACCCCGGGCTGCATCTTCAAGCGTAATATCCAGCTGTAAACGAACATCAGCCCCTCGAATCGGCCTTTCTATCCCCTCTTTTGTCCCAAACAGGGTATCAAATATTCCGCCTCGACTCGAAAAGCCTGGACTCGATGCAGAGCCAAAGAATGATTCAAATATAGCGCTTCCAAAGATGTCCTCAACGTCACGATAATGCGTGAAGTGAGTCCAGTCGAAACCTCCAGGGCCAAAAGCTTCATCCACTACCCGTTCCCCAATTTGGTCGTACTTCGCACGTTTATCCTTTTCCACCAGCACCTCGTACGCCTCTGAAATCTCCTTGAATCTCTCTTCCGCCTCTTTTTTGTCACCTTTATACACATCGGGGTGATATTGCTTTGCCAATCTTCGATATGCTTTTTTAATCTCTTCTTCGGTAGCGCCTCTGCTAACGCCAAGTACCTCGTAATAATCTTTCTTTGGCATTATACTACCCCTACTTCAGTCTCATTGTATTATCTTCCAAGTCCAAGTAATAGCGCATCTCTTAGAAAATCCCCAATCCAAATAATACCAATACTACCAAACAAATCCCAATACTACAAAACTTGCCGAGGCAAGAAATCCTAAAACCAAATAAGTACCAATACCACCAATTTTTGTTATTTATTGGGACTTTGAAATTACGCCCTGTGCGTTGGATTTGGTAATTGGGATTTACTTGGGATTTGGTAGTATTTGCCATTGGGATTTTTTATTACTCCTCCTCATCCATCACCTTGTATTCCGCATCCACAGGGCCTTTTTCTTCCTTAGGAGCCTCTCGTTGCTGATACTGCGCTCCTGCTTGTTGGTAGGCGCGCATTGAAATATCATGGAATGCACGTGTCAGTTCTTCCATCTCAGCCCGCATTTTGTGGACATCTTCGCTCTTTACCGTCTCTCTGAGTCGTTCGATGATTGCAGTGATTCGTGTCCGCTCGTCGCTCGTAACCTTGTCGGACAAATCCCTGAGAGATCTTTCGGTGGTATATATAAGATTCTCTGCCTGGTTCTTCGTTTCAACAATCTCACGACGTCTTTTATCTTCCTCTTCAAATCGCTTTGCATCCTCCATCATCCGATCGATCTCACTTTGCGATAGTTTGGTCGAGGCTGTGATCGTGATCGCCTGTTGCTTTCCCGTTCCCAAATCCTTAGCAGTGACATTTAATATGCCATTGGAATCGATATCGAAGGTAACCTCAATTTGAGGCACCCCCCGTGGCGCTGGTGGGATACCCATCAGATGAAATCTCCCCAGACTGACGTTATCTCGTGCAAATTCTCGCTCACCTTGTAGAACGTTGATCTCAACACTCGTTTGACTATCTGTTGCAGTCGAAAATATTTCACCCTTCCTCGTGGGAATCGTGGTATTTCGTTCGATTAATTTGGTAAATATGCCGCCTAACGTCTCAATGCCCAAGGAAAGTGGCGTGACATCCAAAAGCACCACATCCTTCACTTCTCCGGTTAATACGCCCGCTTGTATTGCAGCACCCATCGCCACACATTCCATCGGATCAACACCACGCTCTCCTTTTCTACCCACGTAATCCTCGACAAATTTCTGGACTATCGGCATCCTCGTTGGTCCGCCGACGAATATGATTTTGGTGATGTCCTTTGGAGTGAGTTTAGCATCTTTCAATGCCTGATCAATTGAGCCTTTACATTTATCAACAATCGGTCGTACGAGTTCCTCCAGTTTCGCTCGTGTGAGCTTCATGACCAGATGCTTCGGGCCCGTGGCATCCGCAGTAATGAATGGCAGATTGATGTCAGTCTCAAGCACATTCGAAAGTTCTATCTTCGCTTTTTCACCTGCCTCTCTCAACCTTTGCAACGCCATCTTGTCGTTCCGTACATCTATTCCAGATTCCTTCTTGAACTCCCCTGCCACATAATTCACGATTGCGGTATCCATATCGGTGCCACCCAATTGGGTGTCGCCACTCGTGGATATGACCTCAAACACGCCTTCGCTGAACTCCATAATCGTTACGTCAAGAGTGCCACCACCAAAATCGTATACCAGGATCTTCTGATCTTTCTCTGTTTTGTCAATCCCATAAGCAAGTGCTGCGGCGGTTGGCTCGTTAATTATTCTAACCACTTCCATGCCTGCAATCGTACCTGCATCCTTTGTCGCAGTCCTCTGATTGTCGTTGAAGTATGCCGGTACTGTCAAGACCGCCTTGTCAACTTTATCGCCCAAAAATGCTTCTGCATCGGTTTTTATCTTCTGGAGTATGAAGGCAGTTATCTGCTGCGGCGTGTACTCCCTGCCATGAACCTTCACTTTATAATCAGTTCCCATCTTTCGTTTAATCGCTGTTATCGTACCTTCTGGATTGGAGACCGCTTGTCTTTTCGCAGGTTCTCCAACCAGCCTCTGGCCATCTTTTGTAAATGCCACATAGGAAGGGAAGGCTTTACCTCCAAGGCTCGTCCCTTCGGCACTCGGTATTATCGTGGCCTTCCCACCTATCAGTGCAGACGCAGCCGAATTGCTCGTTCCCACATCTATACCTATTGTTTTGGCCATTTTTTAGCCTCCAAATCCTTTCTATTTACTAATTAGTATCTCCTTTATCCCTTATAAAAGTTTACGGGCTGCGGGTTTTGAGACACGCTTATCCTTTATTACCTTCGAATCCATAATTTAACTATAACCATGAACGAAAACGAGCATGAGGGAACCGGGACGCGAGATGATGCCCGTGAGCGTGTGATAGAAGTCAGCGTTGAAGACGAGATGAAGAGCTCATACATAGACTACGCAATGAGCGTAATTGTGGGGAGAGCTCTTCCTGACGCTCGTGATGGGCTAAAACCGGTACATCGTCGTATATTATACGGAATGCATGAACTCGGCGTCACCCATGACAAACCGCATAAGAAATCAGCGCGGATAGTAGGAGATGTTCTCGGGAAATACCACCCTCACGGTGACGTTGCCGTTTACGATACCATGGTGAGAATGGCGCAGGATTTTTCTCACCGATACCCGTTGATAGATGGTCAGGGTAATTTCGGTAGCATAGACGGAGACGCTGCTGCTGCAATGCGATACACCGAAGCGAGGCTATCAAAAATAGCAGAGGAGCTGCTGGTTGACCTCGATAAAGATACCGTCGCATGGGGTCCAAATTTTGATAACACGCTCAAAGAGCCGTTGATTTTACCTGCAAAGCTCCCTAACCTCTTGATAAACGGCTCTTCCGGTATCGCTGTTGGTATGGCTACTAACATGCCGCCACATAATTTGACCGAAGTGGTGGATGGCATAATAAAAGTGATAGATGAGCCAGACGTGAGTATTGGAGAGCTGATGCAAATAATAAAAGCTCCTGATTTCCCCACGGGCGCAATCATTTCTGGCTACGAGGGCATAAAACAGGCGTATGAAACCGGTAGAGGCAGCATAAAGCTAAGAGCAAAGGCGGAGATAGAAAGAACAGCTAAGAGGGAGAGAATAATCGTAAACGAGATACCATACCAGATAAACAAAAGCAAACTGGTAGAGGAGATAGCCGAGTTCGTCAGGAGATACAAGATGGAAAGCATTACTGGGTTAAGAGACGAATCAGATCGCAAAGGATTGAGGATTGTAATAGAATTGAAAACCGGAGTTAATTCCTCGATTGTTTTAAACAAGCTTTATAAACACACGCAATTGGAAACCACGTTTGGGGTAATCAATCTCGCCCTGGTAGATGGTGAACCACGGATATTAACGCTAAAAGAGTTGATCGAGTGTTACATCACGCACAGGAGAGAAGTAACGATCAGGAGACTGCAATATGAATTAGATCGTGCAGAGAAGCGAAAGCACATAGTAGAGGGCTTAATCATTGCAATACTGCATATAGACGAGGTGATAAGGCTTATAAAAGCTTCAAGCGATAGCAAAACGGCAAAATCAGCTCTGATTGAGAAATTTGAGCTGAGCGAGGAGCAGGCGAAAGAGATACTGGAGATGCGGCTCTCGCGATTGAGTGCTTTAGAGCGTGAAAAAATAGAAACCGAGCGATCAGAGCTGGAGACGAAGATAAAGTGGTTAAAAGAGGCGCTTGCAAGTGAAGCGCGAATACTGGGCATCATAAAAGAAGAACTGATCGAGCTGAAGGAGAAATATGGCGATGCGAGAAGGACCGAAATAGAGGAGGTGGTGATTTTAAGCGAGCGCGATTTTATAGAGGAGGAGGAAGTCATCCTCTTTTTTACGCAGCGTGGCTATGTGAAGCGATTACCGGCGAACATTTTTAAGCAGCAACGGAGGGGAGGAAAAGGAATTGCCGTGATAGATAAGAGAGAAGATGATGCGATCGTCAATTTCATACGCGCGTCCACAAGGGAACGTCTGATCCTTTTCACCGATTCTGGTAGGGCATACCAGGTGAAGACCTACGAAATCCCTCCGAGTAGCAGACATACAAAAGGGAAACCCCTGTTGAACATCCCAGGACTGAGCATAAGCCAAACGGAGACAGAAGAAAGGGAAAAATTCGTAGCCGCTATTGCTATACCTGAGGATGTAGATAAGGGTATAGAAACTAAAACTAAGCCCTTACAGGGCTTGCGGGGTCGTGGGGCGGAGCCCCACAGGGATTCATTCATCGTTTTCGCTACCAAACGTGGCGTGGTAAAAAGGAGCTCACTCGTTAAGCTGAGGTCTATACGCACCACTGGGATCGTTGCCGTTAAGATTGACCGTATCAAGGGCGATTCGTTAGCTGATGTGGCGTTGATTGAGCCTGTACACGCCCACATAGGTGGAGAGCGAACTGGTATAATTATAGGCTCTAAGAATGGAAAGGCAATCTTGTTCCAGGAAGAGGAACTGCGGGAAATGGGCAGATATGCATCGGGGGTAAGGGGGATGAGGTTGGAAAAGGGCGATGAGATAGTGAGTATTGATGCCGTTGATTTGAGTTTGAGTTCTTCAAAGCTCGTTACGATAACAGAGAAAGGTTATGGTAAAAGAACGAGGTTGGATGCGTACCGAGAAACACATCGGGGTGGTAAAGGTGTGATTAGTATGAGAGTGGTGGAAAGAAATGGGAAAGTAGTATGTATAAAGCAAGTAAAGAATGACGATGAGTTGATGGTTACCACTTCTGACGGGATGGTGACACGCATTTCTGCCCGAAGTATTCCTACAAAAGGGAGAAATACGCAGGGTGTGAGGCTGATGCATGTAAATGATGGCGAGAGTGTGGTAGCAGTAGATGTAGTCTAAAAGAGCAATTAGTTTCAAAGGCGTGGAAATAACTGGAAGAAATTAAATACAGAGACTATGTGAGACTATAACACGTATCTGCTCAAAATTCAGTGGAATTTTGAACAGACAATGAAAAATGAAAAGTGCAAAGTGCAAAAGTCAAAATAAACTTGCGTGATCGTATCTATTTTCCTTTACTCTTCGCGGTTATTATAGATTTTGCAACAATTTTGACCAATTCTTCGACTTCACTTAGTAATGGCTGTAAATCTCTATCTGAGATTAAACCGGATTTTTTTACCAGTTTTAACCAATATAAGGACTCACGTAATTCCTTCAAGACCAGTTGCATTTTATGAATGAAATCTGCTTTACTTTCAGCGCCGCAAGCTTCTTCATAATTCGCCCCTGAAGATGTAGCAGACCGCATTAGCTGGTTCCCAATGTGCCGTCCTATCGCAGTTTTATTAAGTCTAACGACCAATCTAAGAATGCCTGCTGCAAAGTCTAATAAGCGCTCGGATAGATCTTTTCTTTCGTTTTGCATTTTTCAATATGCACTTTGCATTTTGCAATTAATTGCTCGAAATCCACAAGATTTTGAGCAATTACTATAACACTATCACCGTTACGATGTCAGTCTCTTTCTCCTCTTCACCCGTTCAAAAAAGCCTCGCTGTTCCATTATCTCCCTGGTCTTACCGGTTATTACTACCTCAGCTTCCTTCAGGTCCATCGTGGTCTTACAGCCTGTTAGGAACATTGCAACTGTTAATTCTTCCCCCATTTCTTGTATCTTCTGTATCACTTTATCCGCACTTACACTTTCCATCGCGAGTTTAAGGAATGGTAAAGCTGCACTACAGAGATCAGCACCTAAAGCCATGCTTTTTGCAACATCGATCCCAGTTCGTATTCCACCAGTGGCAATTACAGGAATGGGAAAAGGAATTGCACTGCACTCCACTATGCTCTCCACCGTAGTGATGCCCCAGTCCCATCCAAAAAGGTTCCCTAAATGTTCACTCAATTCATCTCCTTCTGCTTTCGCCCGGTATATCTCCGCTGCGGCTAAACTTGTTCCTCCCAAGCCTCCTACATCTATCGCTGACACTCCTGCATCGTGTAACTTCTTCGCCACCGCGTAACTTATCCCAGCCCCCGTCTCCTTTACAATGACCGGCTTTTTTATCGCCTTGCATACCTCTTTTATCGCGGTAAGGCAACCCCTTGCATCTAGGTTACCTTCGGGCTGAATAGCTTCCTGTAAAAAGTTGAGGTGTATTGCAAGTGCATCTGCATCTATCATCTCTATAACTCGTTCAACTCCTCC
Source organism: archaeon (assembly GCA_030019325.1). GTDB lineage: Archaea > Halobacteriota > Syntropharchaeia > Alkanophagales > Methanospirareceae > ANME-1-THS. The sequence goes on along the minus strand of JASEFB010000052.1, from coordinate 2,571 downwards.
TATCCCATACTCCTTCACCTGGGGAGCACCTAAGTTCGCGTAAATAAACGAATCAGGCGCAACATCACGAACCACGCGGAAAGAGTCCTCTTGCTCCGCTCCTTCTAATGCCGCTCTCTGAGAGCCCACACCCATACCCACGCCAAGAGCTGCAGCAGCTTCAGCAAGAACTTCATTTATTCTCTTGGTCTCCGGATGCCCACCCGTCATCGAGGCAATAATTATGGGATAGTCAAAGGAAAAGCCCAAAAACTCCGTCTTCAAATCTATCTCCTCTTTATCCACTTCAGGTAACGCAACATGCACAAGCTTAACGTCGGTAAAGCAATTCTCTCTCACTTCCACTTCCTTTTCCGCACAAATCCGGAGTTGCTCTATCTTTCTCTTCGACGTTTGGTTCATTCTTTTTATCTCATCCCTCTCTTTCAAAGAAAATTTATCTACGTTTTCTTAAATTTATTTCTCTTTGTAAAAGTAAAGGAAAGAGAGATGCCTTTAATAAACACATATATAAAGCCCAAAAAATTTTACTTCGAAACGTTCGGCTGCACTGCCAATGTGGGTGACACGATGAAGATGCGCGCTGCTCTAAGGAATAATGGACATGAGATTGTAGAAGAAAGTAAAGCCGATGTTGTTATCGTGAATACGTGCACTGTAACGAAGAGAACGGAATTAAATGTGATAAAGAGGCTGAAGGAGTTGAAGGACGAGAGTAAAGAGGTGGTTGTAGCAGGTTGTATGGCGGCGGCACAGCCTGGATTGGTGAAAAGTATTTTAGGCGAAGATGTGACACTGATAACACCACGAGATATTTGTGATAGTTACAGCGAGAACCAGGGGCTTGATTTTGACGGTGTGGTTGGTATCATTCCGATAGCAGTGGGCTGCGTAGGAAAATGTTCTTATTGCATCGTAAAACAAGCGAAGGGAGATTTGAGAAGCTACAAGCCCGAAAAGATATGCGAAGCTGTTAAAAGTGCGGTGGAACGAGGTGCGAAGGAAATAAGAATTACTTCACAGGACTGTAGCGCCTATGGCTGGGAGAAGTTGGGTACATTAAAGCTTCCCGAGTTGTTAGAAGTGGCGACATCGGTGGAGGGTGATTTTAGAATACGAGTGGGCATGATGAACCCATTTACCGTGATTCGGATCTTAGATGAACTCCTTGAAGCATTTGACTCCGAGAAGATCTTCAAATTCTTTCACGTGCCCGTACAGTCTGGTTCTGATAAGGTGCTGAGAGAGATGAGAAGGGATTATAAAGCTGCTGATTTCGTTGAGATAGTAAAAAGCATAAGGAAACGATTCGAATATAGCACACTATGCACGGATTTCATCATTGGATTTCCAACAGAGACGGAAGAGGATTTCATCTCCTCTTTGAACCTATTGGATGAAGTAAAACCGGAAAAAGTGAATATAACGAGGTTTTCTCCAAGACCGGGGACGGAAGCATCTAATCTAAAGGACTTGCTGGAGCGAGAGAAGAAAAGGAGGTCGAGAATCTTCTCTTCGCTTTATCGCACGATTGTTCTCGAAAAGAATAAAGAATTGGAAGGAAAGGAACTTCCTGTTTTAATAACGGAGAAGGGGAAGAAAGGGGGCGTAATAGGCAGGGACTCTGCGTATAGGATGATCGTACTAAAAACCCTTACTGAGCCTTTCAGGCTCGCGGGAACGCGGGCAGAGCCCGCGATTTCGGGGTCAACGGGGCGGAGCCCCGTTTATAATGATTTGCCACTCGGTGCTACGTATATGGTGAGGGTAAAGGAGGCAAAGAGCACGTATTTGATGGGAGAAGTTTAAAGCAGTGACGCATAGAAAATATGAGATTGTATGGACAGAGCACGCATTAGACCGCTTACACAAGCGGGATTTTAAAAAGATTGATGTACAGTCTGCAACTGATGGACCAACTTTAGAGCGACACATTGGAAATAAGCGGTACGAAGTTATTGGTAGGGGACTGGGTGGCAGGTTTGTATTCGTGGTATTAGATTGCATAACCGATAGGAAATTTGAGATAGTATCTATTAGAGAAGCAAGCGAATCCGAGAAGAAACTTTATATAAAGAAAGTAGAATAGAATTTATAGTCATGCCACTAAAAGAAGAAGATTGGGGAGTTGTGGAAGGAGAGTACAGAACTCCACTGGTATGCCCTTGGTGTGGCGGGAAGATAGAGGAGAAGTTATTGGAAGTGAAGTTTTTAGACGGTAAAGTGAAGATTTCAAAATTCCCAAAAATGGTTTGCAGTAAATGCGGGCGCTCGTTCATGAACGATGAACAAGCAGCGTATTATGAGAAACTTCAGGATGATTTGGTTCAAATTTATTCACTTGAATATAGGAAAAGAGAACTGCAAATGGTAGAAGTATGACGGTAAAAACGGGTTATTTATCCGTCTCATAAAGATATAAGAAGTTATCATGTATGATGAAGTATAACGATGCATCCTCATCAAATATCACGCGTTCATCTATATCAGTAGCAATATTTATCAAATCCTCGTATTTTGTTATAATCAACCAGATACCACACACATAATCCTCCTCTCACACTCATTTGG
>JASEFB010000051.1:7821-14212 GCA_030019325.1 archaeon | reverse complement strand
AAGAGGGCAGTGAAGTTAAAAATGAAAGGGAAAAGAAGGGGTTTAAAAAATTTAGGAGGTGATAAAATGAAAAAAGAATACCCAATAATAGCAACCGTAGCAGTAGCAGTGTTAATATTAGCATCCAGTGTACCATCGATGCAGAGCCAATCCATATCTGAATATCAGCCTATATGCCCTGAAGAATCATACAATAAGATTACGGAGTTACATGAGGAAGGATGGAGCGAGGAAGAGATAGCAGAAGAACTCGCATTCCCATTGGACATTGTGAACAGATATCTTGCGGGTAATTATACTCCTCCACCATGTCCAGATCCAGATCGGAGCATACAGCCTATATCTAAGGAGTCATACAATAAGATTACAGAATTGTATGAGGAAGGGTTGAGCGAGGAAGAGATAGCAGAAGAACTCGCATTTCCATTGGATATTGTGACCAGATATCTCAAAGGTAATTATACGTACGTTAAAACTTCCTCAACTTACGATAGACCTCCGGGGGCGAAGGAGTACGTTCCACCAAAAGAACCTCTGCCAAGACCTACACCACTCGTCGAACAAGACCGATCAATTATGACTCAGGGGCAAGAATCTCCAGCCCAAAGCAATACTTCACTCAACCCAGAGGACTATGACAGGACAGTGCTACATGATTTCTTGACTGGGAAAATTGATAGAATCCCGGGGGCGAAGGACTATGTCCCACCAGCAAATGAAGAACTTCTACCAAGACCTACTCCGCCTGTTGAACAAGACCTACTAATCCGATCAATCATGGCTCAAGATCGAGAAACCCCTGTTGAATCTAAGTCTCCCGGTATAGCTGCCGGTTACCAGTGCTTTCAAGGCGGAAGAGTTGGTACTTACACAAGTACAGTTACAAATTTAAAGCCGGAAGTAAAAGAGTGGCATGTTCTTCATCAATGGCCCACACAAGGAGAAAATTGCATTGTCATCACATATGACCCAAGTCAGCCTCCCGACCGTACGGGCGTCTTCGGAATATATATCATGCACTTGGTGGTTATACAGACGATTATGTACGTCGTCCTGCAAGCCATACATTCTCCATAGCAATACGACCAGAACACGCAAATGGGCATACAGATTATATGCAAATAACATTTTTGGTATATGATCAGACAGATGGCGTCCAGTGGAGCAAGACATATACTTTGCCTGCAACACAATATATAAAAGATGTCGATGCCGCGCTGGAACATAATGATACAGTGACGCCGAACAGTCTTTGGAAGACTTTCGTTGATTACCACGCTTTGGACAAGAATTTAGGAGCGGTAAACTTGAAGAACACTTTCACGTGGACAGAGTGGTCAAACTTAAATATGGACAACCAACACTCTGAGTCCTATTATGGCAGTGATGAATATGCAAGCCTAAACCAGAGAAAAACGCCTGGCGGTGGAGACTTAATAACAAGCAAGAGTGGCACTCTTTCAGGCACCGGAAGCTCCTATACCTTCTCAGTATCAGGCTACTCTCCCGTTACAGTCATGATGGCAGGCAATGAAAATGCAGACTTCGATCTGTATGCGAAATGGGGTTCCCCACCTACAACGAGTGATTATGATGCAAGAGGCTACTCGGGTTACTCCCTGGAGTACTTCACAACAAGTGGCTCCGGAACGCTCTATATAATGGTGCATTCATATAGTGGCAGCGGCAGATGGAAGTGCTGGGCACTTTGGGGTGATCCAAGCGTTAACAGTGGAAGAAAGAGCGGAACTCTTTCTGGAACCGGTGCTACAGCAACCTATTCTACTACTATCAGCTCTGGTTATGGATATGCATTCAATTCAGGTCCAGACGGAAGCGACTTTGACCTATACATCAAATGGAATTCACCACCCACAACAAGCGACTATGATGCACGTGGATACTCCAGTTGGGCGCAGGAGATAGCAGGTCCTGCATCAACATCATGGATTGCAAAACTCTACTTCATGGTACACTCTTATTCAGGAAGCGGGCAGTATGCAACGGTAGGACTGATATTCTAACATAAAAGGACATCGGGTACAAACAATCTTTCAACCTTTTTTATTTTTTCTCTTTTTTATTTATATATTAATGATGCAAATGTGGAAAAAAACATGAGGAAGAAAACAATGGCTTTGGTATTAATTGCAGTAGCAATTACTGTAGCACTCGTATGTATTGCAGGCGTAATAATTAAATCCCCAGAACCCCCACCTATAACATCACCATTTGTAACACCAATACCATCATCTGTAACACAGCCACCAAGAACACCACCACCCATAACACAGCCTCCACAATTTGAAAATGTAGAGATAAAACTAAATGAGAGTGTATTGGTGAAAGGTAATTTAATCAAACTTATTTCCGTAGAAGAAGAAAAAGGAATAGTAAAAATTGAAGTCCGCAATGAAACAACAGGAGAACCGATGATTGTTCCCTTAAGCTTACAAGATGATGTGGCTTTAAAATACAAGAATATTGCAATCTTTCTAAGTAAAATAGAAGACAACAAAGTTACTTTATTAATCGCATATCATGAGGAAGATATGCGAAGTCAGTGAACGCCAAAGAGGAGCTTTCATAAGTATCCAACGAAGAGAAGGTGATGTGGAGAGACGAGGAAAGGGATCGTATTAGTTTGACCTTGTCAAATTATAAAGGAGGAAAGAGGACATCGGGAACACTTATACCTTCTCAGTATCAGGCTACTCTACCGTTACAACAGTGATGGGGGGCAACGAAAATGCGGACTTCAATTTATATGCGAAATGGGGTTCCCCACCTACAACGAGTGATTATGATGCAAGAGGATATTCAGGCACTTCATTGGAGTACTTTACAACAAGCGGCTCCGGAACGCTCTATATAATGGTGCGTTCCTACAGTGGCAGCGGTAACTGGAAATGCTGGGCACTTTCGGGTAGTCCAGGTGCTAACAGTGGAAGAAAAAGCGGAACTTTTCCGGAACAGGTGCCACAGCAACCTATTCTCTTAGCGGCTCCGGTAAGGGGTATGCATTCTAACTCTTCTAAGCTGCTCATTATCTTTTTATCATCTATTCTTCTCTCCTCTTCTATCATTCATTCTATAACGCCAAATACCGGGCATGTGCGAGGTCCACCCGAGAATTTATCCCCCTTGGTATACGAGCCATTCAATTTCACCTGCTTACCCAGTAGTTCTTGCGTGGCACGCTCAGCATCGTAATCGAGCCGCCCCACAACACAAGGCCCCTCTTTTGTCCTCACCAGACACGGGATATAAGGAACATCATCTTCAAATCCCTCTGGTGGCACACGGATCTCCGTGAACGTTATCAACTCGCCTTCTCCACCCAATTCTGTTCTCTCAAGGTTCCTGCTACCGCACCACTGGCAAACCGGCATTGGAGGGCATGTTATTTTCTTGCATGCGGTACACCTCAATCCGAACAATTTCCCTTCCTTTACGCCGTTCTCATAGTCCGCCTGGGTTAAAACCGTGTATTCACGGGCTCCGCCCGTGCCCCCGGAAACCCCGGAGGGGTTTACTTTCAGTTCGTTCTCCATTCTCTCCTCCCCCTCTCTATTTCCTCCTCTTCGACCTGCCAAGTATAAGGTGGCACAGCGTCCCGAAATCGCCGCCGAGTGTATCAGTCATCCCATACTCCGGAATAGGGTCAATTTGATTGCCTTTAGGTGCTTCGCCTCTCATCTGCTTAACGATCCAGTAAACCTGGGACGCGCCCGTTGCGCCTATTGGATGCCCTTTGCCGATTAACCCTCCTGACATATTTACCGGTATTTTCCCACCTAATTCAGTTTGACCCTCTACGGTTGCATCTGCCGCTTCGCCCCACTTAAAGAACCCCATACACTCGAGTGCTATCAATTCCGCGATGGTAAAACAATCGTGAACTTCCACTATGTCAATATCTTCGGGGCTGAGGTTTGCATGCTTAAATGCTGCTCGTGCAGAGTTTATTCTCGAAACAGGTTTTGTTAGATCCTCCATCTTTGCTAATGGAGTCCCCGAACCTTGTCCCGTTCCAACGATGTAAATCGGCTCGTCAGTATACTTCCTCGCCTCCTCTGCTGAGCAGAGCACCAATGCTGAGGCTCCATCCGAAAACGGGCAGCAGTCCAAAAGCGTTAATGGATCAGCTACTAATCGCGAATTGATCACATCTTCTACCGTTAAATCGCCGTACTTCTTATAAAATTGTGCTAAAGGATTCAAAGCACCGTGCCGGTGGTTCTTCACTGAAACACTCGCCATTTCCGCTCTCAGGTTATCAAGGGGTATATCGTAATTTCTCGAATAGACTCGCGCGGCCATTGCGAATACACCTGGAAAGGTGAGTCCCACCGGTCCTTCGGTTGGCGCATGGCACGCCATCGCAAACGTTCGTGTGGCAAAGTTGACACCCATCGTTGACGCTTTTTCCACTCCTCCCGCTAGCACGATATCGTATTCACCAGCACCGACCCACATCGCTGCATCTCGTATCGCAACTGATGCTGAAGCACATGCACCTTCACATCTCGTCGCAGGTATAGGTCCCAGGTTGAGGTCAGCAGCCGAGAATACCGCTGGCATTACCTGCCCCTCTTCAAAATCCGGTAGAGCGGCACCTTGAAACAGAGCTTCTATCTTCTTCAAGTCCACACCTGCATCGTCAATTGCTTGCAGTGCCGCTTCTGAGAATAACTCAATTAATGTCTTCGAAGCTCTCCCGAACTTCGTATGCCCAATTCCTATTATCGCCACATCTCTCATCGTATCTCCTCTCCTATCTTCGCTCCTCCTTTTTATTTACCTACAAATGTAGGGCTCCGCCCTACTACCCCGAAAACCCTGTAAGGGCTTATTTTAAATCAGGTATATTTACACAAAAAGTTCTTTATCCCATTTAGTATAAACTCTTCGCCTCGTATTTCAACTTCCTCTGCCATTAACACATACCCCTTTTCAGAGTCTGCCACATTTCCTCTCGCCCTAACAGACACCCCAAAAGAGAAACGCTTTTCAGTTTCTCTTCCTCTTAATACGAGATATACCGCACCTGTACCATCGTCTAATACCAGCACCCTTTTATCTGCTTCCTCCACGATTGATATGATATAACCTTCTACGATAACATCGAAAGCGCCTTCACATCTAACGATTTCCCCTATACTCCTCTTCCTTGGCTTTATCAAATCAGCGTAACTGGGAAAGCCGATATCCTCGTCGATTTCGCGTACGTTCGTGTTTCTCCCCGCATACAATGTAGGCAGCCCCTTCCACCTCTTCACAGAGGCATTTTCTATGAGCACGACCTTGTCCTTCACAAGCTCCTCGCGCTCTTCCCATGAGACCAACGGTAATTTTGCGGTATCGTCAGCGACTATTCCGTGAAGAACACCTCTTTCGACACCCCCTTTCGTCCTTATCTCCTTTCTTGCTATCTCTAATACTCTACATATAGCATTGATTTCTGATTCGCCGTGCTTCACGCAACTCAGCTCTCTGACTCCACTATCCGAAAAACTGAAGAACCCGTGTTTGTTATAAGCTCGGTGCATAGCACTTTATTTTAAAAAATAATTGGCGCTAAAAAAAGTATCAGTTTATGGAAGAACAGTTTTAGATATGAAGAAATGGATATATTTATGAAGGGGAAAATAGGTTTCGATAACCTTTTATAAGAGAGTTAATGAAATCGGATTGAACACAAAATATGGAAGAAAAACTTAGCTAGCAAGGTGTAAAAAGAAGAAATGCCCCGTATACAGTTAGAAAAGAAAACGGAGAGATTACACAAGCAGTTTTTCACGCATCTAACAATGAATAAAGGAATAAGCGCAGAAACAGCTTCAGAACACGCTCAAAGAGTCGATTTCTTTGCCTTACACTATCTCGGAGATTATATAGGGAAAAGAGTTTTAGATGCGTCCGGCGGTGATAGAGAAGATCATCTCGGTGATTGGTATATCCGGAAGGTGCTGAACAGTACTAAGGGTGATGTTCGCCCTATACTTGTTGCTTTCAAGAAATTCTTCAAATTCCTCTACGAGAGAGGGGAAATAGACAAAGAGCAACTGGATGATATTCTCTCGGCATGCAAAAATCCGCAACGATACATTCGCAGATTTGAAACTTACTTTGAACTCGACCCGGCAAGCGTGGCATGGGATGCAGAGTTCGAGGAATGGCTAATGGGCTATGGAGAAGAGATAGAAGAGGACTACGAGCAGCCATACGAAGTGAATGAAGAAATTAACCGGACGTTTTCGGAGAGAGGATCATGCCGGCACTTAAGTTGTTCGGGCTTCTCGGCTTCGGCTTTGCGAAAGATCGAGACGAATATTTCGTCCGGCATGGTGTGGGAATAGAGTGGTTTTTGGTCTCGGAGCTTGGTAAG
>JASEFB010000051.1:0-7723 GCA_030019325.1 archaeon | reverse complement strand
AAAGATATTTGAGGTTCTGGCTCAAGAAGAATGAAGAAAGAAGAACTGAGAGAAAGAATAAGAGAAGAGAGGGAGAAAGAAAGGATAAGAGAAGCCTTAAGAGCGAGACAATTCTCCAATATCGAGACCTTTGAACAAGGTTTAAGCCTTATTGATTTTGCAATGAGGATAGCGAAAAATGCGAAGCATGCATGAGAGATTAAAATTGGTATGCACGTTTTTAAATGAAAATGATCTCATAACACTAAAAAGGAGAAGGAAAGTGAGTTTAGCGGATTTTGAGTTTTATGTCGCATCGCCGGAGGATATGATTGCGAACAAACTGCTATTTGGAAGCGAACAGGACATAAAGGATGCCGAAGGAATTTATGTCCGACAGTTTGATAACCTAGACATGGGATATTTGGCGGAGCGCTGCAAGAAATTGGATGTTTTTGAGGAGTTTTCGGCGATGAAAAGAAGAGTTGAACGATATATGGTTGAGAGAGGGGGCTAAAAGTGCAATTAAAATGCGTAAAAAAGAGGTGATCGGCTTAGGAGCTTTGAATTACGATGTGTTATATGTTGTGGAGCGAATAGCACGAGGCGGGGAAGAGGTAGGGATTATAGATGTAAAGAAGGCACCTGGTGGCTCTGCAGCAAATACAATCGTTTCGTTAGCGAGATTAGGCGTTGAGGTTGGTTTTGTGGGAATTGTAGGTACCGACGAAGAAGGAGAACTAATTCTGGAAGAATTCAGGAAAGAAGGGGTGGAAACAAGGATCAGAATCGAAGAGGGTTACACAGGCGCTGCAATCGGGTTCATCGATGTCACAGGAGAAAGGGCACTGTATATCTATCCCGGCGTGAATGAGCGGCTCTGCATCGAGGATATTGAGAGAGAATTTGTAGATACCGCACGATTCCTGCATACAAGCTCATTTGTAAACAAAGAGCAGTTAGAGATGCAACGCGAATTGGCGAAGAGCATAACTGCGAAGCTCAGTTTCAGCCCCGGCATGCTCTGTTTCAACTACGAGCTTGAGGATTTGAGTGAACTCATAGAGCGAAGCGAAGTTGTTTTTCTCAGCCTGAAGGAGTTAAAATCACTGATAGAAGGAGCGGATTATGATAAAGGTGCTGATATGCTTCTAAACAAGGGGGCTCGGATTGTCTGTGTGACGCTTGGCGAGCGGGGCTGTTATGTTGCCAGTAGCACCGGCGCATCGCATTTAATCGATGCATATCCGACTAATGTGGTGGATACAACAGGGGCTGGTGATGCATTCGCCGCAGGATTCCTGTACGGGTTGCTCCACGAGAAAAGTTTACATGAAAGTGGTAAAATCGGCAATTTAGTGGCGTCATTCTGCATACGTGAATATGGCTGTAGAAAAGGGTTGCCGTACAAACTATCTTTGCAACCCTTCTTTGAACCGAAAGGTTGACCAAAAACAGAGAATTCTACACTAAGCGGAGGGTTGTAAGAAATCGCGAGATCGCATAAAAAAATATAAAATCCATGAAATCAGGGACAGAGAATTTGCCGTGTGCGAAAGTGGAGAAGAGAAAAGGCGAGGAAATCCGGAGCGCATTAAAGGAACGCAACCTGCTGAGAACTGACGTCAGGATAACCTCCGATGATAAGTTCGTTTATTTACCGCTCATTCGCGCGTTGACAGATAATGAACTAAGAGAAATAGGCGCTGAGAAACTTTTAACAAGAGATTTTGCGATTTTAGAAGAGCGGAAGAGCATTGACGATATCGTTGGATTCAAGCCCTCGTATGAAGTGATAGGGGACATTGCGGTACTCACAGAAGTAGTAAACGATACGAAAGAACTGCTTGTAGCGCAGGCATTAATAGAGCTGCATAAAAACATAAAGGTAGTAGCAAAACGGATTTCACCGGTGGAAGGCGTATTCAGAACAAGAAAACTGGAGCTAATCACTGGCGAGAGCAGGACGGATACGATACACAAGGAGCACGGCTGTAAATACAAGCTTGACCTGGAAAAAGTTTATTTTAATCCCCGATTGGCCGAGGAGCGGAATCGAGTCGCATCGCAGCTCGACCGCACCAACGAGGAGGAGATAATCGATATGTTCGCAGGTGTCGGCTCTTTCTCCATTCAAGTTGCTAAACGAGCACCTCAAAGTCACGTTACCGCAATTGACATCAATCCCGATGCGATACAGTATCTCCGAGAAAATATACGCCTGAATGGTGTACGAAACATCGAAGCGATTGAAGGGGACATAAAAGAAATTTACACGCAGTTCATAAACACGGCAGACCGGATAATCATGAACCTCCCAAAGAGCGCGTATGTATTCCTCCGCGAAGCGTTGAGCATGCTCAAACCCCGGGGTGGGATAATTCATTTCTACGATCTGGAATCTTCTTATTCTGATGAGAGGGCCAAGAGGAGCAAATCGGTTGAACGAGCAATAACCCAGGCGAAGGAGAAATTTATGGCACACGTTCAGGAACTAAGCGGAGAATTTCACTTCTCTTCGATAGAGATACAGGAAGCGCGAAAAGTAAAAGCTTATGCTCCCTACGCATATATAATTGGAATAGATGCGAAGATTGAAAAATAAAGGAGCCAGGGTATTTTTCTTTTAGCACTGTGGGGCTCCGCCCCTACTACTCCGAAATCGCGGGCTCTGCCCGCGTTCCCGCGAGCCTGAAAGGCTCAGTAAGGGTTTAGTTCTCTTTTCCGCGAAGCGTTTTTCCCCCGCTAAAACTTTTTAGTAAAAAGTTTTAAGCTACAATCAACTTGACAAAATCCATTTTCCCGCAGGTCTGGAGCATTCTCACCAATTCCTTCACCCGTGCCGCGTCACCCTCCAGAATGAAGACCTCGAGACATTTATCCTTTCTCAAATGGTTATGAATCTGTGTACTGATGATATCCTCGAATTCATGCTTTATCTCGGTTACGGTATCCTCCACGTTCTGTGTGTGAATGAGCAAAAGCACCGAGTTCAGGCTGCCTTCTAATCGCTCTTTCTCTTTACAATCCGCAATGAGCATTTTTGCTCCTGCCCTCACCACTTCTGACCTCCCAGAGAAGCCAAGCTCCTTTTGAAGCTTCTCTATCTCCCTCAATAGCTCATCATCCAAGGAGATACTGACTATTGTCATGCTTGTGAGTCAATTAATAATAAACTATTTAATTGTTAATAATCCTTAGAGTTATGAGAATTACACAACACGAAATCGCGAGGGTTGTGAGAGATGCGGCAAATTTTCAGGATGAACGTGCATAATACGCCAAATCCTATTAGCAAAGAGTTACTGAGGCATGCGCCGTTCACTGCCTTCGGTGCCATTACCGGCATTATTATCATGTTCTTGACCATTTCGCTCTCACCAAACACTTCTGAAAGAATTTTTTATACCCTCCATCCGATTCACGTCCTGTTAAGCGCGCTCGTAACCGCGGGCATGTACAGGTTATACCGAGGCAAAGGGATATCGGTATTTCTAATAGGGTACATCGGCTCTGTTGGCATAGCGACGATAAGCGACATACTCTTTCCCTATCTGGGAGGTATCCTTTTAGGGGCTGAGATGGAATTTCACCTTGGGTTCATCGAGAAATGGTGGCTTGTAAACCCACTTGCGGTTCTCGGTATTGCCATCGCCTATTGGAAACCCACAACGAAGTTCCCGCATGCCGGACACGTGTTGTTGAGCACATGGGCATCGCTCTTTTACCTCACGGCTTTTGGTTGCGCTACCGAGTGGATTTTAGTACTGCCATTTGTATTCCTCATCCTCTTCTTTTCTGTTTGGTTCCCCTGCTGCCTGAGTGACATAATCTTTCCGCTTTTGTTTGTGAGGGAAAGCAATAACAATCTTTAAATTCCCTGGATGCGGTGGTATTATTTTTAAACCGCAGAATGAAAATACGTATAGGAGAGACATAATCTCTTTGAAAGAAGGAAAAGGAGGTGAAAAGAAAGGTGAAAATAGTGACGATAATAATACTGGTGGTGGTTGCTCTTTTCTTCCTGCTGCCCATTATTTCTGGAAATGCCCCTCTTCCGGAAGATATCTCAGCGAGTGAAATAGGGAGTTTTATCGGTGGTTTCGCACGGTATTGGATAGACGTATTGAGAAGCGCAGTTTCATAATGGGTGCGGGAGAGGTTCAGAAGGGCGCGTTTACCACTTTTCTGCCGCTTTAAACCGTTCCATTAAGAAGCCAGGATCCAGAGAAGCGAGAAGCCAGCCTGCACGTGGCCCTGACGGCTTTTTTAATAGAACTGTGTAGATTGCTTTGAATACCTCTTTCGCTTCCGTATTGGTAACGGAGGCTACTTCATATATTTTATTATGCCAGTCTTCAGCACTCAGGGTCATGCCTCCCTGTAGTTCCTGAGCTAAGAGCTTCAATGCGTTTCTTTGCGCATCTGATAAGCTTTTTAGTTCCTCTTTCGGTAACTCCAGTTGCAATTCGAACTTAACGCTTGGAGGTGCATAGGTCCGCAACCAATTTTCCGCATATCGTGCCTTCTTCTTTATCTCCTTTAATTCCGCTTCATTTTCTTCATGAAGCTCATAGCCGCTTCGTTTAATAATCTCGAGAAGGTGCGAGAAATCGCTACGTGCAATTTGCACAAGGGTTATGAGATGCCTGAATGGGATTGTTCCCGCAGCACCTCCTCCTATACCACCTATCTCCCTCTCATACTCATCTATCAGGTTGAGTAACGGTAACGAGGGGTTGAATTCAATATGCTTTTCTGGTCTTACCCTCGGGAGGGCATACTTCAAAATTTCAGGTGGTACCGCCTCCAATATCTCATGCACCGGGATATTTGTACCCCGGGATGAGGACATAGCGGTAACTTTCACCTTCATTCCTTCTCCCTGCAGCTTTAAGAGGACATGTTCAAAGGGAATTGGATATGGCGCTTCGTAGTGGTATATCTCTTTGGCTATTCGCTTTCCCGTGTCAAAAGACCCACCAGGAGAGGCATGGTCTTTGCCAAACGGCTCGATGGTAACGCCGAGGATTTTCCATCTCGCTGCCCAGTCTACTCTCCACGCTAATTTACCGCCACCTTTAAACGAAGCAACACCCTCGTTGCCGCATTTACACTCGTAATACACGTTCTCCTTACCTATGTCGTAGCCCTTTACCACTGCTGATGTAATTCTGCCACACACAGCACAAAGAGGATTGAAAGGCGACCATTCGTCTGGCAGTTTCCTACCCGATACTTCCTCTATTATCCGCGCTAACTCTTCCTTTCTCGAAAGCGCTTCCCTTATCACGTCCACGAACATCCCCGACTTATACAGCCCATCTGCTCTGAAAATCTCCATTTTTATACCTAAATCAGCCAGGGAATCGAGGAAGGGCTGTAGATAGTGATCTGCATAGGATGAATGGCACCCTTTGGGATCTGGTATCTCTGATAAAGGTTTGCCGACATGCGCTTCGTATTCTTGAGGAAGGAAAGAGTATCTCCTCCTGAGCGGATCGAAAGTATCTGCGATGTAGATGAGTTTCGCCTCCACGCCCCGAGTTATAAGAGCGGAGTGCACCGCATCTCCAATTATTATCTCTCGCAGGTTCCCTACATGGATATCGCCAGAGGGTGTAATGCCAGTAGCAACAACATGCTTTTTCTCTTTCCTCTTTCCCATTATCTCCTGTGCGATTGCAAAAGACCAGTGCATTGTGTTTAATAAGTAGTTCCGAGACGTTTTAAAGATAAGCGATTGACCTTTTGGTCTTCTTTTCTATCGCGCGATTGGCAAGTTCATCTGCCCTCGTTATACCGGCTTCCGCTCTCGATACGTGAAGATAGCTTACCCTTCCAAAATGCTTCTCTTTTTCTCGTACCTGAAGAAACAGCCCGTGTAATCTTGGATTTTTTACCGCATAATCGCCTTTAAGCTGCTTAACCATTAATTCGCTGTCCGAGAAGCATTCAACCTCGCTCATCGGGAAGTTACTCGCCAGTTCTAATGCTTTTATCAATGCTCTATATTCCGCAATGTTGTTCGTTGCGGTGCCAATAAACTCTTCATACTCTTTTACCACCTCACCTCTTTCATCGCAGATGACAACGCCAATACCTGCGGGTCCCGGATTTCCTCTACTAGCTCCGTCTGAGTATAAAACTAATTTTTTATCGCTCATCATCCCTTTTCTAAGAAATATCCTGTTATTATTAGTTTTGCTATGAAATCCGTTCCAAAAGTGAATCTATCATCCTAAAATCCTGATATAAAATGAGTTGCCGTCTTTTCCAAAAAAGTGGGCATAGCAACGATCCTTAGTTCCCAGGTGCTCGCGCAACTCAGTACAGTAAGGAACGCTGGCGGGCTTATCTGCCGGGTTCGGAATGAGTCCGGGAGTTTCCCCGTCGCTATGGCCGCTATGCCCATTTATACATTGTATGTTTCTTCTTATAAAAGTTGTTGATCCAGAAAAAACCATAAACCTTTTTATATCGAATGGTATAACTTTGCATATCGATGGAGGAAATGAGATGGAAAGAAGAAAGATATTGGCTTTGGGGATAGTGATTGCAATACTTGCGTTTATATCCGGAGCAACTTTTTACACCCATCTGGTAGAAGTACAAGAAGTCCAGGCACTCAAAGTTTTCCACGCCGGGAGCTTAACGGTTCCTTTTGAAGAAGCGGAGAGACAATTCGAGGTGCTACATCCAAATGTAGATGTGCAGCGGGAGTCACATGGTAGTGTAGAAGCAATAAGACAGATTACTGAAGTTGGAAAGATTGGAGATGTGCTTGGATCCGCAGATTACGCACTTATACCAAGCATGATGTACCCAGAGTTTGCTGATTGGTGTGTGAGATTCGCAACGAATGATATCGTACTCGCCTACAATTCAGAGATGAGTCACTATGCGGATGAAATCACGCCTGAGAACTGGTATGAGATTCTTCGGAGGGATGGCGTAACGTTTGGCTTCTCAAATCCGAATCTCGACCCCTGCGGCTATCGATCGGTAATGGTATGCCAGCTTGCGGGGCTGCACTACAATGACACTCAGATATTTGAGGATTTAATTCTCAAAAACACTGCTATTACGATAAGCGAGGAGAATGGAACGTATTCCATAGTAACGCCCGAGCAACTGAAGCCGAAAACCGAGAAGGTAACGATCAAGCCAAAAGAAGTTGATCTCACCGCATTGGTTGAAGCCGGTGGACTTGATTACTACTTTATATACCGGAGTGTCGCGGCCCAGCATGGGCTGCCCTTCGTCGATTTGCCGGGAGAGATCGATCTGAGCAAGGTCGAATATGCGGACATTTACAAAAAAGTCCGAGTGCAAACCGCGGACGGGAACACCAAAACTGGAAAGCCGATTGTGTACGGTATTACTGTTCCTAAGAATGCAGAAAACCCAGAACTGGGGCGGGAGTTCGTGAAATTTGTTATCGGCGAATCGGGGCAGAAGATCTTTGCTGATAAGGGTCAATCGCCAATCGTACCGCCGGTGGGGAGCGGGAATGTGCCTGAAGAACTGAAAAGTTTGGTTCAGCTTGAATCTGAGGAGCACACACCAACTCCGAGCACAACGCCAGCATCCCCATCGACACCAACACCAGAAGAGCCGGGCTTCGAAATCACATGTGCCATTGCGGGCTTATTAGGGATCGCATATCTAATACTGGGAAGGGAAAGAGGGAAAGGAGAGAAAGAATGAGATTGCTTTTAAGGTGGTCGGTAGAAAAGTTAAA
>JASEFB010000050.1 GCA_030019325.1 archaeon | reverse complement strand
CATGACCCAAGGGGACACCCATGAGCATGAAAATATAAAGTATTTTCATACCAAAAAGTGTAGTAATAAAACGTGAAGGCGATAAAAATGGAGGAAAGGGAGACAGGATTAAGTGAAAAAGAGAGAGAACAGCAAGCAGAGCTGCAATCTCTGCTTTTACGATTGCGACAATACCAAGCGCAGGGAGAACAAAAGACGCAAGAATTGCTCTTTATCAGGCAGGCTCTAAATGATCATGAGAAGGCGATAGAAACAATCAAACAGTTGAAGAAGATGAAAGCGGGGGACGAGTTGATCGTGCCAATAGGGGCAAATTCATCGGTTTACGTTACACTCAGTACTACGGATAAAATAATCGTGAGGATAGGTGGCGGAGTAAGCGCGGAACGAGACCCTGATTCCTCGATTGCGTATCTTAGTGAAATGAAGACTGAGTTAGAGAATACACAGCGTGAAACGACCAGCATATTGCAAAGGATAGAGCAGGAGGCGCAGGTATTACAGGCAAGACTGCAGGAACTGGCATCCAAATCAGAAGGGCAACGTCAGGCGTGAAAAAAACAGAATTATAAAGGTAGAGCGGGAAAAAGAAAAGGCGAAAAATGTTCGAACGACTGAGGAAGAAGCTTACTGAATTTCGAGAAACCGTGGTGGAGAGGATAACGGAGAAAAGTAAGAGAGAGGAGGAAACAGCACCGAAGGGATTGGGGGAGAAACTAAAAGAGAAAGGTAAGGCGGTATTAGAAGGGGCGACGGTTTTAGATGAAAAAGATTTGGAAAGGCCTTTAGAAGAGTTGGAAATAGCGTTATTGGAGAGTGATGTTGCATTATCGGTAGCTGAAGCGATAATTTCCAGTGTGAAAAAAGAACTGGTAGGAAAGAGGAAGAAATGGGGGTTGGGTACAGAGAAATTAGTGAAAGAAGCGATACGGAATGCGTTATTGAATGTCTTTTCCGCTGGTGCTCAACTCGATTTTGAGGAGTTTATGGATAAGAGCGAGAAGCCCGTAAATATCGTCTTCGTAGGGGTGAATGGCACTGGTAAGACCACGAGTATTGCAAAGGTAGCGAAGAAATTGCTTGGAGCAGGTTATTCGGTAGTGATTGCATCTGCGGATACCTATAGGGCTGGGGCAACAGAACAGATAGAGACGCACGCATCCAATTTAGGAATAAAAGTGGTGAAGCATCAGTATGGTGCAGACCCTGCCGCGGTTGTCTATGATGCGATGAATTATGCGAGAGCGAATAGAAAAGATGTGGTTCTGGCAGATACCGCAGGAAGAATGCACACGTCCGTGAATCTTATGGAACAGTTGAAGAAGATATGTCGAGTGACCAAGCCAGATCTCGTGATCTTCGTAGACGAAGCGATTGCAGGTAACGATGCGGTGGAAAGGGCGAAGAAATTTGGTGATACGATAGGAATAGATGCCGCGATGCTGACCAAGGTCGATGTGGATGCGAAAGGGGGAGCGGCTATCTCCATCGCGCATTCTACCTCTAAACCCATCTTGTTCTTAGGAACAGGTCAAGGCTATGACGATTTAGAGAATTTTGATGCGGAATGGCTCGTGGAGCGATTATTGGGTGAAAATGGAAGTGCGGGATAAGGAAGCGTGTGATAAGGTGGTGAGGAAGAATGTTCCCTGAGGAGTATAGGAGCATACTTTTGAGTTTGGCTGAGGAACACGAGGGTATGAAGACCCTTTTGGGGCTATTTCACCGGTTGGAAGGTTATACGACGGAGGAAACGCTTGTGAAAAACTTCACGGCGCTGACCGGAAAGGATTGCAAGGATTTATTAAAATCGCTGAGGAGGAGAGGGATTCTCAAGATAGGTGCTCATAACGAATATCTCTGTCTATCGGGCTATGAAGAGTTTTTCGACGAAGTTGCACGTGGCTATTCACCTCAGCCTGGAGATCTCTCGAAGTATATCGAGAAAGCAGTGGAAGAGGGGGATAGAGCGGCGCTCAAATTGATAGAATTAGTTTTGAAAATAAGCAAGCATGGCACTCCCGGGGTCACGCACTATGAGATTATAAGAGATGAGATGTCTGAAATGTTTTCACCGACGGTCTTCCATTCCTTGGAAGAGGAATTAATCAAGGAGAAGTTGTGCGTGTATACGAAAAAGCGAGACGAGGAATTCTTGGAGTTTTACCAGAGTGGGGATAAAATAAAGGAGGTAAAGGAGAGGTTAAGAGCATGGAAAACAAATAAGCTCGCGGAGCTGCCGGTGATAAAGATGCTCGAAAAAGAGATAGAAGGACTTGTAGCGGATGCGAGAAGGGAAATACGAGCCTACAGCGCGGAAATGGCTGAGATGGCAGGGCTGTCAGAAGTAGATATAGAGAAAACGGTGGGCTATTTCAGTGGGTTCGACGTGGATGACGTCTTCCTGGTTGTTACCGGTAATGTGCTGGTAGACCACGATACACTTTACGTAGCAATTACTGATAGTTTATCGCGGTATGAGGCGAGGGAATGGAGGGACTATCCGGTACTCTTTATAACTGCAGAGCTCCCGAAATGGGTAGGTACAATTGAGGGTGCGTTTAAAGATGCGTATCCAAAATTATCTGAGCGGCGTATGGCAATAGTCGTACCAAATAAGGTTGCCTATGCGAATTTCAAGCAGAAGCTTCTTTCTGAACTTGTAAATCGGCTGGGGATCACTGAGATGTCGGAATTCCCGAAGATAGGCGAAAGGACTTACCGTCAACCGCCCCCTTCAAAAGAACGTTTGATCGATGAATTTTATTATTAAGTTCCACATCATTCATGCCTATTCGGTATTTGTATAGTTCCTTTAAAAATCCCAAATTCCAATACATACCAATACTACCAAACAAACCCCAAATCCCAATACTACCAACAAATCTTTCTTTAAAAAAGAAAGCTTTACCAAAGAAACATTTTAAGGCTGCTTTTCTTTTCCGAAAACGCTTTTCTTTTTCTAAAAGAAAAGGGTTTAATTGGGATTTATTGTCCAGCTAAACAATTACCCTATCCATACCTCTCCATTCCATCACCAATGCATCTTCATCGCCATAATACTCAGGGATCACAGTCTGCAGCGTGAAGCCTAAATGCGTATAAAACTTCTTTGCCACTTCATTGCTCTCACGCACTTCGACACTCGCTCTACCTTTCGTCCTCTTCAATACCTCCTCGACAAGCTCGGTTCCTATCCCTCTTCGTCTATATGCGGGATCCACGGCGATGGAGACGATATGTCCCTGGGGATAAAAGATAATATAGCCAACGATTTTCTTCAAGCCCGTTTCTGGATCCTTATATACATAGACCAGGAAACTATCAGGGTAGATGTGCGCATAATATAGGAAAATAAATCGGTTGTAAGGCGATTTGGGGAATGCCTCCTTCTCTATACCTAAAATTGTTGCCAAATCCGACAACTTAAATTTCCGTATCAATTTTTATCCTCCTCCATACGTCATTTCGTTGTTTTGACTTATATCAGAAACAATTTTAGATTGATGGAAACCGCCGGGTTCGGAAGATTATTTATGGCTCGATGAGGTCTCTTAGACGATAGGAGAGCTCTCCTTTAATCCCAACCTTTTGTTCTCCGCTCGGTAATCATCTAAAGTCCGCCGTTTTAAGGTACCGTCGGGAAACACCGTTATCCAGCCCCTTTTTTCTTCTATCTTCCGTTCTCGCACGCAACTCTTACCTATTACGGAGCTTTTCATATAGGTAGCAACAATCGAGTACGCGCGTTCTATCTCCTCGGGATAGGGATTCCGTGCTATCTCCCCGTGGCTTAACTCCGCTCTGAATCTATTTATTCGGTAATCTATCTCCTCTTTATCCTCTAACTCAGATAAAAACCGTGCTATCTTCTCGATTTCACCTTCATCCACAATTCCCGGTATATATACGGTATTCACCACGAGCTTTACCTTCCCGTACGCATTTCGTATATTCTCCAGTATTCTTTTGTTTGAATACCCCGTGTACCATTCATGGAGCTTTTCATCCCATGCCTTCAAGTCAAACATGACTTCGGTTAAACCCGCTTCGATGAGCTCGTGTAAGAAAACGTCATCTAAAAAGTAGCCATTGGTATCAAGCACTATCCATCCAACAAATTCCCTGAGTCGTGATATCAAATCCACGAGGTACTGCCTGTCCAGCGTGGGTTCGCCACCCGTTATTACTACCTCTTCCAGCGGCGTATCTCCATAATATTCACGTGACGATCTCTTCACCAAGCTTATTAACTGCTCGACACTCATCAGCTCACCTACCGGGTCACGAGCGATGCTAAAACATCCTTTGCATCTGAAGTTACAGCCCGAGAGCGTGATCCAAATACGGGGTCTTAGCTCTGACAGCGTGATAAAGGGCACAGTTCTGTGTCTGGTTCTCACCTTTTCCGTTGACATTTATTGTATAATGAGATCAGTCGAAGAAATAATTGTTTAAAGTTAGAAGGAAAGTGTTTCTGGGCATCATCCGCCAGAGAGTTTAAAGCCCCGGGAGGGATTTGAACCCTCGACCAACAGATTACAAATCTGACGCTCTTCCGGCTGAGCTACCGAGGCGATCTTTTTACTTCTAATTTTTTCTATTAAAATAAACTTTTTTATTGGTAAGGGAACGCCGTTGATTTTATTTCAATCTTATCGTGGTATCCCGTAAACCTTCAAAATAGCACCCTATTTCAACTGCCTCAACCGCTCCCTCATCCCTCTCCAATGGCTTCCTTCCCAGTATACTCTGCCGCAACGCTCACAAATCCAGAAATCCCATGTCCCTATCATGCTCGTTGGTACATAACTTTTCTCCCTCAGCATATCCTCTTCTCCTTTCTCTACTTTCCTTATTCTCGCATTGCACTCGCTACACCTGACTGCAAGTGGTTTGCGGTTTATGGATATGTTATGATGATACAACTCCTTCAATTGTTCCATCACCTCGTCGGTTGTTATATACCGGCACTGCACCCCCTTCCTCTTTGCCAATGCGGCAAGATTCTTGTCCCTCGTGAGTATCATTCGGGCTTCGTGCTCTGCAAAAGCGATAAGGGCGTTATCCTCGTCTTCAGCTCCCTTTTTACTGGTTATGTCCCCCGCATAGATAGTATCATGTCCCAGAATACGAAGCCAGGTGCTGAGCTTTCCTAACATTCTGTCAGTTACGAATCTTAACGTCTCCTCGTTGAATCGAAAGAGTGTTTCCTCGAAATTCACCACCTTTCTTCCCTTTAACTCTATCCCTTCCTCCCTCAAAAGTCTTATCTTCGTATCCACCCCCAACCCATAACCTCCTACATCTCCGTTACTCCTCACGACACGGTGGCAGGGGATCTGTATGGGATAAGGGTTTCTTGCAACTGCCTGTCCAACAGCACGCGCGGCCCGAACCGAGCCAGTTAATTCTCTCGCTATCTCACCATATGTGGTTATTTTCCCCCTTGGTATCTGCTTTACCAAGTTCAATACGTCCTCTCGAAAATTTTTGCTCATGTTAAGAACCGGTTTTTCTGATCGCTGATGCCGGGATAGACCCATCATGGAGCGCAGTAGCGACCAGTGCGCCTTTTACCCCTATCTTCTCCATTGTGTATATATCTTCGCAACTTCTCACGCCACCACCGCAGAGAATATCATGTTCTGAGGACTCAACGGCACGAGCGAGAAAATCAAAGTCTATTCCGCTTTTCGTTCCTACCCTATCCAATTCCAGCACGATGACATCCCGTACTGGATACTCATTCAACTTTTTTATTAACAATAGGGGTTCAATCTTCAATCTCTTATCGCTTGTTAGCACCTCTTTATTGAAGAGATCAACACTTACGCTTATTCTTATATCGTTAGAGAGCTCGCTTTTAAATGCTGTTTCTATCAGATTCATGGACGAAGTTTCCGTACCTAAAACGAAGTGATCAGCTATTTCAGCTTCAACAGCCTCTTTCAGGGCCTCAATTCCTCGGAGACCATAATCCAGCATAATCCCCAGTTCCCTCTTTCGATTTCTCAAATCCTTTATTATCTCTCGATTATCGCCGGTGTTCATGAGTCGATTGAGGTCAGCGATATAAACTTCCTGCGGGTTTATCTCTTCGATGACACGGGTAAGGTCAGAGGAACTAACGATAGAACTGAAGAGGTTAATTGGCTTGTACTGTTCACGAGCACCTCGCTTTGCATGCATCACAATACCATCAAGCAAATCCACTGCCAGGATCAGTCTGAAGTTCATCACACTATTTTTTATTTATGACCTTTCCTTTTTTATTTTTAGGCAACATAACAGGAAACAAAGCGAAGAATGCGTATTGAAAGAGCACGAGGCACGAGGGATTTCCTGCCCGAGGAGATGAGGAAGAGGCGGATCATGGAGGAGCGAATGCGTGAGCTCGCAGAGCGGTGGGGCTATGAAGAGATAAGTACGCCCACATTTGAGCTCGCAGAACTCTTCACACTGAAATCAGGTGAAGCAATCTTGAAGGATATGTATGAGTTCGAGGATAAGGGGGGTAGGCATTTAGCACTGAGACCTGAGTTGACCGCACCTGTGACAAGAATGTATGTTAACGAACTGAAGATGGCATCGAAGCCGACCAAAGTGTATTATTTTGGTAATTGTTTCAGGTATGAGGAGCCTCAAAAGGCTCGTTATAGAGAATTCTGGCAGTTTGGTGTTGAAATAATAGGCTCTGACCGCCCCGAGGCGCAGGCAGAAGTAATCGCACTCGCTTATTATATCCTGGAGTCGTTAGGCATAAAAGCAGAGCTCCACGTAGGTCATGTGGGCATGATAAGAGAGAGATTGCGAGATGCAGAGGTAGAAGAGGAGAGGATAAACAAAGTGATGAGGTTGATAGACAAGGGCGAAAGGGACGAGGTAATCACGTTTATGAACGAAATAGGAGTGAAAAGGAAAGTGATCGACGATTTACTACGTTTGATCGATTTAAAAGGAAAGGATGCCTTAAAAGAAGCACATGACCATAACATAATCGCTCTTGAGAGCGATGCGTTAAAGGAACTGGAGATGCTCTTAGAAATGCTTAATTATTACGGCGTTGCTTACACATTAAACTTGGGAATAGCGCGAGGATTGGATTATTACACGGGAATGGTATTTGAGATTTACGAAGCTGGTGGTATGTTAGGCGCACAGAATCAGATATGTGGTGGCGGGTCATATCGGCTGGCAGCTCTGTTTGGTGGTGATGAGGTTCCCTCAACGGGGTTTGCCTTTGGTTTTGATCGATTGGCAGAGATATTTCGCGTAGAAACCAAGGACCTGAAGAGAAAGGAAGTAGTAGTAGTACCGGTCAGAGAGAGGGATACCAATGATCGAGAGGTGATTAAAGAGGCAATAAAAATAGCGTCTAAGCTGAGGGAATTCTTCACCACGCAGATAGACGTGATGAACAGGAGTCTAAGCGCGCAGTTATCCTATGCCAATGCCATTCACGCTTCCTTTGCCGTGCTCGTGGGTAAAAATGAGCTAAAAGAAGAGAAAGTAACGCTCAGATATCTTAACACCGGGGAGCAGGAGAAAATGGGTGTCGAGGAATGTGTGGAAAGAATAAGGGCTTACTTTGATGTGAAATAAAATAATAAGAACTACGTTTTGAATGAGAAGGGAAATGACGGACGAAGAAGAACCTTCGAAGTTCGATGAACTGATAAGGGAGCTGGAAGAAGCGATAAGGGAAGAGGAGAAGGAGTTATACGGTGAGAAGACGATCGAAGAAGCGTTTAATCCAAAAAACGTTGGTGCGTTGGAGAATCCCGATGGCGCTGCCAGAATAACAGATCCACACGGAGATACGATGCAGATACACCTGAAAGTTGACGAGGATACGATCACGGATAGTAAATTCATAACCGATGGTCGTGGTCCTGCCGTTGCGTGCGGCAGTGTAATCACCGAAATGGTGAAAGGGAAGGGGATCGAAGAAGCATTCAGGATAGAGGATAAGGACCTTTTATCGGTCCTTGGCCGTTTACCAGAGGAACATATGTATAGTCCTGTGCTTGCAGTAAATACGCTGAGAGCAGCTCTTGAGGATTACAAAACGAAGAATCGAAAGAAATAGATTTTGTGAGCGAACAGTCCGTTGTACAAAATTGGCTATACCTTTACCTGCATCCACTTTCCTTTTACAAAAACGGCGTATATTAGTATCATTCTGAGAAACGTCTCTAAGGCCATCCCTAACCATATGCCGAAAAGACCCATACCCAATACGAATCCGAGGGTGTACGACAGGGATAAGCGCGTTACGATAAGGCTCATGAAATTGATGAACATCGGCACTTTGGTATCATCACGGTAAAAATGATGGAAGCAAAGCTCCACATGGCCATTTCAATTCCCGCGGGAATACCAATCGTGAACATTTTCTTTACGGTATCCAGCCTGTATCTCACATTCATGCTGTAAACGGGGTGTGTTATCAGCTTGTTTCCTGCTTGGAGTAACCAGTAGACCGCAAAGGCAGTGACGTAGGATGTGCCGGTTGCGATACCCGCTCCTAACACACCGAGTTCTGGAAAGCCAAATTTGCCAAATATAAGGATATAGTTCATCAAGACGTTGTAAGCATTTGAGATGATATCCACGTACATAGGCGTTTTTGTATCACCTGCCGCCCTCAAGATGCTGTGATAAACGATAACGAGAGTGGTAAAGGGATAAAAGGCGAAAATTGACCGTATGTACTTCGTGTCTCCGGTTATGACCATGCCCCGTGCACCGAGATAGTAGATCGCAGGGGGGTCTATGAGAACACCAAAGAGGGGCTATGGGAATCGATATCAAAACAAAGGTTATTACTGAATCGGTTCGCCACCTTCCGTGCCTCATCATAATCCTCCTCGCCCCATCGCCGGGCAATTATTGCTATCGTTCCGGTAACCAGCCCCATGGTAAGGGGAAAGAACACATGATACAACAGGAGACTCTGCCAAAAGCTATCCGCTACCTGAAAAAATGAGGGCAAAAAGCGAAGCGACTAGGGGATTAAAAAGCTCCCCCATCCATTTTTTGAAGCCAGTTGGGAGGATAAAAAGTCATAGCCTTGAGGTTACCTTTATTTATCTTTCTCCCTGACTCCATCTTTCTTCACGCGGAGGTGATACCTTTTTATCATTTTTTTATATAAAAATATTTTTTACTTAAAGATATTTATATACTCGGCTCCTATAATAATCTATAATTAACGATTGTTAATTGGAGGTGATGGAAAATGAAAATTGAAGATAGGCTTGTAGAGGAAGCGCATGTGCTCTTGCATCCGGTAAGGTTTAGGATAGTGGAACTGCTTGCTGAGAAGCCGATGCATATCAACGCGATAAGCAATGCACTGGGAGAAGATAGGCGACTCGTTTCTTACCATCTACAGGCTTTGGAGGAATACGGATTCGTGGACAGCAAGTACGAAATATCTGAAGAGCCGAAGTCAAAGGGGAAAGCGCTCAAGATATACTGGGTGACGGATAAAATGGAGGAAGTGATTTCTGAGATCAAAAAGAAGATTTAGCGTGTCAGTTTTACACTCGCGCTCTCCGGAGTGGTAAATCGGGTTTAACTTTTTTTCCACTTTTGCAGTTTTCATACATCGTTCTTTGGTAAATCACCCGCTCCGCCATCTTGCTGTTTCTTTTTAAACAAAAGCCAGTTATTTTCGCCTTTGTATTTTCCGCTCGATTTTAGTTTTAGTAATACGTATGTTCCCTTTAGCTTTTTGCCGTCGAGCTCAAAAACGATCTTATCCTCTTCTATCTTTTCCGGCTTGAAAGCCCCCCTGTCCCATAGCTCAACTTTGCCAGCGCCATAAAGCCCTTCTGCTATTGTCCCCTCAAAGTCCGCATACGACAGTGGATGATCCTCCGTTTCCACAGCCAGTCTTTTGACCGTCGCATCTGTTGGCGGGGTTTTTGGAACAGCCCAGCTTTTTAGAACATTGTCTATCTCCAATCTGAAATCATAGTGCAGATGAGAGGCATAATGCTTCTGGACAACAAATATCTTACTCTTTGACATTCCTCAATGTATTATTTTATGCTTATTCATTTCAAGCACAAATTGTAAAATCTTATGGTGGAAGAACTGACGGGGAGTAAAGTCTGCAGGATTGCCAATCCTCAGGAATGCAGAATAATCGAGCGCCTTAACAAGTTCGTTGTAACGCTAGAGATCAAAGGAAACTATCATCGTGCCTACCTAAACAACACCGGAAGGCTCTCAGAGTTATTGGTCAAAGGAAGAAGAGCGTTCTGTGTGAGAACGCATAATCAGGGCAAGACAGATTTCAGGCTGTTTGCGATAGAAGAGAGCGGGTTGGGAGCTCTCATCGATACCCACCTGCAAATGAAAGTCTTTGAAATATCGTTGGAGAGAACCCTCATTCCGTGGCTTGAGGGCTGCCACATTCTTAAGAGAAACGCACCGCTCGGTGCATCGCGCATCGACTATCTCCTGGAATGCTCTGGAAAAGCGGTTTATCTCGAGGTAAAAAGCGCTGTTTTGAGAGACGGAGAGTATGCTCTGTATCCCGATTGTCCTTCGGAGAGGGGGCGAAAACACCTCAAAGAGCTTTCTCGCTATATGAAAGAAGGGGGAGAAGGAATCTTGCTGTTTATAGCTGCACTGCCTCAGGTCAAAGCGTTTAAACCGAATAAACGCGCGGATGGGAAGCTCTACGAAGCTCTTGAGGAGGCATCTTCATCAGGAGTAGAGATAAGAGCCGTTGGCTTGTACTACAATCCCCAAGATGCATTTGTCTATCTCTTTAATCCGAATCTTGAGATACGCCTCTCTTAAGCCGGGTTATTAGATGGTTATTTTTAACAAATCGATATATTTTAAAATATAAACCTTCGTTTAAGCTTTATTGGAGTATGGATGTAAAGAGGCTGAGATGTTTTATACCAGTCGGTGGCGAGGCGAAGAGATTAAAGCCTCTAACACATGATATAGCAAAGCCTTGTATCAGGTTCTTGAATCGACCGTTAATCGAGTTCTCGATGGCGACATTAGCCGGACAGGGTGTAAGAAACTTCATCTTTGGAGAACGTGGTTATACTAACTATACGAACCTTTTCGATCAGTATGGAGAGGGAATTGGGTTCTCAGCAAAATATAAGATCGAACCGAGGGTGCACATCAAACATCAGCCTAATTTGGATGACTTGGGGAGCGCTGATTCTTATAGGCTTAACATGGAATATTATGAGGTTCGTGATTCCGTCCTTGTTATACAGGGAGATAACCTCTTCAACATAGGTCTAAATGACTTTATCAAAACACATGAAGAAAAGGGAGCAGTTTTGACCATTGCCCTATCAGAGGTGGAAACTGTAGAAGAATATGGCATAGCTGAGTTAGATAGCGATATGAGGATTAAGAGGTTTATCGAAAAGCCATCAGCAGATAAAGCACCAAGTAATCTTGCCAATGCGGGCATCTACCTTCTGTCACCGGAAATCAGAAGGATAGTTGAAGGTGAGGAGCTCAAAAAGATAAGGGAAGAGAGGAATAGACTCGATTTCGGGTTTGACCTCATTCCCTACCTGGTGGATAAAGGATTCCCGGTCTATGGGTATAAGCTGAACGTATGGTATGATGTTGGGACTCCAGAGCGATATCTAAAGACGATGCATGAGGTTCTTCATGGGGCGATGGATATAAGAATCTTGGAAGAAAAAATTGCACCCGGCAGAAACATTTGGGTTCAGGGCTACAGTGAGGAATCGATCAAGAGGCGGGAGGAGATAATTAGGAAATATAACGAAAAAAAGTTGTTCATCGAAGGGGCTGCTCTGATTGGTAGGCATACGAGGATCGGCGACTATTCTCACATCTCTGATTCAAACATCGACAATTTTTGCATACTCGGTGAGCATGTAAACGTAGAGCGGTCAGCAATTATGGATGCGGTACAAATTGGGGATTATACTCGTGTATCTGACAGCATTATAGGTCGGAAAGTTGTTGCCGAATCGACCCGGGAAAGCCCCACACATATCGAATCAAATTCTGTGATCGGCAACGCGGTCCACCTCAGCAAGGGTTGCAGGCTCGTAAGAACCAGGATCAATCCGGGGTTAAAGATTCCACCAGGCATGAGGTACATCGATAAATTTCTGCAAACCACCGAAGATATTGCTGAACTAGCAACCTAACAGTCCGACTATACTTGATTATGCTGCCTTACGCTTCTAACAAGAAATGATAAGCCCTCTTTTTTCTATCCTCGCAGGGCAAAGAACAAATGAGAAATAGCCCAAAAATAGTTTTGTCCCGATCTAAATTGTCGTGTCTAGATTAGGGAGCAAACATTTTGTATTTGATGTTCTCCTCCACTATTTCCTCCTCTATTCTCTTTGCAAGTATCTTTTCAGGATGATGAAGCCCTTTAACTCTTTTTGTGAGGTCTTCAAAGTCTGAGAACTCTCCCTTCCTCCGCTCTTCCAATATCGCCCACATCAATTTCTTTCCTATCCCGGGTAGCAAATCAAGTGTATGTAATCTCGTAGTGATAGGCTTTGCTTCGTTAAACGCCTGTATGAACCTTTTCTCATCCTCTTTTACTATAATCTCTAATACATACGGTAATTCTACCTTTGCAGTCGGCGTTAATTCCTTATATCTCGACCTCCTAATTACATGATCTATTACTTCCCGCTCGCCCTCTCCAATATATATCCGCTCATACATCGCAGGAATTTTATTCTTCTTTGGTGAAAGCTCCATTAAGACGAATTTAGCTTCACCAACAGCCTGAACAAGTGGTTTCTTCTGATATACAGGACGAGAGTCATCAGGATGTCCGTAAGGTAAATAATCGAGGACTCGTGCATGCGTCTCTCGTGTCTTTACCCTCTCACTCACCCTTTCCTTCTCTATCCTGCTCTTTTTTTCATGTTCATACCCTTTCATCCACTCTTCCCCCAAAATAGGCTCAACCACAACTTCGCTCATTCATACTTTGCAACTAAATCGAGTATTTTTTCTAAGTCCGCCTCGGTAAGTGTAAATCTTTCCTTAGCATAGATTGCCCGCACCTCGTTTGGACTTTTGGGCATCAAATCAGCAATCCGTACCGCAATCTCCTCTTTCATTTTTGCTAATCCGAGAAGCTCGTTTATAAGAGCCCTCGACTCTTCCGCTCTGAGTTTAGCAAACTTTGTTGTATGCTCATGGGCTTTTCGCCTCTCATACCTTATCTCCTCCTCTTCCTCCCCCTCTTGCTTTTTCTTTCCCTCCCCACTTCTCTTTAGAGCAGTCAATATGTCCTTAGCTTCTGCAAGGGTCATGACTTTTTCATTAACTATCTCTTTTACTATCATTTCCCCTTTTTCCCCCGTTACCCACACATCTTTACTTCTCGGATAACGTATAAGAAGATAAAAAGGTTTTTATATAGTAGAACGCATTGGTTCAGCAAATGTCGAATAGGGTGGTTAAATGAGAGATAGTATCGTAAAGGACTTAAACCTTGCAGAAGGCGGAAAGAAGAGAATAGAATGGGTTAAAGGGAGAATGCCCGTTTTGAACTTGATAAGGGAGAGATACATGCGTGAGAAGCCATTGAACAACGTGAACGTAACGGCGTGCCTACATGTTACGGTGGAAACGGCAAATCTTATCTTAACACTCAGAGCTGGGGGTGCAGAAGTGGCGCTCGCAGCTGCAAATCCACTTTCTACTCAAGATGACATAGCCGCCGCTTTAGCTTCGTCTGGGATAAGGACATACGCTTTCAGGGGCGAGCGTGAGGAGGAATATTATGGATGTCTCGATGAAGCACTTGGAATAAAACCTGCGGTGGTGCTCGATGACGGCGGCGATACTATTACCTGGATTCATACCAAGCGTGCAGAACTGATAAAAGACGTTAAGGGCGCATGCGAAGAGACAACCACGGGCGTGATACGGCATCGCGCGAGAGCGAAAGAGAACAAGTTGGGCTTCCCCATAATTGCGGTCAACGATGCAGAGACGAAGATGATGTTCGATAACCGATACGGAACCGGTCAATCAACCATTCACGGGATAATGAATGCGACAAATCTTCTTTTTGCTGGTAGGGTCGTGGTAGTAGTTGGATATGGCTGGTGCGGGCGAGGCGTGGCGCTACGAGCACGAGGGCTTGGCTCATCTGTGATCGTGGTAGAAACAAACCCGCGGAAAGCACTGGAGGCGGTTATGGACGGATACCGGGTGATGCCGATGAGGGAGGCGGCGGAAATTGGTGACCTCTTTATCACTGCTACCGGCGATATTTCCGTTATAAAGG
>JASEFB010000049.1 GCA_030019325.1 archaeon | reverse complement strand
AGTCGATCGGGCAAGGAGCATGATGGCAAGTTAAGTGCCCTTAAGTCAGGTTAAACCCGGAAATGAATTTTGTCCGGAGTTTCTAGGGTTGAAACAATTGATGAAAAGTATCTGCCAAGGTTGTGTAGCAGGAGATAGCCCAGAGGCAGTTAAAAAGGTGGAATTCCTGCGGAGCATAAATGCCCTATGTCCAGTGCTTGATTGTGCTGTGAAAAAGAAAATAGCATTTTGCTCCAAAGATTGTAAGGAGTTCCCTTGCCAGATATTTGAAGGAGAATACCCTTACAGCAAAGCATATCTTGGAATGTATAAAAGCAGGATGCAGCAAAAATAGGTCAAATATGACCAGTAAAGATGCTAGTTTCCTCCCCCGGTAGCTCGTATTTGGGTCAAGTTATCCGGGGGAGGATTGGCAAAGAGGTGAAGGTATGGATAAATTGTTACAAGAAAGAACAAAGAAACTGCTTGAAAAATCAGAAACACCAGAGGAATTTACAAAAGGATTGCAGGAACTCCTTAAATCCAATGTGGATAGAGACGCAACAAAGAATTACAAAAGGATCATTCCAGAGACAGGGAAATTTTATGGGGTTCCACTTCCTATTTTAAGACTAATAGCCGCCGAGATAGGAAAATTCATCCAGAAAGGAGCAACAAAAGCTCCATCATTGTTAGAAACTATCTGGAATGAAGGTTCCTTTGAAGCGAGACAGATAGCAGGGAAAAGCTTGGATAAGTTTGGCCAAAAGAATCCAAAAATTTGTTTAGATTTTGTCTCTTCAGTATTACCCGATCTTGATAACTGGGCTGTTTGCGATAACCTTGCTATGTTTGGAGTGGAACCGATAGTTTATTCAAATCCCGAACTTGTTTTACCGCTTTCAGAAAGATGGATCAAGAGCGAGAATAAGTGGATCAGGCGTTTTGGAGTAGTAAGTTTACGAGGATATAAAAGAGTTAAAACTACGGATGAAGTCTTCAAGATTCTTGATACAGTTATGGAAGATCACGAAAATGAGATAAAGAAAGCGGTGTCTTGGGTTTTGAGAGAGATAACGAAGAGGAATCCTGATGAAATAGCAGCCTTTTTAACAAGATGGACAAAAGCAAATCCAGGTAAGGATGCAAGATGGATAATAAAAGATGGAATGAAGAAGTTGTCAAAAGAAAAGCAAACTGAAATCTTAACCCTTATAGGCTGATAATATGGCAAAATTTATCGAAATCGAAGCAAAAAGTATTCTACAAAAACAGAAGTATAGGGATGGTTGGTTCTGGAATCGCTACAATCTTAATCCTTATCGTGGCTGTCAATTCGCTTGCAACTATTGTGATGCCATAACCGAAAAATATCTTGTGCATAGAGATTACAAGGATTTTTCACGGATAATCTATGTGAAGAATAACGCACCTAAAGTCTTAGAAAAAGAAGTTAAAAAACTTAGGCCAGATGTTGTAGCTATGTCTGGTGTTACCGACCCTTATCAACCTGCGGAGAAGAAATATGAGCTAACAAGGAAAATATTGGAGATTTTAGCGAAGCATGGTTTTCCTGTTCATATTGGCACGAAGAGCGATTTGGTTTTGAGAGATACCGATTTGCTGCAAGAAATAGCGGAAAAGACGTGGTGCACGGTTTCTTTGACAATTGTAACTTTTAATCAGGAGTTATTGCCACATTTAGAACCATTTGCTTCTTCTCCAGAAAGAAGATTGGAATCCATTAAGAAGTTAAATGAAGCAGGGATACAAGCAGGTGTTGATTTTACTCCCATCGTGCCTTATCTTTTAGATAGTTCCGATAATATCGAGGAGGTAATTAAAAGAGCATCAGAACATGCAAAATATATTTTGATTGGTGCGGCAATGACTTTAAGGAGTAACCAACGAACAAGATTCATAGAGTTGTTAAACAAAAATTTCCCAGAACTCGTGGAGAAATATGAGAACTTATACGGCGAACAGGAGAGTCCTCCACAGGCTTATATTGCAAGGTTGAATAAGTGCGCATTTGAGTTTTGCAAGAAATGTGGGATAAAGAACTACATTCCACCGCCAACTTTTGAAAGGCCCCTTAAAGAGAATTTTGAGGTAGCAAATCTTTTGTTGCTAATAGCATTTTTCAAGGAATTTAATTCTGCAAATCCCTATTCAGCGTGGGCCTATCATAAGGCATCTCAAAATATAGAAAATTTAACCGATAGCATAAGGGAGATTTATGAAAAGGGGGAATTAATAAAGATCCAAGGTGTGGGGACGAGTATAGTTAAGATTATTGAAGATTATTTAACAAATGGGAGCAGTGAAAGATTAGATAAGGAGATGAATGCATGGTAAATAAAAATTATGGCGGGGTTCGGAACTCTGCGGTTGCTTCGCAACCCTGCCCTTCGGATCGAAGAGAAGTGAAGGGAATAGAAATAGCATTGCTCTGGGATAGAGAGATAACTTATAAGCGGTACCTTATTGACAGGGGGTTTGATTGCGAGGTTGTAACGCCAGCGACCTTAGCTGCGCCCTTCTTCTCCACTCGAGTATGCAGGTTACTACTAGTACCGGCGGGATTTGGTAATACCTTATATTCCGGGATACTAAAGGAACTGAGAGCAACCAGCATGTTCATAAAAAATTTTGTAAAGGGAGGAGGTACCCTCTTAGTATCGGGTGCGTTTTCAATTAGGGACGCATATAATTGGCTTCCCATAAAATGGAATTGAGCGATTTATTGGCAATCGATGATTTTATGCTGGTGGAAGAGAGTTATGCAGGGCAGAGGTGGATAGGCAGAACGCTCGAATATATGGGTAAGGTCAAAGAAGAAGATGTGCTCGAAGCGGTGAGAATATATGATGAGGGAAACGAGTTGATCGGCATTGCTGTGCGTGACAGAGATCTGGATTTCTGGATTATCTTTACTGATATCATAGCAGATGGGACAAAGAAAGAACAATTCAGGCTACTCGCACGCGGGATAAAAGGCGCTAAGGAAGGAGAAGTAGAGGTTAAGAGGGACCACTTTCATGGAGGGTTGATTGAATTTTATTCCGTTGGATTGGTGAATCGGTTATTTTGTGAGTGCGATTTAAAGGAGGAGAGCTTTTATCCACGGAGTAGGATAGATGTATTGAAGAAGGTGCTCAGCGAATTTTTAAGAGAAAATCGCATAGATGTAGAGCAAAATATAAAGACACTTGAGATTGGCTGTGGCAATGGTGGTGCTACCATTGCACTGCACGAATTGGGTATTTCTCCCCTCACTATTGATATAAACAAATGTGAAATTTGCAAAGGATTAGAGGAGGGCGTATTAGATCCCAAGAAGAGCATCGTATTGGATTGTTCACTTCTTTCATCCTTCTTTGGTAAAGAGTTTGACGTGGTGTTTGGCTTTATGGTTGGCAAACTCACCCCTTTTGAGCGATTTAACTGGGAAAAGGTGCTAAGAGAAGTTTATAAAATCTTAAAAAGTAAAGGGAAGGTTTTATTCACGGTATCGAGTGAAGAAGAAGCGGGAATTGTGTACGAGATTTTAAAGGATGCTTTTGCGGGGGAAATAAAAGGGAATAAGGACAGCGACGGTTATTTCGATAACTGGCTATATGTAGGCGAGTTATTTGGATGAGCTATAACTCCTTTATCGTTATCGGGGCCGTATTTTTTTTCTAATTTGCTCACGGCGCATCTCACGCCACTTCTCTAAATTCTCTATCCATTCCTCGTGCTTCTTGTATATGTATTCCCTCGCAGCTAACAATTTCTCCTGAGAATCTCCCCTTAGCACCATCTGAGGCACATAATCCTTAATCGGTAACCCGGTAGTCATATCAAACGCATCATCAACTGAGGCCTCTTCTTGATCTACTTCGAGTTCGAATAGCGATGCGGCTTCAAATACTATACCCGTAGTTATACCTCGGGGAATACGTAATTCATATCTTTTGTCTTCCACTTCTTCTTATCCTCCACCACCGCCTTCTCCGGGCATTCTCATTGCACCACGTTCTTCCATTTCTTCTAGTAGAAAGCAATCGACGCAAAGGACTCTCCCTGCTATCTCCATATATTCATCCACTTCTTTACCACACTTTGAACACAGCACGGTCTTGGGCTGCTTTTTCGCAGCTTCTCGTTCGATCCACCTTCTTCTCCTCTCTGCTTCTGTTTCTTCTCCACGCATTGATTATATTTTATGCTTTTCATTTTATATAAAGGAGTGATGAACTGAAAATCAGGCTTAAGAAAGCTAAACCTGCTTTCCCACCAATTTCGCCTCCTTCACCACTAATCGTGCGGTATTCTCATTCTCCTCAAGTATCTCGCTATCCACTATAACGAGCCTTTTCTTGAATGGAGGACCATCCAACACCAACGATTCAAATTCCCCCCCTTCTCCTGCTATGTTCAGCCCTCTAACTGTTCGCAACGATTGATCAGCATGCTTCACGATTAACGGGGCTCCGCCCCGTTGACCCCGAAAACCCTGTAAGGGTTTATTTTTGCTCAATTCCACCAAGCGGTCAACATCCTCAAGTGTTATCTTCCTACCCAGCCAGCTTCTATCCAGACCATACGCACCGATCCCCGTGAAAATCACCTCGAAATTGGATACTATGAGTCGGAGCTCTGTTTCCTGATTGATATGCCATAACGGGGAGAACACCGTGAGGTTTTCTTCCATAGCAATTCGTTCTATTCGTTCTTTTTGATAAGCACTCCATAAAGCACCGGTTATAACTCCTTCTATCCCATATCTCACCTTTGCTTCTTTAAATGCCGCTCGCAGATCCTCCAGTTCCTTCTCTTTCTCGCCCTCTGTTTCCTTCGTAACGAGTGGCAAGCCTATCGCTTCGGCTTGCGGCTCCACTAACTCGACTGCAGGTGTGTGGAACATATACGATTCAGGATTTCGGCTTTTTATGCTGATTAAACATTCCACTGGATAGCCCGCCTTCTGCATGAGCCAGAGTGCGTAAGCACTGTCCTTACCAGAGCTGAACAGGCAACCCAACTTTATATCTCGCGAAGGGTAAAAAGTCCTCAGGTAATCCCTTGTATACCGGTACCCTTTTCTCTTAGCTAATCTCTCTATCGCCTTCACCACATTTGAGCCATACTGCACGGCCCGTTTTTTCCTGTGTGCAACCTTTTCCAGGCCAAGGTTTCGTGCTATCTCCCTTAAAATTACCTTATTTTCATCATCAGACAACTTATACACCGCGGGGATTTTCAGTGCATAATCCACAAGTTCTGGAGCCAAAAAGGGTGCCCGCAGCGAAATCCCCTGCGACTTCGCTACCATATCATCCCGATAAAGGTCCTGTTCGTGCATCCCCAAGAGACCGGATAGACATTCTCTATTCACATTCTCCTTTTTCACCCGTTTATGTCGTTCGTATCCTGCGAATAGCTCCTCTGCGCCGAGCCCATATAAAACCGTTTTTACACCGTCCTCTTTCGCCATCCCACAAGCGAGATATAGCGGCAAAGCCACGCTTATCTTCACGGCGTTCGTATCGTCAATCAGGGGAACAACTTCTTTGAGGTAGCGCTCAATATCTTCAACCCTTATTATCTTTATCTTCAACTGTAACCCTAAATCCAAAGCAATATACTTCGCATAGTCCAAATCTTCTGCTTCCTTCATCTCAGGATCTTCAACGGCCACGGTATAACAAACGAAATCAGCACCCAAATCCTTGCAGAGGTAAGCGATAAGCGTGGAATCCAATCCTCCGGAAAAGAGTACGCCAAACTTCTCCTCCTGAGGTATCCTCCTCGAAATACTTGCTCGCAGCAAGTTTAGCAATTCTTCTTTTATCTTCTCCTTCTCCTTCGTTATCCCGGGTACCTCACAGAAGAAATCTCTTTTTACGAAACTCAACCGGTCTTCTTCTATATTATATCGCAAGAGGGTTCTCGGGTCAAGCTCGATTGCATATGAATGGCCCATTGCGTCTAATGCTTTCTTCTCCGAAGCAAATGCAAATCCATCGGTATGCGCGAAACAAACAGGTTTTAATCCTATTATATCACGTGCTATATACACATCACCACCCGGTGCGTCTTCTCGTACCCAATACGCACATGCATAAGCACCGTCAAACCTTTTCTTAGAAAGAAAAGCTTTACCAAAAGAAACGTCCTTCTCTACCAACTTGGAAAGTACCTCATGGCTGCTTTCTCCCGCAATAGGGTATTTTTCTTTGACCTCATTCACGTTATAGATCTCCGCATCTGCCACAAACCGGTTTTTTAACCTTTTTCTTAAGAGAAGAGGTTTACAGGAACAGCATGCAATGCAATTTTTACTCCCCAGCTTCAGCTTTGTACTCTGTTTTAGTTCTTGCAAGTCGTTTGAATAAAAATCACCGTACTCGGTGCATATCCAAAAACCATCATCTTCTCGAACTTTCAACGCGTCTAAAGCCTTTATTACAAGCTCTACTGATTTTTCGTTATTAAAAACGCCTGCTATTCGGCACATCTGTTCTCTTATCTGCTCTTCTAAAAGTGCTATAGTTATTATCTATCAGTATTTTGAAAAGGGTAAAGGGGATGGTTTAGCCTTACGTAGCAATTCATCTATTACGTTTGCTCTTATTTTGAGGGTTTCATATCTGAAAGGGCTCTCTCTACTTGAGGTTGCGAGAAGGCTTAGGAGGATGTTTCGTAGAGGTAAATCAGATATTTTTAAGCTCTGAAATCACTTCCTCCACTTTCCCGGTCACCCAGTATTTCCTGAGCGCCCTTCCCTTTGACTTTGGTTTTTCAGATATCTCGTACTTACTGTTCACGAAACCATATTCCTCCAGAGTTTGCAGATGGTAAGAAACGATTCGCCTTTCCTCTCCCATCGCTTTGCTTATCTCATTGATGTGCATCGACTTCTCAGCAAGTAGCCCCACTATCCTGAACCTTATCGGGTGTAAGAGCACATGCGCTTCCTTTACTAACTTATCTTCGATTTTTATCATGTATCCTTATTTGAACTAGTTATATAAAAATATCTTTTATGTCAAAAAAAATTTTATATGAAATGCAAGAAGTAAATAACAAAGACCCGCATGGGTAGAGAAGCCGGGGGAAAGATATAGTTTGCTAATTTTCTTAATTCTAAATGCTTTTTTGATATCTAAGACCTATTTTTATATGAACTCGTCTCTATTAATATAAAGAGGGAAGCGCTCAGGAGAGCGGGGTAGGGTAGTTAGGAGATCCCGTCGGGCTCATAACCCGGAGATCGATGGTTCGAATCCATCCCCCGCTATTGGAACATTGCAGTATTTGAATAAGGTCAGTGATGAAGCGAGAAGCATTGTGGAGGCGGTTAAAAAGACGGGAAAAACCGTTATACTTCCGTTGATTGAGAAACATCCGGGTATGCGGAATAGATTTTATAATATGACCTACGTTGATTCACCGTGGCGATGTGATCGGCACATACAAAAGGGTGGTCATCCATCCGATGGAAAAACCATTTATCCAGTCGGGCAAGGAATTCACAGTATTTGAGATCGATGATATTACTTTTGGTGTACTGATATGTTTTGAAATGGCATTTCCTGAACTGACACGGATAATCGCACTTAAAGGTGCATCAGTCATATTTGTACCAGCGAGCGCACCAGAAGAGGCGGATTATTTATGGGAAGCGAGACTGAAAGCAAGAGCTATTGACAATCAAAAATGTCCCGAAAAATAAAGAGGAAAAAATAGAGCTCAATATTCTCCCCCCATTCCCATACCCATACCAGGATAACCTCCTTCTGGTGACTTCTCCTTAGCACGGGATACAATGACATCATCTATCCTCAGAACCATGGTCGCTGATTCTGTTGCCGAGCTTATAGCCTGTGTTTTAATTCTCAGTGGCTCAATAACACCCGCTTTAAGCATGTCTGTGGCTCTACCTTTGAATACATCCAGACCAGCATAGGTATTCCCCGCTTCATGCGCAGATCGGAGTTCGACGAGCATATCTATAGGATCCAAACCTGCATTCTCAGCAAGTGCCCGCGGAATAATCTCGATAGCGTCTGCAAAAGCTTGTATCGCCAGTTGTTCTCTGTCACCAACGCTTGAGGCATAATCACGCAGTTTGAGCGCTAATTCTATCTCTGGCGCTCTCGTTTACTCGTTTCACCGCTAATATGCCTTCTTTGGCAAGGTAATGCTGTGCTAGGTCATCTATCCCTTTCTGACAGAAAAGCACATTTGCTCCGCTTTCTTTCACCGCCTTCACCATCTCACCCAGCATCTTCTCTTCCTCATCTAGGAACGTTTTCATCTGATCTGGCGAGGTGATCTCTATCTCGGTCTCTACCTCTGTTTTCTTTATTTCTAAAGCGGTATTAACGAGTGAGATCTTCGCATTCTCCACGCGTTTAGGCATTCCTGGATGCGCTCTTCCTTTGTCTACCACCATGCCTCTTATTAATTTCGTATCTTTCGTACTTCCACCCGTTTTCTTCTCCAGCTTTATGTGGTCAATATCTATCTTCTTCAATCCATCTTCTGCTATCGTTCTAACCGCATCGACAGCAAGATTGGTTAGCACCTCTTTTGCAGTCCCAGCTCCTTTACCCGTCATAGAAGTCAGTGCTATCTTCTTTAAGGTCCCGAAATCGTCAGGCGAAATATCACGAGCTATTTTATTTAAAATCTCAGACGCTTTCTCTGCTGCTAATCTATATCCTGAGACGATCAATGTTGGATGTACCTCTTGATCCAAAAGGTCCTCCGCTCGCTTAAGCAACTCACCTGCAGTGACCACTGCGGCCGTTGTGCCATCGCCAACCTCTTCATCTTGTGTCTTTGCTATCTCCACCATCATCTTCGCCACGGGATGCTCTGTGTCCATCTCCTTTAATATCGTTGCTCCATCGTTTGTTATGATAACGTCGCCCACGGAATTGACCATCATCTTATCCATCCCTTTTGGGCCTAGTGTAGACTTAACAGCAGAAGAAATGGCCTTTGCTGCAAGAATGTTCCTGCTCTGTGCATCTTTTCCTCTTTTTCGCTCACTACCTTCCTTTAATACCAATACCGGTGTTCCGCCTAACTGTTGAGCCATTTCATATCGCCACCATATTCTTTATTCTCCAGCTATAAGTATTTATATATAACATTTCATTTGCGGTCGTTAAGTTATATATTATATTACGCTCATCTAATTATACAACAATGGTATTGGTAGAAAAGGCAATCTTGAGTCTCCTGTTGAGGGAGGGGACAGTACCGGTTGAACGGCTGATAAAGATACTCAGGAGCTTTAAAGAGTCTGAGGCGTCGGTAAGAACTTCCCTATCGCGATTAAAGAAGGAAGGGTTTTTAGAGAGCAGAAAGAGTAACAAAAGTGCGTTGTATTCCCTTACCGATCTTGGAAAGGATGCAATCATATTTAAAAATTACAAGTTACTCATGCGTGAGAGGAACTGGGACGGGCAATGGCATATTGTGACCTTTGACATACCTGAGAAACTCCGATACAGCAGGGATGCGTTGAGAAAGAAGCTTCTTTCTCTTGGGTATGGAACCCTCCATTCCTCGGTTATGATCTCCCCATACGATAAGGGAGCAGAAATAAAAGAGACGGTAAAAGAATACGGAATTGAAGACTATGTCGAATTTTTTTTCGCAAAATACGAAGGTCACAAGAATATAAAGGATTTAGTTCCAAAAATATGGGATCTTAGGTGGTTGGAGAGGGAGTACAAGAAATTTATCGCGATTTATGAGCATGAATTGGAAGAATTAAAAATGAGCGTGGAAAAAGGGGATAGGATAGATCCCAGCTACGCATTCTTGAAGCGGATTGAATTGAATGATTCTTTCTCTCGCATTATCTCTGTTGATCCTCATCTCCCACGAGAGCTTCTCCCAGAGGATTGGATAGGGTTTAAAGCAGAGCGTGTATGCGATGAATATCTGCGATTTCTGGAAGATCTGGAGAAGGAGAAATGAGGGAAGGAATTCTGGTAAAGCCGTATGAGAGATTGGAGCAAGAACAGCTAGAAAGGATACATGAGGCTTCCCTTTCAATCTTACGGGACCCCGGGATATTATCTTATAATAAGGAAGCGGTGGAAATATTTGAGGATAACGGAGCCGAGATTTCTTCTCATAATGATTACTGGCGAATAAGCATTCCTGAGGGGCTCGTAGAGGAAAGTGTAAAGCACGCGCCTTCAGTGGTAACATTAGGTGCAAGAGAAAAAGAGAATAGTTTAATTCTGGACGGTAGAGAACCAAGGGTGCGGTTTGGCACAGGCTCAGAGGCCAATATAATTCTGGATATTGCGGTAGAGGATTTTGTAAGCGAGGAAACCGGTATTAAAAGAAGCTTTCCAGTTTTTCAGCGAAGGAGAGGAACTATTCAAGACCTTTGTCAGGCAGCGCATCTGTGTGAACACTTACCGAATGTTGATTTCTTTATCCGCACGGTGAATATACAGGATGAAGACATTACAGAGGGAAATAAAGACGTAAACAAATTCTATGCTTCGTTAAACAACACGAAAAAGCATGTCATGGCGGGTTTGACAAATGTAGAGAAATTGGACGATGTAATCAGGATGGCTGAGATCATTTCGGGCGATAATAAAGAGCCATTAATCTCTTTTATTACGTGCGTAACGAAAAGTCCTTTACAGTTCGTTGAGGACACCACGCAGAACTTAATAGAGATAGCGAGGCGTGGGTATCCGGTATCCATATCGGCGTCGCCGCAAGGGGGCTCCACCGCTCCTCTATAAGAAGCTGGAATGCTTGCACAGCTGAATGCCGAGATTTTGGCAGGGATAACACTTGCCCAGTTAGTGCGCAAGAAAACGCCTGTACTATACGGAAGTGTTCCGTTGCGCGTGAGGATAGATAACCTCGATAACATGTATGGCGCGCCGGAAACAAACCGGTATAACATAGGCGGAGTTCAAATGGCTCGTTTCTACGGGATACCTTGCTATTCAACGGCAGGTATCGGTGATTCCAAGTTCCCGGGGATAGAGGCATCGGTGAATAAGCTATTATCTCATCTATTTATCGCACTCAGTGGTGCCCAATACATCCATTATGCATTTGGATTACTTGAAGGAACTAACACGTTCAGCTTTGAGCAGGCTATATTGGATGGCGTCCATATCGGGATGATTAAGTCAATGCTAAAGGAGCAAAGGATAGAAGAGGAGTTGCAAGATAGCCTGACCATGATAAGAGAAGTGATGAACACATCGCACAAGATGTTTACGAGATATGCGAGGAGATATTTGCATGCGGGCGAAGTTATCCCATTCTACCCTTTTGAGGGCGATGCGAATGAGACATTGATAAAAGTAAAAGAGAGGAAGGAGGAATTGCTCTCTTCTCCGGTGGATGAGATTCCTGAGGAGATAAATAAGAGGATATTTCAGGAATTTGATGTCTTGGAAAGGATAAAATGAGAAGGTAAAGAGTGAAAGGAGGTGATAAAAATTTCCAACGAACTAATCGAGCACATAAACGAGAATGTGATAAAGGGGAGGAGGCATAAGGAAGACGAGGATTTTGAAGGAGGAAGTGTTGGAGAACCGGGAGTAGAGGAACTTGTAGAAGAGGCATTAAAAGGAGGGGTGAAGCCGAAGGAAATAATAGATTGTATCAATGACGCAATGGGAGTAGTAGGTAAGAAGTATGAGACTGGCGAGTTCTTTATACCCGATATGATGGCATCTGCGGAGGCAGTTTCGGCAGGGATGCAAGTTCTTGAGCCTTATCTCTCATCAACTGGAGAAAGTATGGATAAATTTGTAATAGCAACTGTGGAAGGGGATTTACACGATATAGGCAAAAACATAGTGGCTCTTTTACTAAAAGGCGCTGGATTTAACGTTATAGACTTGGGTACCAATGTCCCAGCGGATAAGATTGTTGAAACGGTGAGAGCTGAGGATGCAAAACTTGTTGGCCTTTCTGCGTTGCTTACAACCACGATGAGGAGGATGGGGGAAGTAGTTGAGAA
Source organism: archaeon (assembly GCA_030019325.1). Taxonomy (GTDB): domain Archaea; phylum Halobacteriota; class Syntropharchaeia; order Alkanophagales; family Methanospirareceae; genus ANME-1-THS. The sequence goes on along the minus strand of JASEFB010000049.1, from coordinate 2,466 downwards.
GTTGAGAGCAGAAGGCATTGATGCGAAGGTTTTAGTGGGAGGTGCTGCGGTATCTGTGTCGTATGCGGCGGAGATAGGCGCAATTTATTGTAAGGATGCATTTGGAGCTTTGGAAGCGGTAAAAAATGATTGAACCGGGTGTAAAAAGAGCTTATGATGAAGCCATGAGCAGTGGTTACTATAAGAGGAGGCGTGGTCTTATAGGGAAATACGATAATGTACGCACTTTCTGGGAGGATGAGATAATAAGAATCTCGGTAAGACCATATATAAAAAAGCTCGAAGAGGAGGGAGAAGGAAGGATAAAAGTTCTTGACATGGGATGCGGTTATGGAGATGGCTATGAGATACTTGCAAAACTTTCGGATAACCTAGAATACAAGGGCTTTGATATAAACGAGAACTTCATCAAAGAAGCGAAGAGGCTTTATAAGGATAAGAAAAACATCTCGTTTGAGGTGGCTGATTTCAGCGCTGGACATCCTTTAAAGGATGATTATGACCTCTATTTCACTTCATACGGGACGCTATCTCATAATGATGATGAGCAGAATATTCTTCTTTTAGGAGATATAGCAGATTGCAGTGATAATTGCGTCGTGCTTTGCGATTGGTTAGGTGCATACTCTTATGAATGGCAGAGTTTGTGGGGAGAGGAATGGATGGATTACAGGATATCTTATTTACCTGAAAGCGGGAATGAGACTTTTCCACTTAGACTGATGACGCGTGAGAATATTTTGAAGATGGTAAGTTCGTTGGAAGACACATAGATACTGCTGAATACAATGAATATTGCAAACCTATTCGTTCGGCAGTAAACTCTCTTTTTGAACCAAATGTTCGCACAAACTTCGAGACTCTTCTCATTGATTATCATCCAAAAAAGGGATATTCAAATTTGAACAGTTTTTTTGCGGATTTTTCAACGTATTGGAATTCTTTGGTGGCATGTATGATGGACTTGGAAGGAGACTGCGAGGTGGCAGATCAAATTCCGGGGATGGAGAAACTGGAGAGAATGGTCGAGAGCACTATATGGATGAACAACAGCAATCATCGCGAGAACGTGATAGAACCCCAGCTTGGATATGCCCTTCGAAACTTGGAAATGAGAATGCAGCGTGGACTGGGTGCCGCTCATGGGCTTCTCGCAGTTCTGAGCGTATGATAAGAGTAACTTTTCTTCCGGATGGTGAAAGTGTGCGAGTGGAGGAGGGTACTACGCTCAGAGAGGCAGCGATCAAAGCAGGATTGTTGTATTGTAAAGGAGATAACTGTAACAGTTGTTGGAGCTTATTTGAGATAGGGGGAGAATACAAGCAGGGGTGTACATTCGAATTACGTGAAGATGTAATTGTAAATTTGAATTCTAGAGGAGAGAACTGGAAATGGGAAAACATTTCAGAAGTAACAAAAATAGCTTTGGATATCGGGACCACTACAATAACAGCAGCTTTTTTCGATGAGTTAGGGGAAAAAATAGGCTCTGAGGTTGTTATAAATCCCCAGATAGCATATGGGAGCGATGTAGTGTCGAGAATAGAAGCCATAAACAGGGATGCGAATTTACTTGCGAAGATGCGCTCAAAGCTTTTGAAAGAAGTGAATCAGATGATTGAAAAGAGACACCTGAAGAATGTAGAAGAAATAGGAATAGCGGGAAACCCTTGCATGGAACATATTCTTCTTGGGGTATCTCCCTCCGGAATAGGGGAATATCCTTATGAACCGGAATTCAAGAATGCAGCGCAAATGAATGCTCGTGAAGTGGGAATAGATGCGGGATGCGAGGTATTCGTATTTCCACTGGTAAGCGGGTGGGTTGGGGGGAGATACCGTTGCTATGGTATTGTCAACAGGGATACATAGAAGTGAGGAGGAGGTGATGGGGATAGACCTGGGAACGAATGGCGAGATTGTATTCGGGTCAAAAGATGGAATAATCACAACTTCTACTGCAGCAGGTCCTGCTTTTGAGGGTGTTGGCATAAGGTATGGAATGCCTGCGATGGATGGTGCAATAGAGCGTGTTCGGATTAATGAAAAGGGGGAGGTGAACGTAAAGATTAAGGGGAGAAAGAAAGCAAGGGGGATATGTGGCTCTGGGATACTCGATTCGATTGCAAACATGCTTAAAAGGGGGATCATGGATAAGAGTGGAAGGATGAACTGGAGAGCTTTTCATATTCATGATGGGATCTACATAACACAGAAAGATGTTCGAAAAGTGCAGCTTGCAAAGTCCGCAATTTTAACGGGTGTAGAACTACTCAAAAGAGAATTGGATTTAGAAGCCGGGAAAAGGACAATTGTTACCGGCTCTTTTGGAAATGCAAGTGCAGAAAGTCTTTCTGTGATCGGAATACCGGGTGCAATATTTAAAAAGGATGCAGTTATAGAAGGGATAAAGGGTGCTTTATTTGGTAAAAAAAGAGAGGCTGAACTTATAGCACGGGAGTCGAG